>JBBRYY010000273.1:0-1333 GCA_038237245.1 Gemmatimonadales bacterium | reverse complement strand
CCCCCACGCAGTCAGGGGCGTGAGCGAGATGTGCGTGAGCTCCGCGCTCGCCGTTAACACGAGCATCCAGAAGAACGTCCACCCGATGGCGAGTCGTGACGCCGCTCGTCGCGACGGAACCAGCACGATCCGCCATACGTCGGCGGCGATGATCCCTATCAACCCGCCTGACGAGTTGGTGACGATGTCGCCGAGGCTCGTGTCGCGACCGGGGATGTACAGCTGGAGAAGCTCGATGGTGATCGTGGTCACCAAACCAATTGCGTACGCGCGCCTTCGCGATACTCCAGCGAGGCGAAGTCCCATCCCGAATGGAATGAAGAGAATGACGTTCAATACTGCATCGAGTACCGATTGCGCTCCGCACAACAAGCACCAGCTCGGCGGCGCCTGCGTCGCTGCATACTGCGGTGTGAGCGTGAGTACGGCGATGAACAGTAGGCCGGCGATCCAGAGTGTTCGGCCGAACGATCTTTGTGGTATCAACGCAACAGTCCGTGGCGTACGGGTTGGAGAATTTGCGCGCGCGAGATCGCGTAGAAGCGTGTGCAGCAACGGGATGTTACAACATCGAACGGTTGCGTGGGGAAAGCCGCAGGTGGCACCCTAACTGCAAGACTTCGACGCACGAATGCGGGCACTAAACCTTCGCGCAGGTCGGCGCTCCGTATGAGCTTGCCGGTGCACTGCGCCACTGAGCACATCTTCACCGTCGACGTGGAAGAATATTTCCAGGTCGGCGCGTTTGAGCGCGTCGTGCAGCGAAAGGATTGGGACTCGCATCCAAGCCGCCTCGAGCATTCGATCGGGATCATCCTCGAGCTGCTCGCGCGCCATCACGCGAACGCGACGTTCTTCACGCTCGGATGGGTCGCGGAGCGTCATCCGTTTCTCATGCGTCGGATCATCGACGCGGGGCACGAGATCGCGTCGCATGGACATTGGCATCGTCGCGTCGATACGCTCACGCCCGAGGAATTCCGCGAAGACATCCGCGTGTCGAAAGCCATCCTCGAGGATCTTTCCGGTTCGCCCGTGTGGGGCTTTCGAGCGCCGAACTTCTCGATTTCGCCCGGCACCGAATGGGCGTTCGACATCCTGCTCGAGGAAGGCTATCGCTATGACTCGAGCCTCTTTCCCATTCGTCGCCCCGGCTACGGCTACCCGAGCGCGCCACCGGTGCCGCATCTCATCCATCGGCCTTCCGGCACGCTCACCGAGCTTCCACTCGCGACGACGCAGTGGCGCGGAATGCGCCTCCCTGCGGCGGGCGGCGCGTACCTCCGCCACCTGCCGTTCCGCCTGATCCAGCGTGCCTTCCGCGAGCACGATG
>JBBRYY010000272.1:0-1390 GCA_038237245.1 Gemmatimonadales bacterium | reverse complement strand
CTTCTTCTTCGTCGGCGTCGTGACGATGATCGGCTACTTCCAGCTGTTCGCCGAGCCGTATGTGATGACGACGGGCGGTCCGCTGGGGGCGACGACGAGTCTCGTACTGTTCATGTACGAGGAAGGGTTCCGCTGGTGGCGTCTTGGCGTCGCCGCGTCGATCGCGTTTCTGCTCTTCCTCATCATCCTCGTGTGGACGGCGATCCAGCTGCGCCTCGAGCGGAGGCTAGCTGCGTGAAGCGCGCACGCGTGGGGACGGTGGCGATCTATGCAGCGCTCATCATCGGCGCGCTGCTGTCGCTCTTCCCGATCATCTGGATGATCTCGGCGTCCTTCATGCCTACGGGGCAGGCGAACACATTTCCGCCGCGGCTCTGGCCCGACCATCCGACGTTCCAGCACTATCGCGACGTATTCACTCGGCTCAGCATGAGCCGCTATCTCGTGAACAGCGGGATCATTGCGATCGTCGTGACGGTGCTGTCGCTGATCGTGAACTCGATGGCTGGGTACGCGTTCGCGAAGCTGAGATTCCGCGGGCGCGACTCGGTGTTTCGCGCGATGAGTGCGGGGCTCGTGATTCCGGTGCAGGTTGCGATGCTCCCGTTGTTTCTGCTGATGAAGTCGCTCGGGCTCATCAACACGTATTGGGGCGTAATCATCCCGAGCATGGCGAGCATCTTCGGGATCTTTCTTATCAGGCAGTACGCTATCTCGATCCCCGACGATCTGCTCGATGCCGCGCGAATCGACGGCGCGAGCGAGGCGCGGATCTATCGCTCGATCGTGCTGCCGACGATCACGCCGATTCTTGCGACGCTCGCGATCTGGACCTTTCTCACCACGTGGAACGACTTCATGTGGCCGCTGATCGTGCTGTCGGACGAGCGGCGGTACACGCTGCCGGTCGCGCTGGCGAGTCTGGTGGGTGAGCACGTGCAGGATACCGAGCTCATGATGGCGGGGTCGGTGCTCACGGTACTGCCCGTAGTCATCGTCTTCCTCGTGCTCCAGCGCTACTACATCCAGGGCGTGATGGCCGGGAGCGTGAAGGGGTGATCCGTCGCCGGTCGAGCCGCATCGTCACTCTCGCTACTATAGTATCTGCGATGAGCGCAAGCGCGCAGGCGCTCCCAAGCTCGGCGCGGCTGCTCGACGGCTTCGAGAGCACCGCGGGGTGGAGCGCGCATCCCTCCGACGGCGTGTCGCTCGCGATCTCCGCCGACAGCACCGGTGCGCACGGTCACGCGCTCCGCCTCGACTTCGACTTCCACGGCCACGGCGGCTACGCGATCGCGCGCAAGAAGTTCGACGTCGCGCTGCCGGAGAACTACGCGTTCTCGTATCGCATTCGCGGGCAGGCGCCGGCCGAGAACTTCGAGGTGAAGCT
>JBBRYY010000271.1:0-1533 GCA_038237245.1 Gemmatimonadales bacterium | reverse complement strand
CGGTCGTCGTTGCGAACTCCCTCGGCGCATCCGCCTTCCTCTTCTATCTCGTCGCCTACACACTGGCGACGGCGGGCGCGTTCGCCGTCGTGATCGCGCTCGGCGAGCCGGGCGAGCGCAATCAGGAGATCGCGGATTACGCGGGGCTATGGAGCACCGAGCCGTGGCTCGCATCGGCGATGGCCGTGTTCATGCTGGCACTCCTTGGCTTCCCGATCGCTGGCGGCATGGGCTTCTTCGCCAAGTGGTACGTGATCGATGCCGCGCTGCACGCGCCGCAGCCACAGACGGTGCTCGCGGTGATCCTCGTGGTCGCGAGCGTGATCTCGTGCGGCTACTACCTCGGCGTGGTGCTCGTGATGTTCATGAAGCCGCGCCCCGCGAATGCGCCCGCGGTGCGTCCCGTGCCCACCGGCACCTTTCTCGTGATTTATCTGTCCGCGTTCACGCTGCTGCTCTTCGGCATTTTGCCCAACGGCTTCCTGATGCTCGCGCGTGACAGCGTCCCGATTAGTATGGTGGGTGCACCGGCGGCGACTCCTCCGGTCGCGGCTGCGGCCAGCCAGTGATCACGCGAGGCCGCCCACGCGGCCTCGCATCGTATCGAGGAACGACATGGCGTTGAGCAGGGAAATCTTCCGGCAGTATGATGTGCGCGGCATCGTCGGCCGCGACCTCACGGCGGACACCGCGTACGCACTCGGGCGCGCGTACGCCGCCTACCTGAAGAATAAGAGTATAACGGGCGCCGTTGCCGTCGGCCGCGACAACAGGCCCAGCGGCGGGGCGCTTCGCGACGCGCTGGTGCGCGGGCTGACGGAGTGCGGGTTGAACGTCGTCGACGTCGGGCAGGTCCCCACTCCACTGCTGTACTGGGCGCTCAACCACGTGAATGTGGCCGGCGGCATTCAGGTCACTGGGTCGCACAACCCGCCGGAGTACAACGGCTTCAAGCTCTCGCTGGGCACCGAGTCGATTCACGGCGAGGAGATCCAGGAGCTCTACCGACTTGCGGTCGCGGGGAGCTTTCCCGAGGGGAAGGGAACGGTGCGCTCGCAGGCGATCATCGACAGCTACGTCGAAGATATCGTTGCACGCACCGGGAAGCTGAAGCGCCGGCTCAAGGTCGTCGTCGACTGTGGCAACGGCGTGGGCGCGCTCGTCGCGCCGCAGCTCTTCGATCACCTCGACGTCGAGTGGACGGGGCTCTTCTGTGAAAGCGACGGGACCTTCCCGAATCATCATCCGGATCCGACGGTCGTCGAGAACCTCCAGGATCTCATCGAGGCCGTGCGCTCGAGCGGCGCAGATCTGGGCGTGGGCTTCGACGGAGATGCAGATCGCATCGGGGTCGTGGATGCGGATGGCAACATCGTCTGGGGCGATCATGTACTCATCCTGTATGCGCGCGATGTGCTGGAGCGCACCGGCCCCGGCCAGCCGATCGTCTTCGACGTGAAGTGCTCGCAAGCGCTCCCCGACGAGATCGTGAAGGCGAAGGGGATTCCGGTGATGTGGAAGACGGGACACTCG
>JBBRYY010000270.1:0-1712 GCA_038237245.1 Gemmatimonadales bacterium | reverse complement strand
GCCGGTACACATCTCGTACGCATCGCTAGAACCGGCAACTGCGTATCGACGGAACTTTCACAGCAGGACTTCTCGTGCGACGCTTACGCATCGTTCTTCCGGCCCTTCTCGCCTCTGCGACCTCACTCTCCGCACAAGCCACACTTCCGCTCAGTCACAAGGCCGAGCCGACGACCGACGCGATCACGACGCGCGATCTCATGACGCGTCTCTACATCATCGCCGACGACTCGATGAAGGGGCGCCAGGCCGGCAGCGAGGGCCACCAGATGACGACGGCGTACATCGCGTCGGAGCTGAAGAAGATGGGACTCGAGCCCGCAGGCGACAGCGGCGGCTACTTCCAGTACGTCCCGCTCGTGCGTCGCCACTTCGAGCCCAGTGGGACGCTCACCGCTGGCACCACCGCGTTCCGCCCCGACTCCGATTTCGTTCCGATCATCGCTCGCGGCACACCGCGAAGCATCGATGGCGCGCAGGCAATCTACGGCGGCGTCTTCACCGACTCCACCACGTGGATCACCGCCGACCAGGCGCGCGGCAAAGTCGTCGTCTTCGGTGCGCCGCCTTCGGCCAACGGCGGCCGGTTCTTCATCATCAACATCCGCCCGAGCAGCCGCTTTGCAGGCGCTGCCGGCGTCGCCATCCCGACGCTCGAGCTCTCGCCCCCCGACTACCTCGCGCGCATCCACAAGCCCGGCCTCGCACTCGCGGGGAGTGCCACTGGCCCCGAGAGCGCCACGCCCCTCCACCTCCTCATTACCCAATCCACCGCCCGCACCCTGTTCGGCGGCAAGCCGCTCGACTCCCTCACAGCCGGCGCCGTTGGCGAGACCATCCACGGCACCCTCACGCTCGTCGAGGAATCGCGCCCGACGCGCAACGTCATCGCCGTGCTCCCCGGCTCGGATCCGAAAGTTCGCGGCGAGTACGTCGCGATCGGCGCGCACAGCGATCACATCGGCACGCGCGATGTGCCGGCGGAGCATGATTCGACGCGCGCGGCGAACGAGCAGGCGTGGGAGATGCGCGGCAAGTCGCTCGACAACGCGGACCCGAGTCCGCAGCAGCTCGCGCTGATTCACGTGAACGTCGACTCGCTGCGAAAGAAGCACGCGCCGCGAATGGACTCGGTGTTCAACGGCGCCGATGACGACGGCTCCGGCACCGTCGCGGTGCTCGAAATCGCGCAGAAGTTCGCGAGTGAGCGGCCGCGCCCCAATCGCTCCGTCCTCTTCGTCTGGCATACCGGCGAAGAGCTCGGACTTATCGGCTCGCGCTGGTTCACCGATCATCCGACGGTGCCGCGCGACTCGATCGTCGCGCAGCTCAACATCGACATGATCGGCCGCGGCGACAAATGGGATCTCACCGGCGGCGGTCCCGACTTCCTGCATCTCGTCGGCTCACGCCGCCTCTCGACGGAGCTGGGCGATCTCGCCGATGGTGTGAATCGCAAGAGGGTGACCGTGCATCCGCCGCTCCGCTTCGACTACTCACTCGATCGCGCAGGGCATCCCGAGAACATCTACTGCCGCAGCGATCACTACATGTATGCCCGCTACGGCATTCCGATCATCTTCTTCACCACGGGGCTGCACCAGGACTATCACCAGCTCACCGACGAGCCGGAGTACATCGACTACTCGCACATGCAGCGGATCGCAAGCTACGTGCACGACCTCGCGCTCACGGTCGCGAACCTCGACCAT
>JBBRYY010000269.1:0-1732 GCA_038237245.1 Gemmatimonadales bacterium | reverse complement strand
TCCCCCGCCTCGATCGCCTTGTCGACCACGTATCCGGTCACGAACGCGCCGAGCGCGCTCATCGCGTACGTGAGGCCGCCGATCACCGCCATGCGCGTGAGCGAGTAGCCGCGGATCTCCACGAGATAGTACGGCAGCCAGCCGAGCACGAAGTAGAAGATGTAGTTCGCGCAGAAGTGGCCCAGTCCCGCACCAATGGCGGAGCGCTGGCTGATGATTTCCATGAACGATGGGCCATCAGCGCTGTCGTGCTGCTCGACGGCGCGCGCGGACAGTGTGCGCGCAGGGCCGGCGAGCCACGGAATTAGCCAGAGGAGCGAGACCGCGCCGAGCGCGAAGAAGAGCACGCGCCAGCCGTAGCGCGCGAGGAGGATGCCCCCAACGAAGGTCCCGAACGCCGGACCGAGCGAGAGTCCGATCGCGATGTCGGCGTTCGACCGGCCACGCCGGTCTACCGAGACATTCTCCGCGAGAATCTTCGAGCTGCACGGAAAGGCGACGCTCTCGCCGAGTCCGAGGACGAGCCGAAGGCAGAGGAGCGTAGCGAAGGTGCTCGCGAATCCCGTCGCGATGGTCGCGACGCACCACAACGCGAAGCCCGCCGCGATGACTCGCTGCACCGGATATCGCTCGGCGAGCCACCCCGCGCCGAGCTGGCTGACGGCGTACGTCCAGTAGAATGAAGAGAGAAGAATCCCGAGCTGCGTCGCGGAGAGATGCAGCTCCGTCGCGAGCACCGGCGCGGCCGTCGCGAGATTGCCGCGATCGACGAAGTTGATGAAGATGGCGGCTCCGAGCAGCAGCGAGAGTTTCCGCGCCGGAGTCGGATGGTTCACACGACAGCCCACGTGAGGGACTTGGTTTCGTCGGCGGTCATGACGCTATACTATTCCTGCGCGGGAAGCGGGGCAAGCGGCGCGCGATCGTGCACCTTTTTAAAATCGGTACGACGCCCCGCTCCCCGTGTTGAACACCAACACCTCCGCATCGCGTCCCACTCTCCCGAGCCTCGCGAGCTCCGCGACCACCGCGAGTGCGCAGCCACCTTCCGGTGCGGCGTCAACTCCCGTCTCGCGCGCGAGCTGCAGCGTCGCCGCGCGAATCGCTTCTTCGCTCACCGCGAACGCGTCACCGCCGCTCTCCTTCAGCGCGCGCAGGATGAGCCGGTCACCCAGCGGACCAGGGACTCGCAGCCCGCTCGCGTGCGTCTTTGGATTCTCCCACGGCGTCGCGCGGTCGAGCCCCGCGTCGAACGCGCGCACGATCGGCGCGCATCCATCGGCCTGCGCGACGATCATTTTCGGTAATTCAATATCCCGCGCGAGCCACCCACCATCGCGCATCTCGGCGAACGCCTTCCACATCCCGATGAGCCCCGTGCCGCCACCCGTCGGATAGATGATGTGCGTCGGCATCCTCCATCCGAGCTGCTCGGCGAGCTCGTAGCCCATCGACTTCTTTCCTTCGATGCGGTAGGGCTCGCGCAGCGTCGACACATCGAAGTAGCCGCTCTCCGCCGCGAATGCGCGCGCTTGCTTCCCTGCGTCGCCGATGTGTCCGTCGACGAGTCGCAGCTGCGCACCGAGCGCGCGGATCGTGGCGAGAATCGGAGAGGGGGTGCTGGTGGGTGCATATATAACTACTTGTATATGGGCCGCCGCGCCGTATGCCGCGAGCGCCGCGCCCGCGTTGCCCGCAGTCGGCGTCACGAGCCCGGGAACGCCGAGCGCCT
>JBBRYY010000268.1:0-1733 GCA_038237245.1 Gemmatimonadales bacterium | reverse complement strand
GCCGACGACGAGCCCAGGGAGAAGAGCACCCCCAAAAAGAGGGACACTCCCTTGAACGCGTCCGTGTGCGAACCGGGCAAGTACGGGAACGATGCCACCACCGCGAAGGCGAGCACCAATACACGCGCGATCTTGTACGTCGGATCGGCCCACTCGCGATAGAAGCCGTCGAAGGCGACCGCGCCGCTCTCGATCGCGCGAAAGAGCGCATGAACCAACTTGAGCACGTAGCGCGTGATCAGCACGATCACGAGCAGGTAGAAGATGCTCGGCACGAACCCGATGAACGCCTCCCACGCGACGCCGAGTGGCGTAAGCGCGTAGCCGACGATGCGCCGGGAGAGCGGCTCCGTCCACGGGAAGAAGCTGAGCACGAGCGGGATGTAGATGTAGAGCAGCACGATCGTCACGGCCACTCGCAATCCCCGCGCGATCAAAAGCAGCGCGCGCGATAACCCCTCGGCCGAGAGGAGCTCGAGCTGCTGGATGCGCAACGCTGGTACGCGCGCGCGTCGTACCGCTTCGATCCGGCGATACAGCCGGGGGAAGGCGAGATGGAGGAGGAAGAGCGCGAGGAGGAGCACGAGCGATGCGGCGGCGGCATAGCCGACATCGATGAGAAGCGCCCGCGCGCTCAGCCGTTCTCGATCCTGCGCGAGCGCCTGCTGGATGCGCGCGGCATACGTGCGAGCGACGACATCGCGCGCGCGTGCGAGCGGCACCGCGTCCGAGTCCACGACGGTCATCAAGACGACTCCCCGCATCACCAGCTCGGAGAATCCATTTTGTTCGATGACGGATACGCTGTCGAACGTCTCATGCGCGTTGGCGGCGTCGGCGAGCCGTGCTGCCACCGCCGACGCGCGCTGCGCAGGAGTGAACGGACCGAGCGCACCGTACAGTCGAAAGAGCGTGTCGACGCCGAACACGACCGGCGATCCCGGGAGGGAATCGACATGAGGAGCCGGCGCAGCGACGCTGTCGGGCGCATTCGTGACGTTGCCCTGCGCACTCGCAACCGATGAACGGGTGCCCAGCGCGATCGCGCACAGTGCAATCGCTAGCGGCCTACTATGGAGTAGAAGCATCGCGCCCAATCGAAAGGGGAGTAGCCCGCGGAGCGGCCGTCAGTGCGACGGCGCGCTCGACGGGCCCGCAGTGGTGAGCCCTGCACGCATCGCAGTTCGTCGCGTCAATCGGCCAGCGACGATCGCAGTCGCGGTGCCCTGGAGCAGAATGGAGATGACCACCACGCCGAAGGTGAGCGTCACGATCTCCGTTCGCGCCGGGAAGTCCGTGGGCAGGCTGAGGGCGAGCACCATGGAAAGCGCGCCGCGAAGTCCACCGATCATGAGAATGAAGCTCCACCCCTCTTCCAGTCGCTCGCGCGTGGGGCGGAGCAGGGCGCTGACGCCGAAGATCATGATCGAACGACCGATCGCGACGGCGAGATAGGCGAGAAGAATCGGCAGCCACGCGTCCGCGAGGGCGCGGACGTGTACCTGCAGGCCGAGCAGCAGAAATACGATCGAGTTGAGCATGAACGACACGTACGACCAGAATCCGACCACCGCATCCCGCGTCGCAGCGGACATCGCCATCCGCTCGGCGTAATTGCCACACAGCATTCCGGCCGCCACCGTCGCAATCACCCCTGAGACCCCGAGCGTCTCCGCCAGCGCAAACGAGCCATAGGCCGCGATCATCGTCAGCGTGATCTCGGTGGCGGCGTC
>JBBRYY010000267.1:0-1738 GCA_038237245.1 Gemmatimonadales bacterium | reverse complement strand
CGCGAGAATCCCTGCGCGAGCAGCGTCTCCTCGGTCACCGCGAAGTCCGCGTCGTAGCCCTCGAACTCCGCGAGTTGGTGCATGAGGGTGAGGAGCGCGGGGACGTCGTGCTCGACGGCGCGTCTGACGCGGATGCCCGAGTCGCTCACCTGCGCTGCATCGCGCCGATGATCGCGTCCCAGCGCGGATCCTTGTGATACGGCGCGAACGGCGGAGCCGTGATCGTATGCTCCAGGACGTCGTCGCGCCGCGCGATGGCGACAGAGAGACGCGAGAACATGGAGTCCGGCATGCCAAGGCTCGCGTAGGCGAGCGCCGCATAGCCCGGCGCTCCGGTTACGCCCGGCATTCGCCCCATCGCTGACAGTGCCTGGCGTGCCGCCGCACGACGCGCAGGGTCGCCGGAGAATGCACCATACACACCCGTGCACACCGTCGGCGAATCACCGGTCTCCTGGCATATGCGCACGGCGTCGTCGTATCGGCCGACCAGCGCGTAGACCGACGCGAGATTGCGCTTCCAGAGATTGATCTCCGGCGCGAGTGCGACCGCACGCTCGGAATACTTGATCGCGCTATCCGGGTGACCCGTGTTCAGCATCGAAACGGAGTAGAGGTTGAGCACCAGCGTCGACAGGCTGTCGAGCGCGAACGCGCGACGAATGGCGGAATCTGCTTCGACCGTGCGCCCCAGCGCGGTCAGGATCTCGTTCTCGAGCGCGTACCCGAGTGTCGCATTCGGATCGAGCGCTATCGCCTTCTGCACGCGCGGGAGCGCCTCGCGAAAACGAAAGTCCGTCGCGAGCGCGCGCGCCAGCGCGATTTGCGACTCCGGGAGCATGCTGTCGAGCGACATCGCACGTTCCGCCGCGGCGCGTGATCGCGCGCGGAATGCCGAATCGTCCACCAGCGTGTCGCTGTATGCGGGGATCAGCCCGTTTGCCTCCGACAGCCCGGCCCACGCGCGTGCATAACTCGAGTCGTGCGAGATGGCGCGCTGGAAGGCATCCGCCGCCTGACGGAGATTGGAATACCCACGCTGGCGCAGGAGAAAGCGGCCGAGCAGCTGCGCATCGCGCGCGTCGGGGTTCGTGCTCTCCTCGCGATGCAGCGCCGCGCGCGCAGTGTCGCCAAGCGTGACCGACAGCGCCGTCGCGACCCGCTCGGCCACGCTCGCCTGCACCTTGAACACATCGGTGAGGGGCTCCTCGTACGGCTGTCCCCAGGCTTCCGTTCCGGTCGCGACGTTGAGCAGCGTCGGCACGATGCGCACGCGCGTCGCGCTGTTGAGATCTCCGTTGCTCGTCGTCTGGCGCGCCCACCGTACCGTCCCGCTGAGGACGTATGCCGCGCCGAGCTCGCGTGCGATATCGCGCGGCGACTCCTGCGAGCCGGCGAAGCGCTTCACGCCTTCGCGGCCGATCACCTGAAGCCCCGGCAATCGCGCGAGCTGATCGGCGATCTCGTCGCTCATCCCCTCGGCGAAGTACGCATCGGAGGGATTGCCGAGGTTGTCGAAGGGGACGACGACGATGGAGCGCGCAGAGGCGGGAACGATGCTGCGACGCGTGACGAGAATCGCGGCGACTCCGACGACAAGCAATGCGGCAGCGGCGATGAGTGGCCAAAGACGCGTCTTCGAAACGATCTTCGCAGACACGGATGCCGCCGAGAGTCGCGAGAGCAGCTCACCACCGTTCGCCGGGCGCGCCGCCTGCTCCTTGGCGAGGCACTCCAT
>JBBRYY010000266.1:0-1795 GCA_038237245.1 Gemmatimonadales bacterium | reverse complement strand
TGCACGGTGAGCATCGATAGCTCGGGCGCGCTGCTCCATCGCCGCGGCTATCGCCTCGCCACCGCGAAGGCGCCGTTGCGCGAGACGCTCGGCGCCGCGCTCCTGCTCGCGAGCGGATGGGATCCGCATTCGCCCCTGGTCGATCCGCTGTGCGGCGCGGGCACGATTCCGATCGAGGCGGCGTTGATGGCGCGGCGGATTCCGCCGGGACTCTCGCGTGACTTCGCGTTCATGCGGTGGCCGGCCTTTCACCAGCCCACGTGGAAGAAGGTGCTCGACGAGGCGCGCGCGCAGATCCTTCCCGCGGCTCCCGCGCCGATCCTCGGCTCAGACCGCGATGCCGGCGCGATCGTCGCCTCGCGCGAGAATGCCGAGCGCGCGGGAGTGACGGCGGACATCGTGTTCGAGGAGAAGGTCATTTCGCGCATTGCGCCTCCGGCCAATGCGGCTCCGGGAGCGATCGTCACGAATCCACCGTACGGCGTGCGCGTCGGCGATCGTGACGCGCTGCGGAATCTCTACGCGCAGCTCGGGACGGTCGCGCGCGAGCGCTTCGCCGGCTGGCCGCTCACCGTGCTCTCCGCCGACCCGCGCCTCGACAGCCAGATCGGGGGCACCATGGAGAAGGTTTTCGCGACGAAGAACGGCGGCATCGCGGTGCGCGCGATGCGTTCGACTACTTGATCCAGCCGATCCAGCTCGCGACAAGAGCGAAGGCGGAGCCGGTCATGATGAGTGCCGCGAGGCCGCCGAGCGTGTTGAGCGTCCAGCCATTCCTGAAGCTCCCCATCACCTTCGAGTTGTTGCAGATCACGAGCACGATGATGATGAGCGGTGGCGCGAGGATTCCGTTGATGACGGCTGACCAGAGCAGCAGCCGGATCGGATCGATCGGCGAGAAGGTCAGCGCGACGCCGATCAGCATCGACGCCGCGATCACAATGTAGAAGTTCCGGGCCTGGTTCGGCTTCTCGTCCATCCCCCGCCGCCACGCCGCCGCTTCGGCAACTGCGTACGCCGCGGATCCTGCGAGCACGGGAACGCCGAGCAGTCCGGTGCCAACGAGTCCCGCCGTGAAGAGAAAGGCCGCGGCCTTTCCGGCGACGGGCTCGAGCGCCTTCGCTGCCTCCGCCGCCGTCTGCACGTTCGTGTGCCCGTGTGCGTGCAGCGTCGCGCCTGCGGTGAGAACGATGAAGTACATCACGATGTTCGAGACGATCATCCCCGTGACCACATCAGTGCGAGCGCTGCGAAGCTCGCGTTCGAGCGAGCGGCGCGGACGATCTCCGAGCTCGTGATTGAGCGCCTCGTCGGCCTCGACTTCCTGTGCCGCCTGCCAGAAGAAGAGGTAGGGGCTGATCGTCGTCCCCATGATCGCGACGAAAGTGAAGAGGTACTCCTTCTTTATCGAGAGCTCGGGCAGAAGCGTCCCCTTCAGTACGTCGAGCCACACGGGCTTCGCCAAAAACGCAGCGACGACGTATGCGAACAGCACGAGCGTCAGCCACTTGAAGATCTTGAGCAGGAGCGCGTACGAGCCGTACATCAGGAAGAGCAGGATGGTCAGCGCGATCGCGGGGACGAAGTAGCCGCGCTTGATGTTGGTGAGGAGCTCCGCGCCCGCGGCCATTCCAGAGAGATCGGCCGCGATGTTGATCGTATTGCCGACGAGCAGCAGGCCACAGGCGAACCAGAGGAGCCAGGGCGGATAGTATTTCCGGAGCACGGCCGCGAGCCCCCGCCGTGTGACGAGGCCGAGCCGCGCGCACATGAGCTGGACGCCGACCATGAGCGG
>JBBRYY010000265.1:0-1809 GCA_038237245.1 Gemmatimonadales bacterium | reverse complement strand
ATGCTCTCGCAGGCGTACGGCGTGCGCGGCATCAAGGTCGAGCGGCCGGAAGATGCGGATGAGGCGATCGAGTCCGCGTGGGCGCACGATGGGCCAGTGGTGATCGACTTCCGCGTCGAGCGCGAAGCGAACGTCTTTCCGATCGTGCCGGCCGGGAAGAGCATCAGTGACATGATGGTCACGGCAACGGTGAACGCATGAAGACGACGGCGGGCTTTCCGCGGAGCCACACGATCGTGGCGTTGCTGCAGGATCATCCCGGCGTGCTGCATCGCGCGGTGAGTCTCCTGCGCCGCCGCGGCTTCAACATCGCGAGCCTCGCGGTGGGGCGCTCCGAGCTGGAGGGCGTGAGCCGAATGACGATCGTCGTCGAACAGGAGGATGTGGAACAGGTGGTCAAACAGCTCAACAGACTCGTGGAGGTGTTGCAAGTGGATGATGTGACGCACGACCCGACCATAGAGCGCGAGGTGATCCTCGTGAAGGTCGCGGCAGGTGGGAACATGCAATCGATCGTCTCGGTGGCGCTGGGCTACGGCGCGACGATCGCCGACGTCGGGATGGGGACGATGCTGCTCGAGCTGAGCGGGTCGCCCGCGAAGGTCGAGGGCTTTCTGCAGCGGCTGTCGACATTCGGAATCCTGGAGGCGACGCGCACGGGGCGGATCGCGATGGTGCGCGGACGCGCGACGCATTCGGCGTCGGAGCTCTTGTCCGATCTGATCGTGACGACGCCGGTTGCGCAAAGCCCCGAGCAGTGGCTGTCGCAGGCAGACGGCATCAACGGTACCAACTGACATTCACGTTCGTGGAGAAGACATGACGCAGATGTATTACGACAGCGACGCCGATCTCGCACAGCTGAAAGGAAAGACGGTCGCCATCATCGGCTACGGCAGCCAGGGACACGCGCACGCGCTCAACCTGAAGGACAGCGGCGTGAGCGTCTGCATCGGGCTGTACGAGGGGTCGAAGAGCAAGGCGAAGGCGGAGGCGGCGGGGCTGCGCGTACTCAGCGTCGCCGATGCGACGAAGGAGTCGGACTTCATCTTCATTCTCACGGGCGACACGTCGCAGAAGGAGATTTACGATCGCGACATCGCGCCGCATCTCACCGCCGGGAAGACGCTGATGTTCGCGCATGGCTTCAACATTCGCTACGGCCAGATCGTGCCGCCCGCGGGGGTCGATGTCAGCATGGTCGCGCCGAAGTCGCCGGGACATCGCGTGCGCGAGGTCTACCAGCATGGCGGCGGGGTGCCGGCGCTCGTCGCAGTGCACGCGGATGCCTCGGGGCACGCGCTGGCAGACGCGCTCGCATATGCACGGGGGATCGGATGCACGCGCGCCGGCGTGCTGCTCACCACCTTCGCGGAGGAGACGGAGACGGATCTCTTCGGTGAGCAGGCGGTGTTGTGCGGCGGGGTGTCTGCGCTCGTGAAGGCAGGCTTCGAGACGCTCGTCGACGCAGGCTATCAGCCCGAAGTCGCGTACTTCGAGTGCATGCACGAGCTCAAGCTGATCGTCGACCTGTTCTATCAGGGTGGACTCAACTACATGCGCTTTTCGGTGAGCGATACGGCCGAGTATGGCGACTACGTGGCGGGGCCGCGGCTCGTGACGGAGCAGACGCGCGCGACGATGCGCGAGCTGCTCGAGGAAGTGCGCAACGGGAGCTTCGCAAAGCGCTGGATCGACGAGAACAGGAATGGCCGCCCCGAGTTCGCAAAATTCCGGAAGAAGGACACGGAGCATCCGATCGAGAAGGTCGGGCGCGAGCTGCGACGGAAGATGCCGTTCGTCGAGCCT
>JBBRYY010000264.1:0-1866 GCA_038237245.1 Gemmatimonadales bacterium | reverse complement strand
GGGCACCTTCGACTACGCGCGCGCGTCGGCCGAGGCGACGGCTACGCACGCGCTGGGCGCGAAGCTCGACGGCGCGCTGACGGCGAGCGTCGGCAGCTCGGTGGGATCGATCCCGATCCAACGCGCATGGTTCCTCGGCGGCGTGGAAACAGTGCGTGGACAGGAGCCCGGGACGCAGGCGGGCGATGCCTATTGGCTCGGCCGCGCAGAAATCGGGCGCACATTCGCGGGCGTTCGCCCGACCATCTTTTACGACATCGGTTGGGCCGGCGCGCGCGAAGAATTCGGGAAGTCGCTGCGCCCGATCTCCGGCGCGGGGATCGGTGCGTCCGTGCTCGATGGCCTCATCCGTTTCGATGTCGCGCACGGGATCAACCCGAATCACGCATTGCGTGCAGAGCTGTACACTTCGGCGCGATTTTAGCGGATGTAGCCTCACAGGGAAGGTTGGCGAGCGCTGCAATGACATACATTTCCCGGGTAATGCCCACCGCATGTCGATGAGCGCGCGCATTGTGCTGCCCCGAGGCGCGTCGTGATGAAAGCCGTCGTCATCACGGCGCCAGGCGGCGTGGACGTGCTCGAGCTCCGCGACGTCGCGCGCCCGGTTCCGTTGTACGGGCAGGTGCTCGTGCGCGTGCACGCGACCGCGCTCAATCGCGCAGACCTCATGCAGCGTGAAGGGCGCTATCCGCCGCCGCCCGATGCGCCGAAAGACATTCCGGGGATGGAGCTCGCTGGCGAGATCGCCGAGCTCGGGGCCGGTGTGACGCGCTGGAAATTGGGGCAGCGCGTATTCGGCATCGTCGGCGGCGGTGCGTACGCCGAGTATGTCGTCACGCACGAGCGGCTGCTCGCGGCGATCCCGGATTCCATCGGTTACTCCGACGCCGCAGCGATACCGGAAGCGTTCATCACGGCGCACGACGCTCTCGTGACGCAGGCATCGCTGCGTGCATCCGAGTCGGTGCTCATCCACGCGGTGGCGAGCGGCGTCGGGCTTGCCGCCGTGCAGCTCGTGCGCGCACTGAGCGCGATCCCGTTCGGCACCGCTCGCGGCGAGGGGAAGATCGCGCGCGCGAAGAAGCTCGGTCTCGAGGACGGATGGGCGGCCACGGGCGACATGAGCGAGCTCGCCGCGCATGCGAAGCAGTGGAGCGGCGGACGCGGGATGAATGTGGCGCTCGATCTCGTCGGCGGCGCGTACTTTTCCGCGAGCATCGAGGTCATGGCGCCGCTCGGCCGGCTGATGGTCATCGGCACGCTCGCAGGTCGCGACGCCCAGATCCCGCTGGGCCGCGTGCTCGCCTCGCGGATCACGATTCGCGGAACGATGCTGCGTGGTCGCGCGCTCGAGGAGAAGATCGCGGCGACGCGCGCGTTCGAGGAGCAGGTCGTCCCGCTCTTCGCGCGCGGGGTGCTGCGCGCGGTGGTCGACCGCGAGTACTCGCTCGCCGAAGTGCGCGCGGCTCACACGAGGCTCGAGTCGAACGACACGGTGGGGAAGATCGTCCTCCGCATCACGTGAGCGTCACGCGCGTCTCGATCGTCGCCGGGGCACTCGTCGCGCTCGCGGCGGCCGCGTGCACCGCGGCGATTCTTCCGGAGTATCGCGGGCCGCGCAGCGACCACTTCGATGGACATCACTTCTTCAATGAGGAAGCCTTCGCGGAGCAGCAGCCCACGGAGCTCGTGCGCTGGTGGCTGACCCGGCGTCGTGGCGCGTGGCCCGACAGCGCGGCGATCCCCGCGCCGGCGCCGCCAGGTAGAGTGGGCGGCGGGGCGATGCGCGTGACGATGGTGAATCACGCGACGGTGCTGCTGCAGCTCGACTCGCTCAATATCCTCACCGATCCCGTGTGGTCG
>JBBRYY010000263.1:0-1976 GCA_038237245.1 Gemmatimonadales bacterium | reverse complement strand
CCGAGACGCTGCGCGCGCAGCTCGCGTACATCCTCATCAACGATCACGGTGCGCAGATCCACCCCGGCGCGCGGTCGTACGCGCGCTCCTGGATCCGCGACGGCTCGATGATCAGCGCCGCGCTCCTCCGCCTCGGCCACCCCGAGCAGGTGCGCGCCTTTCTCGAGTGGTACGCGCCCTACCAATTCGCGAACGGGAAGGTTCCGTGCTGCGTCGACGCGCGCGGCGCCGATCCCGTCCCCGAGAACGACAGTCACGGTGAGCTCGTCTACGCGATTGCCGACTACTTCCGCTACACCGGCGATACCGCCTTCCTCGCCAAGATGTGGCCGCACATCACGGGCGCCGTCGCGTACATGGATACGCTGCGCGGCGAGAGACTGACGGCTGAGTACGAGCACGGTACGGCTCGCGCGTATCGCGGGCTCTTCCCCCAGTCCATCAGCCACGAAGGCTACTCGGCCAAGGCGATGCACTCGTTCTGGGACGATCTCTTCGGGCTTCGCGGCTACGCGGATGCGGCGTTCATCGCCGCGGTGCTGCATTACCCGACCGAAGCGAAGGACTTCGCCGCGAAACGCGACATCTTCCGCGCAGATATCATGGCGTCGTATCGCGCGGCCATGGCGCAGCATCACATCGACTTCCTCCCCGGCTCCGTGGAGCTCGGGGACTTCGACGCGACATCGACGACGGTGGGCGTCGCGCCGGTGGGCGAGCTCGCGTCGCTGCCTGATACCGCGCTCCGAAGGACGTTCGATCAGTACTGGAGGAACTCGGCAGCGCGCCGTGTTCCAGGTGCAAAGTGGGAGGCGTACACGCCGTACGAGCTACGCACCGTCGGCACCTTCATCCGGCTCGGCGAGAAGCAGCGCGCCTTGTCGATGCTCGACTTCTTCTTCGAGGGGCAGCGTCCTGCGGCGTGGCGACAGTGGGCTGAGGTGGTGTGGCACGATCGGGACACGCCGAAGTTCATCGGCGACATGCCGCACACGTGGGTCGGCTCGGACTATATACGCTCGGTGCTCGACATGTTCGCATACGATCGCGCGTCGGACAGCGCGCTTGTGGTGGGCGCGGGGATCGCCGAGCGGTGGGTGCGCGAGGCACCTGGGGTGAAGGTGCGTGCGCTCGGCACGCCGTACGGGCCGATCGATTTTGACGTTCGCGCAACTGCGCGCTCACTTGTCGCCCATTTGAGTGGATCGCTGAAGATCCCGCCGGGCGGAATCGCCTTTCGCTCGCCGGTGGATCGCGCAATCTCCACCGCGCGCGTGGATGGAAATACTGTGACGCCATCGTCGAATGGTGAGGTGATGATTCGTCACCTCCCGGCTACGATCGCTCTGACTTATCAACGGACCAATGAACGCTAAGAGCAGCACGGGCGCGGGCGAGCACACCCTCGCGAATGACCGCTATTGCCTCACGATCGCGGACGACGGAACCGGGAGCTCGCACTTCGGGGCGCTCGCGATCACGCGTCGCACGCCGGATCGCACGCGCGAGACGGATGCGTTCGTGCTCTACATCCGCGATCTCGAGAGCGGCGACGTGTGGAGCGCCGGAGCGGAGCCCGTGCGCAATGCACTTGATCCGTACGAGGCGATCGCGCAGGATGGGATCGTCACACTGGTTCGCGAGCACGATGGCATCCGCACGACGCTCGAGGTGACGCTGGCGACGAACACGCCCGCGGAGGAGCGCAGGCTGACGATCGAGAATCTAAGCGGGCGCGCGCGGACGCTCGACGTGACGACGTATGCGGAGCTCGTGCTCAACACGCCGGTCGCGGACGCATCGCATCCGGCGTTCTCGAAGCTCTTCGTGCAGACCGAGTGGGACGATGCATGCCAGGCGCTGCTCGCGATGCGCAGGCTGCGCGCGACGGACGACGAGCCGCTGTGGGTGATCCACACGCTGCGAGTCGTCGGCGCGCAACCGAAGCTCGCCTGGGAGACGGACCGCATGCGCTT
>JBBRYY010000262.1:0-1994 GCA_038237245.1 Gemmatimonadales bacterium | reverse complement strand
TCGGATCGGTGAGCTGCTGCCGAAGCGCGATGCGCGCGAGCACACTCGGCGCCATCGCGATGGCGCTCACTGCCACCAGCTGCGGATAGAAGCGGCGCAGGAGCTGGAAGCTCGCGTCCACCAGCTCGGTGGCACGCCGCGGACGGATCTCGAATGCGGCCACGAATCCTCGATCGTGAAGATGTGAAGGACGGCCCGCACGCACACTGGAGCCGCGTCCACATTGGGGATGCCGCAGAGCGGACGCAAGACGTCCGCCCCGGCACCCCCCGCGGCTAGGCCAGCGCCGCGTCCAGCTCGAGCTTCACATTCCCCTTCAGCGCCTTCGACACCGGGCATCCATCCTTCGTCGCCTGCGCGATCTTCGCGAACGCATCGCTCGAAATCCCCGGTACGGTCGCGCGCACGACGAGCTTCATCGTCGTGATCGCAAATCCTTCCGCCTGCTTCTCGACCGTGCACGCGGCCTTCGTCTCGATTTTCGTCGGCGGCGATCCCGCCTGCTCCAATCCGAGGCTCAACGCCATGCTGAAGCAGGCAGCCTCGGCCGCCGCCAGCAGCTCCTCCGGATTCGTCCCGGGCTCTTCGCCAAAGCGCGTTCCGAATGAATACGTGCCCGAGATCTTCCCGCTCGCGCCGGAAAAGCTTCCTTTCCCCTTCTGCAGACCGCCTTCCCAGACGGCCGATGCGTTACGTGTCGGCATGATGGACTCCTGATGAATGACCGCGCGCACTCACATCCGCGCGCCCTCGAAGGCTAGCCGCGGGATTGCGCGCGTCCAACGCCCGCTCCCCCGACGATTCGGCGGCCGTTAGTCTTCACGCATGGTCGACGACACCGCAGCACTCCCCGTTCCTCCGAGTATCGAGCGCGTGCTGAAGCAGTTCCGCGTGCTCGGCCGCGAGGAGAAGATGCAAACGCTCCTCTCCTACGCGAAGAAGCTCGAGCCGCTCCCCGATCGCTACGCGGCGATCGACCGCACGAACTTCGTGATCCCCGAATGTCAGACGCGTGTCGACGTCTTTCCGGAGTATCGCGACGGCAAGCTCCACTTTTATGCCGACGTGAACATCCGTCAGTCGCCGACGATCGCTGCCTTTCTCTCGATCCTGTTCACCGCGATCAACGATCAGCCGCCGGCGACGACGCTCGCAATCCCGTCGGATTTCGTTCGCATCATGATGGAGAACATCGGACTCGGCGCGCGCGAGAGCGGCCTGTCGGCGATGGTCACGCGCGTGAAGAGCTACGCCGCAAACGCCGATCGCTACGCAGCCTGAGGCGCACTCTCTCCCCCTCCCCGGTGACCCGCATGCCGACTCGACCGCAGACGTTCGCAAATCACACGCGTTTCTTCCCGCTCTTCCATTTCGTCGCCGTGCCGCTGCTCGTGCTCAACCTGCTGTACTCGCTGTACACGCTCGTGCGTGCGCCATCGCTCGCGACCATTGCCAGTGCGGTGCTCGCTGCCGGCGTTGTCGCAGCGGCGCTTGCTGCGCGCATGATGGTGCTCACGGTGCAGAATCGCATCATTCGTCTCGAGATGACGATGCGTCTCGAGCGCGTTCTCGGCGCCGCCGCCGCTCCCGATGCGCTCGCGAGTCTTCCATGGCGCAGGCTCATCGCGCTTCGCTTTGCGTCGGACGCGGAACTCCCCGCGCTCATCGCGCGCGTGCGATCGAACGAGCTCACCTCGGGCCGCGCGGTGAAGCAGGCGATTCGCGAGTGGCAGCCCGACTACCTGCGCGCATGAGCTTCGCGAGCGAGGCCGAGCTCGAGGACGCGCTCTCGGCGCCCTCGTCGGCCCTGCTCGACGCGCTGCGCGCTACCCCGGGCGACATTCTCGTCCTGGGCGCCGCCGGAAAGATGGGGCCGACGCTCGCCCGGATGGCGACGCGTGCACTCGGTCAGCTCGGGCGACGCGACCGGGTGATCGCCGCCTCGCGCTTCTCGTCGAGCGCTGCCGAGCAGTCGCTTCGCTCCGCAGGGATCG
>JBBRYY010000261.1:0-2002 GCA_038237245.1 Gemmatimonadales bacterium | reverse complement strand
GACGAGCGCTACAATCAGGGCGGCGCAGTCGCCGACTACATCGTCGATCTGCTCAATCGTCCGATCGGCGGATACTTCGCGGAGCGCGCCGGGAAAACGATAACCGAGCCGATGGCGGGGATCTTCGGATCGACCGTGATGGTCATCAACGAATCCGCCGGCTCCGGCGGTGATGCGCTCCCGTACCTCTTTCGCCACTACAAGCTCGGCACTCTCGTCGGCACGCGTACATGGGGTGGGCTCGTCGGAACGCTCGGCGTGCCGAACCCGATCGACAATGGCGCGATCACGGCGCCGGATCTCGCGTTCTACGATGTCAACGGCAAGTGGGCGGTCGAGAACGAGGGTGTCGCGCCCGACATCGAGGTGGAAAACACGCCCGCCGAGGTCGTGCGCGGGCACGATCCGCAGCTCGAGCGCGCGGTGGCCGAGGCGATGAAGCAGCTGCAGGAACATCCTTTCCAACGGACGCCGCGTCCGGCGCCCATCGACCGGGTAACGAAGGAATGAGTCTCACAATGAAGATGCGCATCGTCACAATGCTCGCGGCAGCCTGTGCCGCGGCGACATCCGCCGTACGCGCGCAAACGACTCCGGATCTCGCCGCCTTCGACAAGTACGTTGCGCAGGCCGCGCGCGACTGGAGAGTGCCGGGGCTCGCGATCGCCGTCGTGCACGACGACTCGCTCGTCTTCGCGAAGGGGTATGGCGTGCTCGAGATCGGAAAGAGCGCGCCGACGACGGAGCACACGCGCTTCGCGATCGGCTCCACCACGAAGGCGATGACGACGGCCGCGCTAGCGATGCTCATCGATGAGGGGAAGCTTCACTGGGACGATCGCGTCACCGACTACCTGCCGGAGCTGCGGCTCTACGATGCCTACGCGACGCACGAGCTCACCGTGCGCGATCTCCTCACGCATCGCAGCGGGCTGCCGAACACGGATCTGCTGTGGGCGATACCCCAGAACAACTACAACATGGCGGAGATGATGCGGCGGCTGCGATTTGTGCAGCCGGAGTCGTCATTCCGTTCGCACTGGGACTATCAGAACGTTGTGTACGGGATCGCGGGGGTGCTCGTCGAGCGCATCTCGGGGATGCCATGGGAAACGTTCATCCGCACGCGCATCTTCGCGCCGCTGCAGATGACGGAGTCGATACCGCTCGTCTCGCTGCTCGCGGGGCAGCCAAACGTCGCCGTGCCGCACGACCTCTCCCACGACACCGTCCGTACCGTCGCGGTGCGCAGCACGGATATGATCGCGCCAGCGGGCTCGGTGTGGTCGAGCGTCTCCGACATGTCGAAGTGGATGCGCTTCATGCTCGACAGCGGGCGCGTGGGCGCGAAGCGCCTCATCCAGCCGGCGACGTTCGAGGAGATCGTCGCGCCGCAGCTGCGCGCGCCCATGGAGGAGTATCCCGCGCTCCAGCTCGCGCGCCCGCATTTCTTCAGCTACGCGCTCGGCTGGTTCGTGCAGGACTATCACGGTCAGACGGTGTGGATGCACACCGGGAGCATCGACGGCATGATCGCGATCATCGGCCTCATGCCCGGCACGCGTACGGGCGTGTACGTGCTCGCGAATCTCGACCACGCGGAAGTTCGTCACGCGCTGATGTACGAGGCCTTCGACCTCTACAACGGCACGCCGCGCGACTCGGCCCGCGACTGGAGCGCGGAGCTCAAGAAGCTCTTCGACGCGAGGCGCGCCGCCGCGGTGCAGGCGGCGGCCGCGGCGCCGAAGCCTCCGGCCGGGACGCATCCGTCGCTGCCGCTGGAAAAGTACGCGGGCACGTACGCGGATTCTACGTACGGTGCCGTCGTCGTCACGCTCGCCAACGGCTCGCTGCGCGCGAAGTTCGGCAACTGGGACATCGGCGACCTTCAGCCGGCGTTCTACGACACGTTCAAGAGCCGCAAGAGTGATCCACTGCAGGGTATCACCGATGTGACGTTCGTTCCCGATGGCACAGGCGGTGTGGGCGCGGTGCAGCTGTT
>JBBRYY010000260.1:0-2088 GCA_038237245.1 Gemmatimonadales bacterium | reverse complement strand
GCGCCGTATTGCACCGACACGCGCCAGGGCTGACAACACACTTCGCAATCCTCGACGTAGTCCTGATGCGTGCCGCCGCCCGGGTCGAGCGTGATCTCCACCGCCTCTCCGCAGTACGGGCAGCTTACCGTCGCCTCACCGTCGGCGGTGCCTTCGCCCAGGGGAAAATCCTCGTCGAGCTCTCCGGAGTCGCCATCGTCGTACAGCTCTTGGTTCTCATCATTGATCCGCATCTGCCGCTCCCATGCCTGCCGCGCGCCCGGTCGCCCACGCCCAGAGAAAGTTGTAGCCCCCGATCGGGCCGAATGCATCCAATAGCTCTCCGCACAGAAAAAGGTTCCGGTGCAGGCGACTCTCCATCGTGCGCGGGTCGATCTCGGCCAGGCTGACGCCGCCGCCCGTGACCTCCGCCTTGCCGTACCCCTCATCGCCCGACCATGGAAGCAGCCCGTTCATCAACACCTCGATGAGCGACGCGCGCTGCTCGCGCTTGAGATCCGCGATCGATCGCGTTTCGTCGACGCCGGCATACCAGAGCAGCACCGTGGCGAGGCGGTCGGGAAGCACCTCGCGCAGGACGCCCAGCACGCTGCGATTTCCCGAGCGTCGCAGCGCACGCGTCCATTCATCGGCGTCGCGCGCGCTCCAGCGCACGGTGATGCGCGCGAGCTCGGCGTCGCGCGCCTTCGAGCGCACCGCGACGTGCGAGATGTCGAGCACCGACGGCCCACTGTACCCGCGATGTGTGAAGAGAAATCCACCAGTCGCGCTCGCAGCACGCTCGAACGAGTGAGCGGTGAGCGTGACGGGAAGCGATACGCCGGCGAGCTCGGTGAATGCCGAAGGCTCAGCCGTGAGCGGCGTGAGCGCCGGATACGTCTTGTTGATCGTGTGCCCGAGCTTGCGCGCAACCTGCAGTCCGAGTCCGTCGCTCCCCGTCTTGGGCACGGAGAGCCCTCCGCTCGCGACGATCACGGCGTCGACGTCGAGCGGCTCATCGTCGACGATCGTGATGCGCCATCCTCCTCCATCGTGAGGCGTGATCCCGTCGACGTTCGTGTTCGTGCGCAGCCGCGCTCCCTCTTGCGCCGCCAGCGCGAGTAGCCCGTCGCGCACATCGCGCGCGCGATTCGAGGCAGGGAAGAGCTTGGCGGATTCGAGCTCCTCCACCAGCGCAAGCCCGAGCTCGTCATTGAAAAATCGGATTTGCTCCGCGAGCGGCCACGAGCGCACGATCTTTCGCAGCGTGTTTGGCGAGGAGTCCGTGATGAAGCGCGTCTCATCGAGCCGCGACGGGAGGATGTTGCAGCGCCCGCCACCGCTGATCAGGATCTTCTTTCCTCCATCTGCGGTGCGCTCCAGCAGCAGCACCTCGGCGCCCGCGCGCGCCGCGAAGATCGCGGCCATCGTCCCCGCCGCACCGGCGCCGACGATCGCGATGCGGCGGCGGGAAGCGGACGCAGCGAATGAGGCGGGATCGGCGGAAGACGTCGGAGAAGGCACGGAGGGATGATAATCGGTCGGGAGCACCGTTTTTTGCGCAGCGCGGAAACTTTCCTTCCAAGCCGGCGTAGGGATGCGTGTCCCTCCCCGGAGTCGTCACCGATGATCGTCGCTCTTCTTCGCCTGTTCGCGCTTCGCCCGCTCCTCACGCTTGCGATCTTCGGCATCCCGCTCTTCGTGCTCGTTGCGGTCGGGCTGCTGACGATCATTGCGTTCAAGGTGCTGGTCTTCGTCGTCCTCCCGATCGTCGCGGTCCTCTGGCTGCTGCGCCGCCTCTCACGCTCGGGCGATTCTCCGGCGCTCTAACGTCCCCCAAAGCCGCTAGCTTCCTCCGGTAGCGCGAGTCGCTCGTCCCCCGTCGCCGGAGGCACCGTCATGCAATCGAAGAAGGCAGAGACTCTCCGCGCCGAGTGGGGCGGGAAGCCGTGCGATCATCCCGCGCTCGCCAAGGAATACGCCGAGGGCAAGAAGACGGGCGACTACGTCTGCACGCAGTGCGGCGCGAAGATCACCTTTCGCGAGCGCACCGAGCTGCTCGCGTCGCGCCGCAGCTGATGTCGCCTGCGGCCGCAACGGCTTCGGATC
>JBBRYY010000259.1:0-2102 GCA_038237245.1 Gemmatimonadales bacterium | reverse complement strand
GCGCATTCCCGCCGTGTGCGGCGCGACCGCGGCGAAGTGGCGCAGATAGAGATCGAGCGACGCGTTGCCGCCAAACGGAAATCCCGTCCCGATGAGCGCGCGCGACGGATCCTCGATCCGCGAGACCGAAATCCGCTCGCCGTTCACGTGCGCGCCGCCGCCCGCCGTTGCCGTGTAGCGATCCCCCGTGGGCACATCGAGGATGACTCCCGCAACGAGCGCTCCGCGCACCGACGCCGCGATCGACACCGCATACTCGTGGAAGCCGTGCAGAAAGTTCGTCGTCCCATCCAGTGGATCGACGATGAACACGACATCCGCCGTCGGCTCCGAATCGGGCGAGAGCTCTTCTCCGAGGATCTCGGCATTCGGATACGCAGCCATGAGCGCGGCGCGAATGATCCGCTCCGATCCGAGGTCCACCTCGCTCACGAAGTCCGTTGCCGACTTGCTCTGCCACTCGATGCTCGTGCGGTCGACCGCGCGCGCGCGGATGAACGCCGCCGCCTCGATCGCAGCCGCTTCGATGTGCGCGAGCAGCTCCGCCGCCTCAGGGAAGCTGTCTTGCACCGCTATTTGCGCGCTCGTAGCTTGCTCGGATGTCGACAATCTTCAGCGGGATTCAACCTTCGGGAGAGCTGCACATCGGGAACTACCTCGGCGCCGTCAAGAACTGGGTCGAGCTGCAGAGCGAGTACGAGTGCATCTATTGTATTGTCGACTACCACGCGATCATCGGCGACTTCGTGCCCGAGAGCTTGCGGCGCCGTACCCGGCAGATGGCGATTTCGCTGTTGGCCGCGGGGATCGACCCAACGAAATCTACGCTGTTCGTACAGTCGATGGTGCCCGAACATACGGAGCTCGCGTGGATCTTCAACACCGTCACGCCCGTCGGTGATCTCGAGCGCCAAACCCAGTACAAGGACAAGTCGCAGCGCCAGGAGAGCGTCAACGCCGGGCTGCTGATCTATCCCGTGCTGCAGGCTGCCGACATCCTGTTGTATCGCGCGGACCTCGTCCCCGTGGGCGAGGATCAGGTGCAGCACCTCGAGCTCGCGCGCGACGTCGCGCGCAAATGGAATGCGAAGTTCGAGAGCGAATTCTTTCCCGAGCCCAAGCCGCTGCTCACCGCGACGCGCCGCATCATGGGGCTCGATGGCCAGACGAAGATGTCGAAGTCGCTCGGCAACACCATCGGGCTGCTCGAGTCGCCCGAAGAGACATGGGCCAAGCTGCGTCCCGCGATGACGGATCCTGCCCGTGTGCGAAAGACGGATCCGGGCACACCAGAGGTCTGCAACATCTACAGTCTCCACAAGGCGTTCAACGACCAGGCGACCGTCGACCACGTGGCCATTCAGTGCCGCACGGCCGGATGGGGGTGCCTCGATTGCAAGAAGGTTCTAATGGAGGGTATGCTGCGCGAGCTCACGCCGATCCGCGAGCGAGCGATCGAGCTGGAGGCGAACCCGCAGATCGTTACCGACGCGCTCGCTGCAGGCGCCGCGAAAAGTGGCGAGATTGCACGCACCACGATGGCGACGGTGCGCGAGACGATGGGACTTCGCTGATCGCGCGAGGCTGACGCAATCCGGCGCTCGACTCGAACTTCGAGCCGAGAACTTTTTCGGGAGCTGCACGATGGCGAACACGAATAAACCCGAGGGAATGCTCACGCTGATCTGCATCACCTGCGGCAACGAGCTGTTCTTCACCAGCAAGCCGCCAGCTGACGAGCCGTGCTCACGCTGCGGCAGCACAGTCTTTCGCAGCTTCTTTACGCCTGCCGCAACGGACGAGGCGGCCGAGTCGATGCTCGAAGACACGACCCGCTCCATTTCCCTCGACGGCGGCTCGACCGATTCCACAGCCGGCGACATCCGCGATCTGAACGCACCCTGACCAACGCCATGACGAAATCGCTGACGGGAATCTTCGGCCCCGTCGTCACGACCTTCGAGGACGGGAGCGGAGATCTCGCGACCGGCGCCTTTCGCGCGAACATCAAGGCACACATCGCCGCGGGACTCGCCGGCGTACTCATCGCCGGCACCACGGGCGAGGCCGCGCTGCTCGACGACGATGAGCGGCTACGCCTT
>JBBRYY010000258.1:0-2121 GCA_038237245.1 Gemmatimonadales bacterium | reverse complement strand
GCTCACGATCCCGACCACGATCGCCCCCCAGAACGCCGCGCGAAAGCCGGCGACGTGGAAATCGATGCCCAGCTTCGATGCCAGCGCGCCCGTCAGCAGCAGCATCACGGCGTTGAGCACGAAGGTGAACAGCCCGAGGGTGAGGATCAGCAGCGGGAAAGCGAGGAAGGAGAGCACGGGGCGCACGAACGAATTGAGCACTCCGAAGACGAGCGCGACCCCGGCGAGTCCGATCCAGTTGCCCTGGAAGGTGATTCCGGAGACGAGACGCGTCGCGGCCCACAGTGCGACCGCGGTGATGACGATTCGCATTAGGAACTTCATGACTCCTCTATGGGCGAAGATGATTTGGGGAGGTCATCGGCGAGCCCCCGCATGTTGCGCAGCTCCGGCCATGCGACGGCGACCGCGGTCACCACCAGCACCGTAACGATGCCGCCTCCCACGACGGATACTACGGGGCCCAGCAGCGCCGCGCTCGCGCCCGACTCGAATCCGCCAAACTCGTTCGACGTATCGATGAATACGCTGTTGACCGCCGAGACTCGCCCGCGCATCTCGTCGGGCGTGCGCAGCTGCACGAGCGTCTGCCGCACGACGACGCTGATCATGTCGAGTCCGCCCGCGAAGATCAACATCACGATCGACAGCGGGAAGGAGCGCGAGAGACCGAAGACGATCGTCGCGAGGCCGAAGCCGGCGACCGCGATGAGCAGCGACCGTCCGGCATTCCGCATCGGGGCGCGGCCGAGGAGCAGAACGGCAACGCACACGGCGCCGATCGACGGCGCCGCGCGAAGCCAGCCGAAGCCCTCGGGACCGACGTGCAGAATGTCCCTGGCGAAGACCGGGAGCAGCGTCGTCGCGCCGCCGAAGAGAACCGCGAACAGGTCGAGCGTGATCGCCGCGAGGATCACCTTCGTGTGCCAGACGAAGCGCACGCCGCCGAGCAGCGTCTGCATGCTCACGGCCTTCCGCGCGCGCGCCACCTGTTGCCCGCGAACCTGCGTGAGGCAGATGACGAAGACCAGCATGAGCGCAGCGTCGATGACGTACACGCTGCCCGCGTGGTGCCGCCACGCGATGATCAATCCGCCGAGCGCCGGGCCGACGACGCTCGCGAGCTGCCAGCCGACGCTGTTCCACGTCACGGCGTTCGCAAACTTCTCCGCAGGGACGAGCTGCGGAAGGAGCGCGGCGATTGCAGGGCGATGGAATGCGAGCGCCACGCCAATGACGAAGAGCGTGATGTAAATAAGCGGGATCGGCGCGACGGTGAACGAGATCACGGCGAGCGCGAGGGAGCCGACGATGAGCAGGAGCAGTGAGAGCATCGCGATGCGCTTGCGGTCGAAGCGATCGGCGGCGTGTCCGGCGGGGAGGGCGAGGAGGATGATCGGGAGGACCTGCACGAGTCCGACGAATCCGAGCGCGAGCGCGCGATTCGTACGCTCGTAGAGCTCCCAGCCGATCGCGACATCGATCATCTGCGATCCCATGCTGGCGGCGAGCCGTCCGGCGAGAAAGTAGCGGTAGTCTGAGTAGCGGAGCGCCGCGTACGGGTCTCGGATCTGCGCCTCAGCGGAGGCTGGCATCGCCGTAGACGTCTTTTCCATCGAGAAGGGTGAGGAGAACGTGAGTCGTCGAGATCTGCTCGGGCGGGACGGCGAAGAGGTCGTGATCGAGCACGATGAGGTCGGCGGCTTTGCCGACGGTGATCGAGCCGGTGCTCTTCTCATCGAAGGCGAGGCGCGCGCCGACGATCGTGTAGGCGGCGATCATCGTCTCGAGCGAGACGCGCTCCTTCGGCAGCCACGGAATACACGCGAGAGTGGCGGAGGGGTCGCAGCGTGTGACGCCCACCTCGATGGCCTCGAGAGGGTTGAGCGACGACACGCCCCAGTCGCTGCCGCCGACGATCGTGCCGCCCGCCGCCCGGACGTCGCCGAGCGGATAGAGACGACTCGAGCGCTCGGGGCCGAGAATGGGCTCGGTGAGATCCCTGATGTAGCTGTCGCGGTAGGCCCAGAGCGCCTGGAAGTTCGCGTACACGCCGAGCTGTTTGAAGCGCGGAAGATCGAGGGTGTCGATCATCTCGAGGTGCGCGATATGGTCACGCGC
>JBBRYY010000257.1:0-2168 GCA_038237245.1 Gemmatimonadales bacterium | reverse complement strand
GGCGGTGATGACGGATGATCTCGAGCGCGAGCTTCTCGCCTGCGCGCGTGAGCTTGACGCCCTGATACGGCGCGTGCGTGATGAGCTTCAGCGCCGCGAGCTTGCGCATCATCTTGCTCACCGCCGGCGCGCTGACGTGCAACCGCTCGGCCAGCTCCTGCGTCGCGACGCTGCCGTTGTCGGCGTGCGCCTTGTAGATGGCCTTGATGTAGTCTTCGACGGAGGGCGACGGCAAAACGAGCGGTCCTGAGCGCAGGGAGAGCGAGTTAACTGTGGTTAATCAATATTAGAAACACGGTTAATCGGTGTCAAGCACGCGGCTCGGCCGAGGGTGACACGCAAGTCAGGAGAGGCGCGAGAGCAGATCGCGGAGGATGCGCTCGGTGAGCCCCCAGATCGTGTATTCACCGTGCACGAACGCGTGCACGGTACGATGCGCCCCGTTCGAGAGCGTCACGTCGACGTCGCACGAGACATCCGCGCGCTGGAGTGTGGCGAGCGGCACCCAGAACGCCGTCGCGACCTCCTCGCTCAGCGTGAGCGGCACCTCTCGCGTCATGTGGAACACGAATGGTGCGATGGATATCGCTGGCAGCACGGGCGACAGCGGGCCCACCCGCTCGAGACCGCCGAGCACTCGGCCCGTTGCGCGAAGATCGACCCCGAGCTCCTCGCGCATCTCGCGCACCGCCGTGTCGAGCAGTGTCGCATCCTCGAGCTCGCGTCGGCCCCCCGGGAAGGCGATGTGCCCGCTCCAGGGATCGCCCGCGTAGCTCGCGCGCTGGATCATGAGCAGTTCGAGCGAGTCCTCATCCGCCACCCGAAAGATCACTGCGACGGATGCGTCGCGCACCGCCGCTGGACCAGCGCCGGGAGCGTCCACCGCGCCGGATACCGTCGTGAGCGCACCCTCAAGTCGAGCGAGAACCTCTATCGCGCGCATCGAGTCCGCGCCGCTATTCCTCGACCTCGCCGCCGGCATCGATCCACGCGGCGATCCCGCCCGCGAGCGAGGTCGCCTGGTACCCCTGCGCGCGCAGAAGCGCGACGGCCTGGGCGGACCGCGCGCCGCGGGCGCAATACACAACAACCTCCGCATCGGGAAAATGCGCGAGCGCCTGGGTCGCCGAGTCACTCACGTGCGCGAGCGGAAGATGGATCGCATTCGGGATCCGAAACAGATTCCACTCGTTCTGCTCGCGAACGTCGAGCAGCACGCTCTGGTCGCCGTGCTCCCGTCGCGCGAGGAGCACGCCGGGAGAGATCTCGTTGAGTGAGGCGTCGGACATCGTCGTCGGTTGCATGGTGTGAAAGAGCCTGCTCAGCGGACGAGCACCAGCCCACGCGCGGGCGAGAGCTCGGCGCGCGCGCCCAGCGGCAGCGTCCACTGATCCGGAATGTGCCCGACCGGCGCGTTGCTCACCACCGGTCCACGAACGTGCGCGGCTGCCTCCTGGAATAGTACATCGAGTGTGCGCGGCGCCGCATCACTCTCGCTTCCGCGCTCCGTGAACGCACCGAGCACCAGGCCGGCGAGACGGCCGAGCACGCCCGCGAGGATCAGCTGGCGGAGCATGCGGTCGATGCGGTAGAGAGGCTCGTTCACATCCTCGAGCACGAGGATCGCACCGTCGACGCGCGCGGCGTACGGCGTGCCGAGCAGCGAGCAGAGAAGCGCGACGTTTCCGCCCTCGAGCCGTCCCGCCGCACTTCCTTCCTGCAACCAGGTCAGGGGAGGCGCGCCGGCGAACGGGTCGCGGGCGATGCTGGTACCATTCGTCGCGCTCGTCGCGCGCGTCAGCGACTCGCGCGAGAAGGGAGTCAGCTCGGCGCGCGCCGTCGGACCGTGATAGCTCACGATGTCTGCGCGTGCCCGCACCGCGAGGTGGAGCGCGGTGATGTCCGAGAAGCCGATGATCGCCTTCGGCACACGACGCAGCGAGTCGTAATCGATCGCGTCGAGGATGCGCATCGCGCCATAGCCACCGCGCAGGCACCAGATCCCATCGATGCGCGGATCACGAATTGCAGCGTTGAGGTCAGCGAGTCGCGATGTATCATCGCCCGCGAGATATCCCTCGCGCGCCATCGCGCTCGGATACACGTACGCCTCCCATCCCATCGCGCGCACATTCCGCTCGGCGCGCTCGAGCTCATTCACGCCAGCG
>JBBRYY010000256.1:0-2168 GCA_038237245.1 Gemmatimonadales bacterium | reverse complement strand
GGCGGTGATGACGGATGATCTCGAGCGCGAGCTTCTCGCCTGCGCGCGTGAGCTTGACGCCCTGATACGGCGCGTGCGTGATGAGCTTCAGCGCCGCGAGCTTGCGCATCATCTTGCTCACCGCCGGCGCGCTGACGTGCAGGCGTTCGGCCAACTCCTGCGTCGCGACGCTGCCGGTGTCGGCGTGCGCCTTGTAAATCGCCTTGATGTAGTCTTCGACGGAGGGCGACGGCAACGCTTGCGGTCCTGGGAGCAGGGAGAGAGAGTTAACTCAGGTTAATCAATATTAGAATCGCGGTTAACGCGTGTCAAGCGCGCGACTCGGCCGATGGTGACGCGAAAGTCAGGAAACGCGCGAGAGCAGATCGCGGATGATGCGCTCGGTGAGCCCCCAGATCGTGTACTCACCGTGCACGAACGCACGCACGGTGCAACGCGTCCCATTCGAGAGCGTGACGTCGACCTCGCGTGAGGCATCCGCGCACTGGAGCGTGGCGAGCGGAACCCAGAACGCCTGCGCGACCTCATCGCTCAACATGAGCGGCGCGAATCGCGTCATGTGGAAGACGATTGGCGCGATGGATATCGCGGGGAGCACGGGCGTCAGCGGGCCTACTCGCTCGAGACCACCGAGCACTCGGCCAGTCGCGCGGAGATCGACCCCGAGCTCCTCGCGCATCTCGCGCACCGCCGTGTCGAGCACTGTCGCATCCTCGAGCTCGCGTCGGCCGCCGGGGAAGGCGACATGTCCGCTCCACGGATCGCCCTCATAGCTCGCGCGCTCGATCATGAGTAGCTCGAGCGAATCCCCATCCGTCACCCGAAAAATCACCGCGACGGATGCGTCGCGAACCGTCGCTGGACCAGCGCCGGGAGCGTCCACCACGCCGGCTACCGTCGTGAGCGCACTTTCCAGTCGAGCGAGAATCTCTATCGCGCGCATCGAGGCCGCGCCGCTATTCCTCGACCTCGCCGCCGGCATCGATCCAAGCGACAATCCCGCCCGCGAGCGACGTCGCCAGGTACCCCTGCGCGCGCAGAAGCGCGACGGCCTGGGCCGACCGTGCGCCGTGGGCACAATACACAACAACCTCCGCATCGGGAAAATGCGCGAGCGCCTGGGTCGCCGCGTCGCTCACGCGCGCGAGCGGCAGATGGATCGCATTCGGAATCCGGAACAGATTCCACTCGTGCTGCTCGCGTACGTCGAGCAGAACGCTCTGATCGCCGTGCTCCTGTCGCGCGAGGAGCACGCCGGGCGAGATCTCGTTGAGTGAGGCGTCGGACATCGGAGTCGATAGCTCGGTTTGAGAATTCGTGCTCAGCGTACGAGCACGAGTCCGCGCGCTGGCGACAGCTCGGCGCGCGCGCCCAGCGGCAGCGTCCACTGATCCGGAATGTGCCCGACCGGCGCGTTGCTCACCACTGGCCCGCACACATGCGTCGCTGCTTCCTGGAAAAGTACATCGAGCGTGCGCGGTGCCGCATCGCTTTCGCCTCCGCGCTCCGTGAACGCACCGAGCACGAGCCCGGCGAGACGGCCGAGCACGCCCGCCAGGATCAGCTGGCGCAGCATGCGGTCGATGCGGTAGAGCGGTTCGTTCACATCCTCGAGCACGAGGATCGCACCATCGACGCGCGCGGCGTACGGCGTGCCGAGCAACGAGCAGAGAAGCGCGAGGTTCCCACCTTCCAGCCGCCCCGCCGCACTTCCTTCCCGCAACCAGGTGAGGGGAGGCGCACCGGCGAACGGGTCCCGTGCGATGCTCGTCCCGTTCGTCGCGCTCGTCGCCCGCGTCAGCGATTCGCGCGAGAAGGGGGTCAGCTCGGCGCGCGCGGTCGGGCCGTGGTAGCTCACGATGTCCGCGCGCGCACGCACCGCGAGATGGAGCGCGGTGATGTCCGAGAAGCCGATGATCGCCTTCGGCGCGCGACGCAGCGAGTCGTAGTCGATCGCGTCGAGGAGGCGCATCGCGCCATAGCCGCCGCGCAGGCACCAGATCCCATCGATGCGCGGATCACGAATCGCAGCGTTGAGGTCAGCGAGTCGCGATGTATCATCGCCCGCGAGATATCCCTCGCGCGCCATCGCGCTCGGATACACGTACGCCTCCCATCCCATCGCGCGCACATTCCGCTCGGCGCGCTCGAGCTCATTCACGCCAGCG
>JBBRYY010000255.1:0-2200 GCA_038237245.1 Gemmatimonadales bacterium | reverse complement strand
TCCCTAATGCGCGAGCCATGCCGGAAGCTATCTTGTTGCTGTGTATCGCTTTATGATTCGCACTTCAGCAATTCACTATGCAAACAAGTGCGAACTCGATAGATATTGCACAGGCCGCTTACCCATTTGGCACGTTCAATGAGAGGACTTCATCACGGTTTGGATCGTCACCGTCACTTCTTGCGAAAAGCGGCAACGATTGGTTGCGCTTTGTGTCGGGCGTCACGCGGCTGGGCTTCCCAACCGTAACGGGCTGTGACAAGGCCGAGCCTTTCCGCGTCCATTCCATAGTCATGACTAACCAACAGAGATAGCCGTGGGACTGGTCGCCACTCTTCTGCCCAGCCCCCACCGGCTGAACCGCGTCCGCACGGCCCTGAGAGACCATTACACAATGGTCCCCTGCAACGATTGGCCGGAGCTGCTCGCTGCCTGTGCGGCGCGCCCGGTCACGATCGCGTTGATCGATCTCTTCCCCGCATCGCAGGTCAGCGACACCTTCGACTGGCTGCGCCAGGTGAAGCGTCGCTTTCCCTCTGTCACCGTCGTGCTCTACGCGGCCGTGCCTCCCGCGCGGCCACGCGATCTATTCGAGGCCGGACGCTTCGGTGTCGACGGTCTGATCGTCGCCGATCAGGACGACGAGCCGCGCCGGCTTCTCACGATCATCGAGCAGGCCGAAGCGCGCGGGATCATCGAGCTGCTCCGTCCCGCGATCGCCGATGTAAAGCCGACGGTTCGCGATGCGCTGCTCGTTACGGTCACGCGGGCGCACCAGCGGCTCGCGCCGGACATGCTCGCGCGCATCCTGGGCATTCGTCGAAAGGTGTTGTCCGACCGTCTCGTGCAGGCCGGCTTCCCCACCGCGCAGCGACTCATCGCGTGGGGGCGGCTCGTCGTCGCGGCGAAGATGCTCGAGGACAACGAGCGCACGGCGGACAGTGTCGCGCTTGCGCTCGATTTTCCGAGTGGCAGCGCATTCAGAAATACCTGTCAGCGCTACGTGCACGCGGCTCCGCACCAGATCCGCGCGCGCGGCGGCGCGGCGTACGTGATAGGCGCGCTGCTGCGTCACGTGCAGTCGGCCGACGGCAGGCGACAGACACTGCCGCGCGTGCACACGCGCGCGCCGAGGCTTGCGGTATGATCGAACACGAGACGGCGCTGGCCGAGGGGGATGAGGCGGAGCAGAAGGGCGATCTCCAGGCGGCGTCGGCGGCCTATCGTCGGCTCTCGACATCGGACGCGCCGGCTCCGGCGGCGCAGGGACTGTTCCGGCTCGGGCGTGTCGCGTGGCGGCAGGGGCGGCTCGACGACGCACTCGAGCTCTACGAGCGCGCCCGCGCAGCGGCCATCGAGCTCGGCGACGACGACCTTCGCGCGTCGATCGAGAATGGCGTGGGCTCAGTCTACTGTCAGCGCGGGATCTTCTCGCAGGCGCGCTCCTCATTCGCCGTCGCGTCGGAGCTCGCGGTGTCGCCTGCGCTGCGCGGACGGATTCAGATCAACATGGGCGCGCTGTCGCTATTGCTCGGCGACGTCGAAGAGGCGCGTGCGAGCTACGAGCGCGCGGTGGAGATTCTCGATTTGATCAACGATGAAGAGGGGCTGACGCTCGCCCTGCACAATCTCGCGCTGGCGCACGCCGAGGAGCAGGACTGGGACGCGGCCGAAGCCTCATTCGACCGATGCCTGTCGATCGCGGAGAAGCGCGGCGACAAGAACGTGGCGGCGGGGGCGATGCTGAATCAGGCGGAGCTGCGCTGTGAGGCCGAGCGGTACCCGGAGGCGCTCGAGCAGAGCGAGAAGGCGCTCGCGATCTTCACCGAGCTGCAGGATGAGAGCGGACGTGCGGCTGCGCTGCGCGTGCAGGGCGAGATCTACCGGAAGATGCACCAGCTCGAGGAAGCGGAGCCGCGGTTGAAGGAAGCGATCCGCATCGCAGGGCGGCTGCAGCTGCTGACGCTCGAGGCCGAGGCGGCGCGCGAGCTGGGAATGGTGAAGGCGGGGCGCGGCGATGTGACGAGCGCGACGAAGTGGCTGCGTCGCGCGCTCGCGAGATTCTCACTGATGAGCGCGGACGATGAAATGCACGCGATCGAGGAGCAGCTGCAGGCGCTCAAGCCGTGGCGGCCGAGTGGGGAGCAAAAGACGGTGAAGAAGGGGGGATGACCCGGCGGGTGGTGCGTCGATGAGGGAG
>JBBRYY010000254.1:0-2206 GCA_038237245.1 Gemmatimonadales bacterium | reverse complement strand
GGCCATTGTCGAGGCGATGCGCGCGGGAGACGTCGAGCCGACGCGCGCGATCCAGAACTCGCTCGACGTGCTGGCGCAGAGCATCGTCGCGATGGTGAGCGTCGACGACTGGACGGCCGGAGATGCGTTCGCGCTCGTGCGGCGCGCGTATCCGTATCATCGACTCACGCGCACGGTGTTCGACGAGGTATTGTCGATGCTCTCGGGGAAGTATTCGTCGGAGCTCGCGGCGGAGCTGGAGGCGAGAATGACGTGGGATCGCGTGAACGACCGTCTGGCGGGGACGCGCGCGTCGCGGATGATGGCGGTGATCTCGGGCGGGACGATTCCGGATCGCGGGCTGTACACGGTAAACCTCGCGGATCGGACGCGGCTGGGTGAGCTCGACGAGGAGTTCGTGCACGAATCGCGCGTGGGCGATGTCTTTCAGCTCGGCTCGGCGACGTGGCGGATCGGGGCGATCGAGCACGACCGGGTGATCGTGACGCCGGCGCCGGGTGCGCCCGCGCGGATGCCGTTCTGGCACGGAGAGTTCTCGACGCGGAGCGTGCCGCTGAGTCATCGCGTGGGTGAGCTGCGGCGTCAGCTCGCGGCGGTGGACATCGACGACGATTCGGTGAATGCGGGACTCGAGGCGCGCTACGGTGTGGACGCGGCATGCGCGCAGTCGCTGCGCTCGTACATCGCGGAGCAGCGTGCATCGACGGGCGTGGTGCCCGACGACCGGACGCTCGTGATCGAGCAGTTCCGCGACGAGATGGGCGCGCTCCGCATCATCCTGCATTCGGTGTTCGGCGGGCGGGTGAATGCGCCGTGGGGGATGGCGCTCGCGCAGCGCGTGCGCGAGGCGCTGCCGGGGATGGAGGTGCAGGTGCAGACGACCGACGACGGAATCATGCTGCGGCTGCCGAATCTCGGCGGCACGGCACCCCTGTCGGCGATGATGCATCTCTCCGCGGAGGAGGCGGAGAGGCGCGTGATGGACGAGGTGGGCACCACGTCGCTCTTCGGGGCGCGGTTCAGGATGAATGCGGCGCGCGCGCTGCTCTTGCCGCGCGGATCGCCGAAGCGGCGGATGCCGCTCTGGCTGCAGCGGCTCAAGGCGCTCGACCTGCTCGATGCGGTGCGGCGCTTTCCGAGCTTCCCGATTCTCGTCGAGACGTACCGCGAGGTGTTGCAGGATGCGTTCGACATGGCGGCGCTGAAGGACGTGCTCGATTCGATTGGCGCGGGGCGCATCGCGATTCGAGCCATCGAAACGGAGCGCGCGTCGCCGTTCGCGGCGAGTCTGCAGTTCGGCTTCGTGATGGACTGGCTCTATGGCGACGACACGCCGCGTGCCGAGCGACAGGCGGCGCTGCTGTCGATCGATCGAGGGCTGCTCGACGAGGTGATGGGCACCGAGGGCGCGGATGAGGGAACGCTCGATGCGATCGAGCAACTGCTCGCGGAGCGCCGGGGCACGGCGGAGGGGCGGCGCGCGCGCACGGCGGACGAGCTGGCGGTGCTACTCGATCGCGCGGGGGATCTCACGGAGCGCGAGCTGCGCGCGCGCGTGGCGGATGCGGATGGATGGCTGGGGGCGAACGATCCGCTGGCGGAGCTGCTCGATGCCGGGCGCGCGCTGGCGATTCCGTTTGGAGAGGAGTGGCGCGTCGTGTTGACGGAGTCGATTGGGCGGTACGCTGCCGCGCGTGCGCCCGAGACGATTTCCCGCGTGCGCGCGACATCATCGCTGGTCGAACGCGATGCCGAGGATGTCATTCCCGCCGCGATGCAGAACGTCGTGCTCGAGCCGAAGGTCGCTCGGCGCGAGATTCTCGCACGGTGGCTCGCGCTCGCGGGTCCGGTGACGGTGGAAGAGGTGCGCGAGCGCTACGCATGGCCCGCGGAGTGGATCGCGAAGCGGATCGATGAGTGGGAGGAGAACGGGAAGCTCGTGCGCGGACGCTTTCGTCGCGCGATCGAGGCGCCCGAGTGGGCGACACGGCGCGTGGTGGAGCTCGCGCGCAACCGTGCGCTCGCCGCGTTGCGGAAGCAGATCCAGGCCGTCGATCTCGCGACTTTCGCGGCCTTTTTGCAGCGGTGGCAGCATCTCGATCCGCGCGAGCATCTCGACGGCGCGAGCGGCGTGAGTGCGATCATCGCGCAGATGACCGGGCTGCCGCGCGCGCCGGGCGCGTGGGAGCGCGACATCATCCCTGCG
>JBBRYY010000253.1:0-2234 GCA_038237245.1 Gemmatimonadales bacterium | reverse complement strand
GTCGCCGCCTGGAACGGCAGCCGTCCCGACAGCATCTGGTAAGCGACGACGCCGAGCGCGTAGAGATCGGTGCGTCCGTCGATCTCGCGATCGCCGGCGGCCTGCTCCGGCGACATGAATGCCGGCGTGCCGATCGCGACGCCGGTGGCGGTGAGCCGCGAATCCGACCCTTCCTGGATCGCGCGCGCGATTCCGAAGTCCGTTACCATCGCGCGCCCGCTCTCCTTGTCGAGGAGGATGTTGTCGGGCTTGATGTCGCGATGGATGACGCCGCGCGCATGCGCATAGGCGAGCGCGTCGGCGACTTCGCGCAGCACGCGGCGCGTCTCGTCGACGGACATTTGTCCATCCTCATACATCTTCTTCGCGAGCGTCGGCCCCTCGACGAGCGCCATGACGAAGTAGACGAGCCCCTCGCGCTCATCGACGCTGTAGATCGGAACGATGTTGGGATGACTCAGCTGCGCGGCCGTCTCCGCTTCGCGCAGGAAGCGCGTCTTGATCTCGCTGCGGAACGCCAGCTCGGGCGGCAGCAGCTTGATCGCGACGAGCCGTTTCAACCGGCGATCCTTCGCGCGATAGACGATACCCATGCCGCCGCGCCCGAGCTCATTATCGAGCTCATAATTCGCGGACAGCGCGCGCTCGGCTACAGCACGAATCTCCGCATCCGCAGGCTTGGCGGTGGGATCAGGCACTCGAGGACCCCTGGGGGGAACAAGTAGCCCTCGGGGACACGGCCCTCCGGGAGGAATAGAGTCTGCTTAGTGTACCATTTGCAGCGCGATCTGAAAAGACAATCAGCCTCGCTGGCAGGGGTACTACGTCAAAGCGACGGGTAGAAGTTGCAACTTCTGCCTCCATGGCCTGTTTGGTGCTGAGTTGGTGCCTCCGGAACGACTTCCGACCTGCACATCTTGGTCATTTGATCGGAGGCCCCGAACAGGCTTCAGATGATGTCTTACAACAAGGTCGAAACAATGGCGCAACGTCAAACACTGCCAGTACTTCCGCTTCGCGGAACCGTGATCTTCCCGGGGCTCACCGCACCCATCGCGGCAGGGCGTCCGGGGACACTACGTGCAATCGAGGCGGCGCTCAAGGGCGACCGGCTCGTATTCGCCGTCGCGCAGCGTGATAACGCGGACGAGCCTACCCAGGACAACCTTTACTCCATGGGAGTGATCGCGCGCATCGGTCAGGTGCAGCGCGGACTCGGTGGTGTCCAGCTGCTGCTGCAGGGCGAGCAGCGCGCCACGGCACTCCAATATTCCACTACCGACAACTACCTCGCCGCGGTGACAGTGCAGGTGGAAGACATGAATGCGCTCGACGAGCACGACAGCGCCTTCGAGGCTCTCCACAAGGAGATCCGGGAGCGCGCCGCCGAGCTTGGCGAGAAGCGCGGGCTTCCCGAGGAAGTCGTCCACCAGGTTCTCGATTCCGTCACCGAGCCCGGCAAGTTTGCCGATCTCGTCGCCGGCTACATCGAGCTCTCGGTTGCCGAGAAGCAGGGGCTGCTGGAGACGCTGAGCGTCGAGGAGCGGCTCCGTCGCGTGCTCGTGCACGTGCAGCGTCAGATCGGGCTGCTCGAGGCGCAGGAAGAGATCAAGTCGCAGGTGCAGGAGGAGCTCGGCACGCGCCAGCGCGAGATGTATCTGCGCGAGCAGATGAAGGCGATCCAGAAGGAGCTCGGCGACGACGACCAGAGCCGCGAGATCGAGGAGCTTCGCGAGAAGCTGACGAAGCTCGACCTGCCGAAGTCGGCGCGTCAGGAAGTCGAGCGCGAGCTCGGACGACTGGAGCGCTCGGGACGCGAGTCCATGGAGGCGCAGGTCATTCGCACGTATCTCGAGTGGGTCGCCGAGCTGCCGTGGAACACGCGCTCGGATGACAATCTCGATTTGCGTCACGCGAGCAAGGTGCTCGACGAGGATCACTACGGGCTGCCCGATGTAAAGGACCGTGTGCTCGAATTCCTCGCCGTGCGGCAATTACGCGCGCAGGAGCTGGCAGAGGAGCACGAGAAGACCGGTGAGTTTCCTGCCGCGAAGCTCAAGGCGGAGCTCAACGAGATTCCGGACACGGTGATCCCGAAGGAGAATGCCGTCGAGGGAGACGATCGTCCGATCACCGATGCGAAGGAAGTGAAGGCGCGGGCGATGGCGAAGGGACCGATTCTGCTCTTCGTCGGACCTCCGGGCGTCGGCAAGACGTCGATCGCGAAGTCGATC
>JBBRYY010000252.1:0-2261 GCA_038237245.1 Gemmatimonadales bacterium | reverse complement strand
CGAGCACCTGCGCGCGAATGAACTCCACGTCGGCCGGCGCGAGCGTCGGTGCGATGAGTCGGTCGGTGAGGATCGCCCACGTGCTGTCGAAGGTGTCGCGCGTGCCGCGGAAGCCGAACACGGTCCAGTCATCGCGCGGCGCGACGACGACGGCGGTGCCGAGCGCCGCCATCTTCGCGGTGAGCGCATCGCGCGTGTAGTGCTTCGTTCCGCGCTCCGACACCCAGAGCAGCAGCGGCTCGGTTCCCGCCGTCGCCGGTGTGGCCTGCTGGGTGCCGCCGAGCAGGTAGAGATTCGCGGCGACGACATCGTTTGCCGTATTGCGGCGCAGAATGACATGCACGCCGCCGACGTCGAACACGGACGTAGAGGTATCGGACGTCGCGCGCGCCTGTGCCACCGCCGGCATCGCGGTGAACATCGCCAGTGTGGCCAATGCCGCAGCCCGAATGACCAGCAAGCGGCTCATTGCACCCCTACCACGTTCGCGTGCTCGCCCTGTATCAGCTCGTCCTTCGTGAGGTTCAACTGCTTGCGATCCTCCGGCGACAGGAGCACGCCAGTGACGTGCGGCTTGCCGACGATGTAGGTGTGTGCGTATGCGCGAAGGTCGGCAGGCGTGCGGCGCGCCATGTTGTCGATGTAGCCCATGTAGTAGTCGAGCCCCGCCACGCTCCACCAGAATCCGAGCTCGTGGGCAAAGCCGGACGCGCGCTCGAGGCCGAGCACCGTTCCCACCGCGCGCTGCTGCTTCTGTGGCCCCAGCTCGGCCACACTGAAGTAGCCCGGCTTGTCGAACTTCGCAATCTCCTCATCGAGCGCTGCGAGGGCAGGGCGGAGCTTGTCCGCCGTCGTCTCGCCGCTGATGGTGATCGGACCCGTCTGGTTGAGCGTGTAGTAGTTCACCAGAATCGAGTGCCAGAGTCCACTGTCGACGAGCCGGCGCTGAAAGGCAGAGCCATCCTGATTCAGGATTCCGGAAAACACGTCGGCGGCGTACGTCGCATTGGGATCCTTCCCGACGCTCGGTCCGAGCCACTGAATCTGCACGGCGACGGTGTTCACCGGCTGCTCGATGATCACCGCAGCATTCCCCTCGAGCGGTGGAATCGGCGGAATCGGATTCGCGACGAATGGATCGTCGTCGCGGGGTATGTCGCCGTAGATCTTCTGCGCGAGCTGGAACACCGTGTCGGGCGAGACGTCCCCCGCGACGATGAGCGCGGCGTTGTTCGGCACATAGTACCGATGCTGGATGATCCGCATCTTCTCGGGCGTCGTCGAGCGCACGATGTCGCGGTCGCCGATCTTGTTCTTCCGGCTCCACTCGGTGGTATAGAGCGCCTTCCCCATCTGCTCCTCGAGCTTGAAGTACGGGCTCGACTCCTGCCGATCGTACTCGCCGAGCACGACCTCGCGCTCGGGCGCAAGCTCATCCTCGCGAAAGAGCGGGGAGCGGAACGCCGAGGCGAGAAAGCGCATGCCGCCGACGAGTGAGTCGGCAGGAACGGTGAGATAGTAGTTGACCACTTCTTCCTGCGTCTGCCCGTTGAACACCGCGCCCAACTCGGCCGCCCGATCGATGAACTGCTCGGGCTCCGGATAATCCTTGTTGCTCTTGAAGAACATGTGCTCGTACAGATGCGCGAGCCCCTCGTACTCGTGCGTCTGCGTGAACGAGCCGTTGCGCACGTCCATCTCGACCGTGGCCAGCGGCACGCCGTGATTCTCGACGACGATCACCTCGAGCCCGTTCGATAGGATCTTCGTATGAATGATCTTCTCCAGCTTCGCGCGCTGCGTGAGCACCGCTGGCGCCGGCACCACCGCGGCAGGTCGCGCCGGCTTCGTTTTCTGCGCTGGCAGCGCGACCGCGGCGAGCGAGAGGGCGCAGCCGAGCGCGCACGAGCGTGTGATCGAGGGCTTCATCGAATTGGGCATGCGCGAAAGCTAGAGGGAAAGGCGGCGTGTTTCATACACTGTAGAGGACGATCGGTGCCCGTAGTCCGTACTGCCGGCGGACTACGCGCGCGCGCCCAGCGCGGTCAGATTCGCCTTCAGTATGAACGTGATGAGCTCCTCGGCGGTGGACGACGAGAAGGTGCGCGCATTCGGCAGCATGCGTCCGCCCACGTCGTCCTCGCGCCCCTCGGTGCGCAGCCAGTCGCGCGCGCCGCGGGTGACGTAGGTCGGAGCGCCCGCAGGGATCGCGGTGACGTCGTCGACGTCGACGACGAGCACGCGCAGATTTTCCTTCCCCT
>JBBRYY010000251.1:0-2270 GCA_038237245.1 Gemmatimonadales bacterium | reverse complement strand
GCCGTGCGTCGTGCAGGGTGGGAGCCGCCGGTGCCGAAGTATCAGCGCGGGTGGCTGTCGCGCTACACCCGCATGGTGACGAACGCGAGCCACGGCGCGGTGCTCGCATGATGCGCACCGCCAGTCAATCGCTCGCCTCCAAAGCGCATGCGAGCGCTTCTCCTGCGCGCGAGCCCGGCGCCGATGGCTCACGCACCGGCGCACAGCTCATCTGCGAAGGGCTCATCCGCGAGGGCGTCGAGATCATGTTCGGCATCCCTGGCGGCGCCATCATGCCGTTCTACCACGCGATGTGGGAGTACCGCGATCGTCTGCGCCATGTGCTCTGCCGCCACGAGCAGGGCGCAGGGCACGCGGCGGAAGGCTATGCGCGCACCACCGGACGCGTTGGCGTCTGCATCGCGACGAGCGGGCCCGGCGCCACGAATCTCGTCACGCCGATCGCCGATGCCTGGATGGACTCGACGCCGATGATCGCGATCACCGGACAGGTCTCGAGTGCCGCACTGGGCACGGATGCATTTCAGGAGACGGACATCACCGGCATCACCGTGCCGATCACGAAGCACAACTATCTCGTTCAGAACGTCGAGGATATCCCGTATGTCATCAAGGAAGCGTTCTACCTCGCGCGAAGCGGCCGTCCCGGTCCCGTCCTCATCGACGTCACCAAAGATGCGCAACAGGCAAGGTCCATCCCGCGATGGGACCGACCCCTCCGCTTGCCACGCCACAAGAGTGTCGGCGAGCTCGATCGCCGAGCGGTCGAGCGCGCGACCGCGCTCCTCTGCGGAGCGAAGCGCCCGCTCATCATGGCGGGGAACGGCGTAATCCAGTCGGGAGGCGCGGCGGAGCTGCGCGCGCTGGCCGAGCGCACGGGGATTCCCGTGATCACGACGCTCCACGGCAAGGGTGCGTTCCCGGAGTCGCACGTGCTCAGCCTCGGCATGAGCGGGATGCACGGCTGGGTCCACGTCAACCGCGCGATCCAGGAGTGCGACGTGCTCTTCAACGTGGGTGGACGTTTCGATGATCGTGTCACCGGGAAGGTGTCGACCTTTGCGCCTCGCGCGCAGATCATCCACGTCGACATCGATGCGAGCGAGATCGGGAAGGTCGTGCCGACGGCGATCGGCATTTGCGGCGACGCGCGATCGACGCTCACGTCCATGCTCGAGAGCGCGCCGGCGGGGAATCACGACGAGTGGCTCGGCCGCATTCGAGCGAATCAGCGCGAACACGAGCCGCACCAGGCGTATCGCCGGCGCCCCGACACGAATGCGCTCATGCCGCACGACGTCTTCGCGTCGCTCGACCGCGCCTTTCACAAGCGCACCGGCTATCGCGTGGTCACGGATGTCGGCCAGCACCAGATGTGGGCGGCGCAGCTCATCGAGTGGGGACGTCCGCGCACGCACATCACGAGCGGCGGTGCTGGGACGATGGGCTTCTCGATCCCCGCTGCGCTCGGGGCTGCGCTCGCGTTCCCGAACGAGACAATCTGGGTGATCGTCGGCGACGGGGGCTTCCAGATGACGAACCAGGAGATCGCGACGATGGTGCAAGAGGACGTGCGCAACGTGAAGATCGCCGTGATCAACAACGGCTACCTCGGCATGGTGCGCCAGTGGCAGGAGCTCTTCGAAGGCGCGCGCTACAGCGGGACGAAGCTCTCGGGGCCGGACATCACGATGCTCTCGCAGGCGTACGGCGTGCGCGGCATCAAGGTCGAGCGGCCGGAAGATGCGGATGAGGCGATCGAGTCCGCGTGGGCACACGATGGGCCCGTGGTGATCGACTTCCGCGTCGAGCGGGAAGCGAACGTCTTTCCGATCGTGCCGGCCGGGAAGAGCATCAGTGACATGATGGTCACGGCAACGGTGAACGCATGAGGACGACAGCGGGCTTTCCGCGGAGCCATACGATCGTGGCGCTGTTGCAGGATCATCCCGGCGTGCTGCATCGCGCGGTGAGTCTCCTGCGCCGCCGCGGCTTCAACATCGCGAGCCTCGCGGTGGGGCGCTCCGAGCTGGAGGGCGTGAGCCGTATGACGATCGTCGTCGAACAGGAGGATGTAGAACAGGTGGTCAAACAGCTCAACAGACTCGTGGAGGTACTGCAAGTGGATGATGTGACGCACGACCCGACCATAGAGCGCGAGGTGATCCTCGTGAAGGTCGCGGCAGGGGGAAACATGCAATCGATCGTGTCGGTGGCGCTGGGCTACGGCGCGACGATCGCCGACGTCGGGATGGGGACGATGCTGCTCG
>JBBRYY010000250.1:0-2271 GCA_038237245.1 Gemmatimonadales bacterium | reverse complement strand
GAGCGGCGCGACGACGAGGCTGCAGATGGTGGCAGCGCTGAGCAGCGGACGGAACGATGACATGGTGAGTCGTGGACAGAGAGGCCGAATGCGTGCCGAAGACGTCTGACAAAAAGTTACGGCCGGCACACGCGTGACGCACGGCGGGCGACGATTTTGTCGCTTGCTGGCGCGAATGCGCACTCGTATCGTTGCCGCTGGCTGCAATCACCCACCGGAGGCACCGTGTCTCTCAGTCGTTCGTTCGGCATCGCGCTCGCGCTCGTGTCCATTCCGCTTGCACACGGGCGCGCGCAGCAGGCGGCGGATACCTCGCGCTACGTCGTGCTCTTCTCCGGACGCCCCGCCGGCGCGTATCGCGAGTGGTGGACCTCTAAGAACGAGCTGCACTCCGTCTACGAGTACAACGATCGCGGACGCGGGCCGCACGAGGAGGCGGTGCTGCACGTCGGCGCGTCGGGGGTGCCGTCGTCGCTCTCGATCATCGGCCACGGCTATTTGAAGGACAGCGTTGACGAACGCTTCAACTGGAGCGGGAACACCGCCACCTGGAAGAACGCAAGCGAGCACGGTACTCGTCAGGATGCCGGCCGCGCATACTACGTAGCGGCGGCCGAGTCGCCGGTGGGATCGCAGCTGCTGATCAAGGCGGCGCTCGCGCAGGGCGGGCGGATACCGCTGCTGCCGAACGGGCTCGCGGGAGTGACGAAGTCCGGCGAGATCACGATCACAGTGCGCGGAAAGCCGGTGCACGTCGTGCGATACGACATCGGCGGACTTGGGTTCTCTCCCTTCACGATCTGGCTCGACGACAGCGGCGAGCACTTCGCATCGGTGTCCGCGTGGTCGAGCGTCGTGCCGGCGGGATGGGAGTCGGGAGTGCCGGCGATGATCGAGGCGCAAGACAAGGCACGCAGCGAGCGATATGCGCGTCTTGCGCGCGAGCTGTCACACAGGCCGGCCGGCGCGCTCGTGATTCGCAACGCACGGCTGTTCGTCGCCGAGACGCAGGCGGTGCGCAAGGGACAGACGGTCGTGATGACCGGCGATCGCATCACCGCGGTCGGATCGGATGGGAAGGTGAAGATCCCCTCGGGCGCGACGGTCATCGACGCGGCCGGCAAGATGCTGATCCCGGGACTCTGGGACATGCACGTGCACATGCAGGCCGGCGACGATGGGCTCATGCAGATCGCGGCCGGCGTAACGAACGCGCGCGATATGGGGAACGACACCGTTTCGGTGCTCGCGCTGCAGCGGCAGTTCGCCGCGGACTCGCTCATCGGTCCGCGGCTGATGCTCGCGGGGCTCATCGATGGCTCTGGCCCCTATCAGGTACCGACGGGGCTGCTCGCCGACGATGAAGCGACGGCGCGCGCGGATGTCGACTGGTACGCGGCGCACGGCTACGAGCAGATCAAGGTGTACAGCTCGATGAAGCCCGAGCTCGTGCCCGCCATCATCGCGGAGGCGCACGCGAAGGGGTTGCGTGTGAGCGGCCACGTCCCCGCCTTCATGACCGCATCGCAGGTCGTCACCCTCGGCTTCGACGAGGTGCAGCACGCGAACATGCTGCTGCTCAACTTCATGGATACGGTGAAGGACACGCGCTCGATGGCGCGCTTCACCGCCGTCGGCGCCGCGGGGAAGGATCTCGACCTCGACTCGCCGCGCGTGCGCGCGCTCGTCGCGCTCTTCAAGTCGCACGGCACGGACATCGACCCCACGCTCACGACGTTCGAAGGAATGTTCACCGCGCGGCCGGGAACGGTCGATCCGAACCAGGCGATGATCGCGGACCGGATGCCGCCGCAGGTGCAGCGCGGCTTTTACGGCGGAGGGCTCCCGGTGCCGCCCGGGATGGACCAGCGCTATCGCGATTCCTTCGAGGAGATGAAGGGGATTGTGAAGGTGATGTACGACGCCGGCGTGCCGATCGTGGCGGGGACGGACAACGGGCCGGTCGGCTTCCAGCTCCTGCGCGAGCTCGAGCTCTACACACAGGCGGGAATCCCCGCGCCCAAGGTGCTCGAGATCGCGACGATCGGCGCAGCGCGCGTAATGCACCACGAGAAAGACCGCGGATCAATCACCGTGGGCAAGGTGGCGGACATGGTGCTCATCGATGGCGATCCGACCACGAACATCAGCGACGTACGAAAATCGGTGATGGTCGTGAAGGATGGGATCCGCTTCGATCCGAAGGAGCTCTACGCGGCGGTGGGAGTGAAGCCGTACGCGAGCGCCACGCTTCCCTAGCGAGCCACAGCT
>JBBRYY010000249.1:0-2289 GCA_038237245.1 Gemmatimonadales bacterium | reverse complement strand
GTGTTCTTCCACCTGGTGCCGTGATGATGGAGCTGCGCGCGCGCGTTCCCGAGGTGCCGATCGAGGAGAAGTGGGATTCGCATCTCTTCGAAATGAAGCTCGTGAATCCCGCCAACAAGCGGAAATACACCGTCATCGTCGTCGGCAGCGGTCTCGCCGGGGGCGCGGGTGCGGCGACGCTTGCGGAGCTCGGCTACAATGTGAAGTGCTTCTGCTTCCAGGACTCGCCGCGGCGCGCGCACAGCATCGCAGCGCAGGGCGGGATCAACGCGGCGAAGAATTATCAGAACGATGGCGACTCGGTGTATCGTCTGTTTTACGACACGGTGAAGGGCGGGGACTTCCGCTCGCGGGAGGCGAACGTCTACCGCCTCGCGCAGATCAGCGTGAACATCATCGATCAGTGCGTGGCGCAGGGGGTGCCGTTCGCGCGGGAGTACGGCGGTCTGCTCGCCAATCGCTCGTTCGGTGGCGCGCAGGTCTCGCGCACGTTCTATGCGCGCGGGCAGACGGGGCAGCAGCTGCTGCTGGGCGCGTATCAGGCGCTCGAGCGGCAGATCGGGAAGGGAACGGTGCAGATGTATCCGCGCACGGAGATGCTCGACCTCGTCGTGATCGACGGCGTCGCTCGCGGGATCGTGACGCGCAATCTCATCACCGGCGCGATCGAGTCGCACGCGGCGGATGCCGTGGTGCTCGGCACCGGCGGTTACGGCAACGTCTTCTACCTCTCGACGAATGCAAAAGGGTCGAATGCGACGGCGATCTGGCGCGCCTACAAGCGCGGCGCGGCGTTCGCGAATCCGTGCTACACGCAGATCCATCCAACGTGCATCCCGAAGAGCGGCGAGTATCAGTCGAAGCTCACGCTGATGTCGGAGTCGCTGCGCAACGACGGGCGCGTGTGGGTGCCGGTCGCGCGCGGGGACAAGAGGCGGCCAGACACGATTCCCGACAACGAGCGCGACTACTATCTCGAGCGGATGTACCCGAGCTACGGGAATCTCGCGCCGCGCGACATCGCGTCGCGCGCGGCGAAGCGCGTGTGCGACGAGGGGCGCGGCGTCGGACCGACGGGGCTCGGTGTCTATCTCGATTTCGCATCGGCAATCGCGCGCGTGGGCGAGGATGCCATCCGCGAGCGGTACGGCAACCTCTTCGAGATGTACCAGCGCATCACTGATGAGAATCCGTACAAGGTGCCGATGCGCATCTATCCCGCCGTGCACTACACGATGGGCGGGCTCTGGGTCGACTACAATCTCATGAGCACGATCCCGGGGCTGCACGTCATTGGCGAGGCCAACTTCTCGGATCACGGCGCCAACCGGCTTGGTGCGAGCGCGCTGATGCAGGGGCTCGCGGATGGCTACTTCATCATCTCCAGCACGATCGCCAACTATCTCGCATCGAAGAAGCTCGCGCCCGTGGACACCACCCACGCCGCGTTCAGGGACGCGGAGGCGCGCGTCGCCGAGATGACGAAGAAGCTGCTCGCGACGAAGGGGAGGCGCACCGTCGACTCCTTTCACCGCGAGCTCGGCAGCATTCTGTGGGAGTATTGCGGCATGGCGCGCAACGAGGCGGGCCTCAAGATCGCGCTCGAGAAGATTCCCAGGTTGCGCGATGAGTTCTGGCGCGACGTGAACGTCCCCGGGAGTGCCGACACGCTGAACCAGGCGCTCGAGAAGGCCGGTCGCGTCGCCGACTTCTTCGAGCTCGCAGAGCTGATGTGCCGCGACGCGCTCGAGCGGAAGGAATCGTGCGGCGGTCACTTCCGCGAGGAATATCAAACTGCGGATGGCGAGGCGCTCCGCGACGACGAGCACTACGCCTACGTGTCCGCATGGGAGTACGCAGGGGACGACACAGCACCGATCCTGAACAAGGAGCCGCTCGACTTCGAGAACGTGCACCTCGCGCAGCGGAGCTACAAATGAACGTCACGTTGCGCGTCTGGCGGCAGGCGGGTCCCGATGCCCCGGGAACGATGGTCGAGTACAAGGCGGCGGAGATCAGTCCCGAGGCCTCCTTCCTCGAGATGATGGATGTCGTGAACGAGGAGCTCACGCTCGCCGGGCAGGAGCCGATTGCCTTCGATCACGACTGCCGCGAGGGAATCTGCGGCAGCTGCAGCATGATGATCGATGGTCTCGCGCACGGCCCGAATCACGGCACGGCGACCTGCCAGCTGCACATGCGGAGCTTCCAGGACGGAGCCACGATCTTCGTCGAGCCGTGGCGCGTGCGGGTATTTCCCGTGGTGAAGGATCTCTGCGTCGACCGCAG
>JBBRYY010000248.1:0-2291 GCA_038237245.1 Gemmatimonadales bacterium | reverse complement strand
CCCCGCCGCATCGACGCCGTCGTCGTACGTCGGCGAATTGATCCGATGCAAGGGACGAGACAGCGGATCGTACCGCTTCCCGAGCTTCGTGAAGGGACCAGGGTTCGGCTTGAGCGGCGGCGGCGGTGCCGTCACCGTCTGGGCGCCGACATCCGGGCCGCCTGATGCGCCTGATGCGCCCGCCGGATCAGCTGCCATAATCGTCCCGCAACTTGTCGACTGTCTGCTGGTCGAGCTTCCCCGTCACCGGATTGAATTTCCTGTCCTTCTGAAAGCGCTTGATGAACTGCGTCTGCTGCGCGTCCGTCCACTTCGCTGGCTCCGCGACACCGAAGCCGAGATTGTACAGCCGCTGCCGCGCGCCGAGCGTTTGCTCGACCTGCGCGACGGGCGGCTCTCCGGCATCGGGCTCGAGCGCGTTCGGCTCCGGGAGCGGATCGCTCTTCGGATTCCCGACCTTCGTCACGATGCGCTTGAGATTCCCCCCGAACAGCGGAAAGCCGATGAAGGTATCCTCGTCCTTGAACTGATCGCTGTCGACCGAGACCTCGAGATCGACGCCGACGGGCGCCTCGTTATCGTCCGCGGGCTTGTCCGGCGCGGGCGGAAGGCTGCCGAGCATCGCGGAAAGCATGTCCAGCTTGAGTGTCATCTGCGCGATCGGTACCCAGAGCGGAATTCCGATCACCCCGTTCGCGGACGTGGTCCCGCGCAGAATCGGCGCCGTCACCTCCTGCGATGCCGTGAGCACGTAGCGCACGTTCGCCAGCGGCTTCTGCTCCAGCCCCGTCTCCTTCCCAGGCTCGCGCGGCGCATCGACGAGCAGCTGCAGCACCCACATCTGCAGATCGCGCTCGCACGGCGAGTGCTGCGCGAGCCCGTGATAAAAACGGCACGCGAAGGTGTGCTCGATCTGCGCGAGTCGCTCGGTGTGATCGCGAACCGCTTTGCCAAATCGCCGCCGCTTGTCGTCGATCAGCTTCCCCTTCCGGTCGTTGCCGTCCGACCAGAAGTGCGCGATACACTTGCTGATCCTGTCGGGATCCGACGCACGCGGGCACGGCCACTTCGCGGGATTGATCTTCGAGCCGGTCTTGAACAGGTAGATGATCGCGCGACGGTTGTCGAAGTTCGCTTCCGCTCGTGCGTCCTTGCCGTTCGCCTTGTCGGCCTTGAACGCATCCTCCTCACTCTTCGCGAGCACGAGCTGCGGATTGAACTCGCTGCACCCCTGAAATGCCCCGTGCTTCGCGCCTTCACCGAGGAAGTCCGCTTTCGTGAGGCTGAACGGCACCCCCTTGTCGTCGCTGCACAGGAAGTCCATGTACTCCGCGAACAGCTTCGCGCGCAGCGCCTTGTCGTTCTTCCCCGACGGCGCAATTCCTCGATCGGTCTGAAAGCGCTTGAAGACGTCGCCGAGCTTCTCGTCGTTCGCGGCGTCGGCCTGGAAGCCGAGCGCGCCGAGCATGAGCTCTACGGCGGGATCGCCCCAGACATCGCCCGGAGTGTTACTGTGGTCGGAGAACAGGCGCTCCCACGTGGGCACGTCGCGGATGAGCATCCCGAACACAACCTCGGCGCGCCGCTCGCTCAGGAACTTGTTGTAGATCTCCGTTCCCTCCGGGTCGGCGTGGCCGAAGATCGAGAGCGGCGAGCCCGGGTGACGATCGAGGATTCCCTTGAGTGCTGCGAAGCCCTTGCTCGATTCGGGGGCGAGCACGGACGAGTCGAACGCGTAGTGACTCCCCGGCACGTCCTTGCACGCCACACAGACGAGCGAGCGACGAAAGGTGTTGAAGTTGGTCTTTTGCGCGTCCGTGAATGGCGCAGCGAGCACCGGCAGCGTGAGCCGCGGCGCGTGGTCCGCTGCGATTCCGCCGTCGTCCTCCTCGACCATGTCCGGAATGAACATCCCTTCAGCCATCAGTGCTGCTCCACGGTGCGATGGGTGCGACGATCGTGCTCACGCGCGATCATGATCGCCGTGGATCTCCGCGAGCTTGTTCTTCGTCTGGTCGATCTTCGCGGTGTTGCGCCTGTCATCGAGATCGCCGTTCTGCGGTTTGATCCCGTGGTCATGCTGGAACTCCTCGATCGCCCAGCGTAGCTGCTCGCGATCGAGTTCGTTAAAGCCGGCGAAATAGCCGAGATTGTTGAGACGCGCCTGCATCCCCTTGTCGGAACGCACGGGGTCGAGCAGTCCGATCGCGATCAGGATGTGATCGTCCCCGATCTTGAGCTCGGCGAGATCGGCATCTTCGAGTATCTCCTGCGACAGCTTGCCGTTCTTG
>JBBRYY010000247.1:0-2307 GCA_038237245.1 Gemmatimonadales bacterium | reverse complement strand
GCGCGATCGCGTCATGCGAGCGACCGACGAGCTGCAGGGGCGAATGCAGTCCGCCGTCGACTCGACGGATCAGGAGATCCGCGCCATTCTCTCCGACACGCAGCGCGCGTCCTTCGACTCCGCCCGCCGGGTGAATGGGCCGCCGCTCAGGCAAAAGCGCGTGATCGAGAGGCGATGATGCGCAGGCCCGCCCGCCTCACCGCGGCGGCCCCTTGAGCTCCGGAAGGATCGCGGTGTTCTGCCCGTTTACGATCTGCCACTTCGCGTCCGCGCCCTTCTTCAGCACGTACACCATGCGCGTTCTGAGCACTCCCTTCCCGTCGGTGCCCATCTCGCTCGCCTGAATTCCCGGCGGAAGCGCCGTGTAGCCGGATACCGCGTGCTCGTAGTGCGCGATCGCCAGCTCCGGCGCCACCCACACGATCTTCTGTACCGACACCGAGTCGTGCGAATCCTTGAAGATCGTCGCGAAGATGCGCGTCGTGATCTCCTCGATGGCCGGCTTTCCGCTGAACGGCGTGCCGAGGATGTTGATGAACTCGGCCGACGGCACGAAGGCCGCGGCCCACGCCTTCGCGTCGTGGCGGTTCCACGCCGCAGCCTGGTCGGCGATGATCGCGCGGATTTCCGCGTCGGCGTCGGCGATGGCGAGGATATGATCTGCGCTCATGAGGCGGGTCTCCGGTGCGAGAAGCGTGGGATGATACGTGGTGGGCGCGAGAGAAAGAATCGCGGCGACGATGGCGGTCCTGGTCGCAGACATGGGGGCTCCGGATCTCGTGGCACAGAAAGGGCTTTATGACACTCTTGTGTCATAAGACGAAGGTAGTATACTTTTCTCCCATGGCGACGGCAAGAGCATCCACCGAGCGGGTCCAGCAGAAGGGGCGCACCCGCACCGCGCTCCTCGCGGCGGCCGTGCGCCTGCTCACGAGCGGAGCGCAGCCCACCGTCGCCGAGGTCGCGGATGCGGCGCGCGTCTCCCGCCGCACGGCGTACCGCTACTTCCCCTCGCAGGAGCAGCTGCTCGCGGAGGCGGCCCTCGAAGGCGCGCGCGGGATCATGGTCGAAGCGATCGAAGGCGAGCAGGGGAACGGTCGCGACGTCGCAGACATCGAGGCGCGCCTCGATCGCGCCGTGCAGGCGATGCAGCGCAGCGCGGCCGGCAACGAGCAGCTCCTCCGCACCATGATCCGCCTCACCGTCAGTGCACCCGCCGCACCATCAGGCACCGACGCCGCCATACCGAAGCGCGGCTACCGGCGCATCGAGTGGATCGCCCTCGCGCTCGCCCCCGTGAAGAAAAAGCTCGGCAAGAAGCGCTACGAGCGCCTCGTCTCGGCGCTCGCGACCTGCATGGGGATCGAGGCGCTCATCGTCCTCCGCGATCTACGCGGCTTGTCGGAGGGCGACGCCGAGGAGGTATCGCGCTGGTCGGCGAGAACGCTGTTGCGCGAATCACTTCGCGACGCGGGCCAACGGCGAGGAAAGAAGTAGCGTCTGCTCGCGCGGGCGCTGCGAGCGACTACCCGCGTGAGCGGCCACCAACTCACCCCAGCCCCAGCTGCTCCACCAGCGCCGCACGGTACCCCCGGCTGACCTTGAGCTTGGCCCCGCCCTGCACCACCAGAATGTACTCTCCGTGCAGATACGGCTCGACCCGCACGATCCGTGCGATGTTCACGATCGTCGACCGATGGATACGTGCGAATCGCTTCGCGTCGAGAAGCGCGAGCATCTCGTTCATCGATTTTCGGATGACGTGCGCCGTCGTGCCGATGTGCGCCGTCACCGAGTCTCCGGATGCCGAGATGTAGTCGATCTCCTTTGCGATGATGAAGTGCACCGAGCCGTCGACGCTCACCGCGATGCGATCGAGTCCCTTCGCCTGCTGCACGCCGGTCGCGGCCTGTGGCGCGCCCGCGTCGATCTCGCGTCCAAGCGCCTGCACGCGCTTCACGAATGCTTCATTGCGCGTGCTCGCGAGCTGTTCCCGCGCACGATCGAGCGACTCGCGCAGCCGCGCCTGCTCCACCGGCTTCAACAGATAGTCGAGCGCGCGCACGCCAAACGCGCGCACCGCGTGCTCGTCGTGAGCCGTCACGAAGATGACGATCGGCATCGATGCGCCGCGCGCACGCTCGAGCAGCGCGAAGCCGTTCGACCCCGGCATCGCGATGTCGAGCAGCAATACATCTGGTGCATCGCTCGCGATGGCGCGGAGCGCCGCCTCCACGTCGCCGTACTCGCCGATCAGCAGCACGTCGGGCTCACGGCGCAGACGGATGCGCATCCCCTCCCGCGCGT
>JBBRYY010000246.1:0-2343 GCA_038237245.1 Gemmatimonadales bacterium | reverse complement strand
CGCCGCGCGATGACTGGACCGTGTTCGGCTTCCGCGGCACGCGCGACACCTTCGACAGCACGTGGGCGATCCTCACCGACCGACTCATCGCACCGACGCTCGCGCCGGCCGACGTGGAGTTCATTCGCGCGCAGGTGCTCGCGGGCGTGCGTCAGCGCAATGATTCCCCGGACGATCTCGTGCAGGCGCTCGCGGACAGTCTTCTCTTCGTCGGACAGCCCTACGCGATTCCGGCGACGGGCGACGAGCGATCGCTGTCTTCGATCACCGTCGCCGATTTGAAGAAATACCACGACACGCAGATGGTGACATCGCGGATGCTTCTCGTGGTCGTCGGCAACATCGAGCGTGCGCGGCTCGAGAAGCTGATTTTGCCAACACTCGGAACGCTCCCGCATGGAAGCTACAAGTGGACGCCGCCCCCGGATCCGGTGGTGCGCCCCGCGGACGTGCTGTTCGTGCAACGACAGCTCCCCACGAACTATCTCCTCGGATATTACCCCGGCCCGCGCTCGACGAGCACGGACCTGCAGGCGCTCCGCATCGCGACGTCGGTGCTCAGCGGCCGGCTCTTCACCGAGATCCGCGTGCGTCGCAATCTGACGTACGACGTGTCGGCGCCGTTCGTCGAGCGCGCGGTGTCATCGGGCGGGCTCTACGTGACGACCGTCTATCCGGACTCGGTGCTCGGCATCATGCGACGTGAGATCAACCGCATGCAGTCGACGCTGCTCGATCCGGAGAATCTGAACGTGATCGTGCAACAGTTCATCACAGAGTACTTCCTGAACAACGAGACGGACGCGGAGCAGGCGAACCAGATCGCGCGCGCGGAGCTGTACAAGGGCGACTATCGACTCGCTGGACAGTTCGTCGAGCAGCTCCGCGCGGTGACACCGGAGCAGATTCGCGATGCGTCGCGGAAGTACATGAAGGGGACGCACTTCGCGTACGTCGGCGACTCGACGAAGGTCTCGAGGGCACTGATCACGTCGTTCTGATGCGCTAGTGCGCGTCGTACGCCGCAGCGGCGATCTCTCCAACCGCCTGGCCCGCGACGGCGAGGAAGAGCTCTCCGGATTGCCCGTGAACGTCGGTGAAGCCGGGCGAGACGACCATCCCCTTTGCGTCGATCCGCTATCTGCCGTCGACGCGATAAGCATTGCTCCGGACTATCGACGCATCCTATTTCTCCACGGGGATCGAGGTGCCAAGCGATGCTTTGCGCTGCGAGCGCGCCCGCCACAGGAAGTACGCTGGCGTGCCGAGGAGCACGACGCCGAGTCCAGCGGCGGCTCGGAGCGGCTGCGTGATCATCGTGTTGAGCACGAGTCCCGCAGCGGAGAGCACGAAGAGCAGCGGTGTCACGGGATAGCCGGGAACGCGGAACGGGCGGTGCGCATCCGGCTGCCTGCTGCGATAGACGAACACGCTCATCGCGCCGAGCGCGTAGAAGATCCAGCCGGTGAAGACGACGAAGGTCAGCAGCTGCTCGAAGGTGCCGCTCGCGGCGAGCACTGCCGCCCACACCGTAGTCGCGATGATCGCGAAGGCGGGGGTTCCGAAGCGCGGGCTCACGATCGCGAGCCGCTCGAAGAAGACTCCATCGCGCGCCATCGCGAAGTAGAGGCGCGGCGCGGTGAGTATGAGCCCGTTGGCGGCGCTGAAGATCGAGACGAGGATGAGCGCGCCGACGATTTTTCCGGCCGCAGGGCCGAGCACTGCGGACGCCGCATCCGCCGCGATGCGCTGTGATTGCGCGGCGCCATCGGGACCGAGCGCCGCGAGGTAGCCGAAGTTCACGAGCAGGTAGAGCCCGATGAGCGCGGCGGTCGCGATGGTGATCGCGCGCGGAAAAGTGCGCTGCGCGTCGCGCGTCTCACCGGCGGAGAAGGTGACGTACTGCCACCCCTCATATGCCCAGAGGACGCCGATCATCGCCGCCCCCATGGTCACCGCGAGCGATGACGAGAACGACGCGGGCCACGCCGCGCTCTTCGCCTGCGCGGGATGTCCGAAGGCGATGAGGATGATGCTGAGCACCAGCAGCGATCCGACCTTGGCACCGGTCGTCCAGTTCTGCACGGTCGCGCTGTTGCGTGTACCACGCACGTTGAGCGTCGCGATCACGGCGATCATGACGATCGAGACGATGCGCGCTTCGAGCGGAGTGAGCGCGACGAACTCGGAGAGATAGCCGGAGAACGCGACGGCGAGCGTCGCGATCGATCCGCTGGCGATGACGAAGAAGCTCGTCCAGCCATAGAGAAAGGCGGGGAGCGGGCCGAAGGTATCGCGCACGTACACGTAGAGCCCACCCGCCTCCGGCTTCATCGCCCCCAT
>JBBRYY010000245.1:0-2350 GCA_038237245.1 Gemmatimonadales bacterium | reverse complement strand
TCTATCTGAGTCGCGTCCTCATCGGCAGGCTCGACGAAGCCACCATGAAGGTCTACGGGTGATGCACCCACACCCTCAAAAAGTGTTACCCATCATGCCGGAATAAGCTGTCACCTATCATCCCGTTCGCTCAGTGTTCCAGAGAAAGCTCGCAGTCGCGGCTCAACGTTAGGGCATCACGAATACCACCTTCTCCGAGCTCCCCGCATCCACCGCGCGATACACCTCGATCGCCTCATCCAGCGACGCTTCGCGCGCCGGCATCGGCGGCGGGATCTCGCCCAGGTCGAACGCCTCGGCGATCGGCTCCAGCATCTCCGCACACGCCTCCACGTCGTAAAGCAGCGAGTTCACCCCCACGAGCACGCCGCCGATTCGATAGAGATCGAGTAGCGGCAGGCTCACGTGCCCGTCCGTTGGCGCGGCGATCGTGACGATGCGTCCGAATTGCGCGATCGCGCCGACCGACGCGTCCACCCAGTAGCCCGTCGTGTCGAAGATGAGATCCGCGCCGCCAGCGAAGTGCTCGCGTACGTCCGATGCGAAGGTCTTCGCGTCGGTGAGCAGCACGAGCGGAGGGCCGCTCGAGCGGAGCGAGTCCGAGAGGTCAGCCTCGCGCACCGCCGCGAGGAGCTGCGACGTTCCGAGCACACGCGCGAGCGAAAGCGCTGCGCTCCCCACCGCGCCCGCTCCGACAATGACGACTCGCCGGCCCTCCACCACGAGCCCGCCGCGCCGCAGCGCATTCCACGCCGTGGTGTAGGGCACGCCGCCGCTCGCCGCCTGCGCGAACGTCAGCGACACCGGCTTCAGCGTCAATCCGCTCACCGGCATCAGGAGAAACTCCGCGTGCGCACCATCGTGATTGAAGCCGAGCTCCGAGCCCGTTCCCCATACCTCGCGCCCGATCCACTCCTCGGGGCCGATCTCCACCACGCCGGCAAAGTCGCGTCCCGGCGTGCGCGGCACCGTCGTTTCGTGGAAGCGTCCGAGCACGTTCTTCACGTCGCTCGGATTCATCCCCGCCGCGTGCACGCGCACGAGCGCCTCGCTCTCGCCTGGCACAGGCGTCGCAATCTCTTCGACTCGCAGCGCGTCGAGGTTGCCTGTTCGATCGAAGCGTAGAGCTCTCACAGCACCTGTGTCGAAAGAGTCGGGCGGTCCAAGTGGCGAAATGAACAAAAAGTTGCAGTCGGGCGTTTGTATGCCGTAGGACACTTCTGCGGCCGATCCATCATATGGACGTCGCAGCCATCGAATGATACAATTGGTACCGGTTGGAGGGCTTCCGTCGTTTAAACAGTAGGTCGGCGCGGGTTGGTACGCGCCATGCCTCCTGAGTCAGGGTAGCCGCAGTCAGCCGAACCGAACGAACTTCAGAATCGGAGCACAGCATGTTTGGTCAGCTGTTTCCTGAGCGAATATTTTCCAGAAAGCTCAACCCGTCCGCCGACAAGCGCCTCCGTCTCGCGCAGGCGCGCGCCGAGGAGTCGATCGTGCAGGCGCACGTCGAGAACGCGCTCATGTTCGTCGACAACCTCGCCGAGGATCTCCCGTTCGATCGCGCGATCGAGACGTACGTGCGCGTGATGGGCATTCCGGAGCCGCTCGCCAGCACCGTCGTAACGCGCACGCTCGTCGTGCTCGGCGAAGATCTCGTGCCGTATCACCGCCGCGGCGCCGAGAGCGCGCGTCCGGATGAGACGGGACGTCCGCCGCTGCGCCTGGACGACGCGTCCGACGCGCGAGTTCGCACGATTCGCCGCGCCTAAAGCGGGCGGACGCGAATGTCCGGAATCCGCATCGAATCCCTGAGCGCCTCGCCGAACATCAGCGAGGCGCTCGGCACGATGTTGATCGACGTCGTCGCGAACAACGGCTCAGTGAGCTTCATGCACCCGCTCGAGCCGGCGCGCGCGGCGGAGTTTTGGGCGGGATCACTCGCGGCCGCGGCGCGAGGTGAGCGGATCGTGCTCGGCGCATTCGACGCTGACACGGGCAATGAGCTCGTGGCGACGGTGACGCTGCTGCTCGACACGCCGCCGAACCAGCCGCACCGCGGCGAGATCGCGAAGATGATGACGCGGCCGAGCCATCGCGGGCGGGGAATCGCGAGGCAGCTCATGCGCGAGGCCGAGCGTCTCGCGGTGCAACACGGGCGCACACTTCTCATGCTCGACACTGCGACGGTCGACGGCGCATCGAAGCTCTACGAGGCGCTCGGATTTACCTTCGCGGGCGAGATTCCGGACTACGCGCTGACGCCGATGGGGGAGCTGACCGGTACGCGGCTGTATTGGAAACGGATTGGCGGTTCAACTCCATAGCCGCATAGCGCAGTTCGCCCTCT
>JBBRYY010000244.1:0-2351 GCA_038237245.1 Gemmatimonadales bacterium | reverse complement strand
TCGAACAGAAAAAGGACATCCGCGAGGATGCCCTTTTTGTATTCGCAACAGTCGATGGCGGGATTCACTATGCTCCGAACTGCCGCAGATGATGATCGAGGTGCTTGTACATCAGTACCGCCCACTCGTCCGGCGTCATCGGGCCGAAGAAACAGTGCGGATGCGTCGTGCATCCTTTGGGCCCGCCCGTCGCGAACCGATCGATGATCTCCTGTAGACGTGCGCGCTCCTTCTCGAAGTCCGGATCGCCTTGCACCACCAGACTCGGCGCCGTCGGTGAATTCTTCTTCATCGGTGCGTCGTCGCGGAGCGCGAGCGGCTTGATGATCCGACCGAGCACGCGTCCGATGAACAATCTCGGAGGATTATGCTCGCCGGTCGCCATCTGCGACCCTATCGCGCAGTGCGCGACCATCTGCGTCGCGCTCATCGTTCCCCACCGCCGCTCGCTGTCGGGGCGCAGCGTTGCGAGCCGGCCCTTGATCTCCGCGACCCTTTCCGCATCAAACAGATTCTTCACGCCTCGTGCTCCCGGTGTAGATCAGAGATACGTCAGCCACCACGACCCCGTTCGCTTCACGGTCATGTACCAGCGACACGCAGAATACAACGCCGCGACCCTGAGCGCGAACACAAAATAGAGCAGCGCCACGCCCCACCATGCAGCCCGTGCCTTCCCGCCGAAATTTGACGGTGACGGCCCGATCTCGCGTGAACACCACTTGCCGCGCGGACGCCCCCGCGGCGATACTCCTGCGCATTCCCGTCTCCGGAGATCCGTCCATGCGCCTCCTTCGTGCAGCGATGACGCTCGCCTTCTCGATCGCGCTCCCGGTCGCCGCGGAGCCGACGGTTCCGCCTCCCGCTCTCGATGCCTTCAATCGCGCCTTCGCCAACGCCACTCGGCGCATGGACACCGAAGCCATTCTTGCGCTCTGGGATGACGATGGCGTCAGCCTTCTTCCGTCCACCAGCCCTATTGCGGGGAAAGCGGCGATAACGAAATTCATGCACGACGTGATGTCCTCGATCCCCGGCGCGCGCATGACGAAATTCGAGAGCGAGTGCTTCGACATTCGGCAGTCGGGCGACTGGGCCTCCGAGTGGTGTACCGAGCATCAGATCGTTGCGCTTCCGGCTGGGAAGCCGCCGTTCGACGGCTACGGGAAAATGCTGCTCGTGCTCCACCGCGGCGCCGACGGGAAGTGGCGACTGCACGACGAGATGTGGAATCAGGCGCTCGCTCCCGATTCCTCGAAACGCTAGCGCACATGAACCGGCCCCTCATCATCTCCGCGCGCACCTCATGACATTCGACGCGAAACCCGCTCCCGCCGGCCTTCACATTCGTCGCGGCATTCCGGACGACGCCGCCCTCCTCACCAATCTTGGCGCCGCGACATTCGTGGCGAGCTTCGGCGCGCAGAACTCGCCGGAGAATGTAGCCAAGCATCTGGCGAAGGCGTTTGGCGACGAGGTCCAGCAGCGCGAGCTCGCGAACCCCGACGTCACGTACCTCATCGCCGAGCAGGACGGGCGCATCGCGGGCTACGCGCAGGTGCGGGTAGGTGGCGCACCCGCCTGCATCACCGGACCGTCGCCGGTGGAAGTGCTACGCTTTTACGTGAAACAGGATTTTCACGGCAGCGGACTCGCGCAGGCGCTCATGGATGCCTGCGCGAACGAGGCGCGGCGGCGAGGCGGGCGCACCATCTGGCTCGGCGTGTGGGACCAGAATCCTCGCGCGATCCGCTTCTACACCAAGTGGGGCTACCAGGATGTCGGCGGTCAGACCTTCATGCTCGGCGACGACCCGCAGCAGGACCGTGTGCTCTCCAGATCGCTGGATCCGAAGTAGCTAGGGCAGATATTCGTTCGCCATCCGTTGCGCGTAGTACAGCGCGACGCCGCTCCCCACGGCGCTCAGGCTCACGGCGGTGAAGATCCCGACGAACATTCCTATCCACCATCCGACCGCGCCTCCGATAGTCGTGGCGACCATCCAGATCATCGCTTTCATGCGCGCCTCACGGGTCAGTGATGCCGAGCCGTCGCAGATACGCGGCGGCGCTGCGAAATAGACTGTCCGTACCTCTCCCTCGTTACGAGATCGACCGGGGGGGAACGACAAACACCCCGCATCTTTCGATGCGGGGTGCCGTCGCTTGTCATGCTGCAGGAGCCTCGTACACCTACCCGTGGATCACGGGTCGCAGGTGATGATACCGTCGAGGGTCGTCGCAGCGGCCTGGCTACCAAAGCCCGCGTAGCACTTCTTGGTCGTCGCGCTGTGGCTCGCCGTGCCCTTCCACCCCTTCGCGTCCGCGACCATACCCGTGATCGACACGCCC
>JBBRYY010000243.1:0-2395 GCA_038237245.1 Gemmatimonadales bacterium | reverse complement strand
GCTCGTCGACGAAGCGAACCCCCGGCTCCCACACCGTGATGCGCGTGCGCCAGCGCATCGGGATGCCCCACAGCCGAATAGTGTAGTCGATCAGCGTGCCGACCGCCATCACGATCGGGAGCGGCGTCGCGATCGTGAAGCCGAGCTCGCGCGGGGTGATGCGCCCGAGATTCGCGGCGTCGGCGAAGAAGGCAAAGGTCGCCTCGATCGGCGTGGGCACGAGTTGGTGAGATCGCAGGCAATACTCAGTGGTCATGGCGAGGTGCAAAGGCAAGATTGCCGCCACCGCCGACTTACAGACTCGGCGCCCTCCGGGTAAATTCGCGCGATGCTCGATTCCTGCCCACGGTTCACCCTCCTCGACGCGGAGCGCATGGCTCGCGAGCACTTCGGCGCGACAGGTCGCGCGACGCTGCTCACGAGCGAGCGCGATCAGAATTTCCGCATCGAGGCGGCAGACGGCTCGCGCTTCGTGCTCAAGATCGCCAACGCGCGGGAGGAGCGCTCGATGCTCGAGGCGCAACAGGCGGCGCTCTCGCACATCGCGTCGAATATCAAGATCACCCCGCACGTGCTGCGCACGGTTGCGGGCGCGACGATCGCGACGGTGGTCGCCGCGGACGGTACCGAGCATCTCGCCTGGGCGATCTCGTGGCTGGAGGGGCGCCCCCTCGCGCTCGGGACGTGGACGTCGCCCACTCTACTCGCTGATTTCGGCCGCCAGATCGGTGAGCTCCGCCTCGCCTTCGCCGACTTCGACACCCCGGCGATCCATCGCGACTTCTACTGGGACCTCGCGAACGGGCGCGACATCGTCGCGCGCTTCCGCGAGATGGTTGTCGACGCGGAAGTAGGTACGGCGATCGACCGCCTCATGGAAAGCTTCGATCTCCGTACCGCGCCACTTCTCGCCGAGCTTCCACGAGGAGCGGTGCACGGAGATCCGAACGACTACAACGTGCTCGTCGGCGGTGGCACGGGTGATGGTGAGGTCGAATCGCGCGATCAGCACGTCACCGGCATCGTCGACTTCGGCGACATGACGCACAGCTATCGCATCGCCGACCTTGCGATCGCGATCGCGTACATCGTGCTCGGCGACGGTGATCCGCTCGCCGCGGCATCGACCGTGATCAGCGGATACTGCGAGCGTGTTCCAGCCAGAGATGAGGAGCTATCGGCACTCTTCGGCCTGGTCGCGCTTCGGTTGTGCACGAGTGCATGCATCGCCGCCGATCAGCAGCGGCAGCGGCCGGACAACGAATATCTCGGCGTGAGCCAGCGCGCGATCGCGCGAACCCTTCCCATTTTCGCGGCGACCCCCTTTGCGCTTGCCGAGGCGGTCTTCCGCGACGCGGCGTTTCGAGACCCCGTACTCGCGACGAAGCGCGTTGTCGATTTCCTGAATCGGCAGCCCGAGATTCCACCCATCCTCGGCATCAATCCGCAGCTGGCGCCGAGTATCGTGCTCGATCTCGGTGTCGCGAGCGATATGATCTCTGGAGACCCGCGCGAGAACATGGAACCGCAGCTCACCGCGCGCGTGCACGATGCCATGAAGCGCGCGGGCGCGTCGCTCGCGATCGGCCAGTGGGATGAGGCGCGGCTGCTCTACCAGGCGCCCGAGTTCGCCGTCGCCGGCTCACCGGGCGAGCAACGTACGATCCATATCGGTCTCGACCTGTTCGCACCCGTCGGCACGCCGGTGTTCGCGCCATTCGATGGCGTCGTGCACGCGAGCGCGGACAATCGCGCGCCACTGGACTACGGTCCGGTGATCGTGCTGCGCCACGAAACGGACGACGAAACCGAATTCTTCACGCTGTACGGCCATCTGAGTCGCAAGTCGCTCGATGATCGCGCGCCGGGAACGATCGTGAAGGCGGGCGAGAAGATCGGCACCCTCGGTCCTGCGGAAGTGAACGGTGGATGGACGCCGCATTTGCACTTTCAGATCATCACGGACATGCTGGAACGTGGCTCGGACTTTCCCGGTGTCGCGCCTGCATCGCAGCGCAACGTCTGGCTCAACCTCTGCCCCGATCCGAATCTCATCGCGCGCGTTCCGTCGGAGCGATTCCCGAAGTTGTCGGGGACCACGCTGCTCTCGCTCGCAAAGCGTCGCGAGGTGATCGGCGGGAATCTCAGCATCGCATATCGATGGCCGCTGCGGGTCGATCGCGGGTGGATGCAGTATCTGTACGACGACGAGGGGCGCCGGTACCTCGACGCGTACAACAATGTGCCGCACGTGGGGCACTGCCATCCACGCGTCGTCGACGCGGCGGTGCGACAGATGCGCGTGCTCAACACGAACACGCGCTATCTGAACGATCTGCTCTCCGAGTACGCGAGCCGGTTGATCGAGACGATGCCGGCGCCGCTGGATATCTGC
>JBBRYY010000242.1:0-2405 GCA_038237245.1 Gemmatimonadales bacterium | reverse complement strand
TGCGCGGCGCCGCGTGGCTCGTCGATCAGGTGACGCAGAGCGTCGCGCATGCAACCGCCGACACGACTGCCGCCGGTCGGCCCTGTCACGCGTAGCGCGTCGTCGGCGGTTGGCGAAGGGTCGATCACCTGTTCCGTCGTCCTTCAGGTGCTCAAGGACTAGTCCTGCGCCCCGGCGAACATTGTTACACTGGGCGCGGCCGTGGGGATGTCCGGAGAGAGGGGCAGAATCCGCTCTTCAGTGCGAGGGGTGCTGTGGCCCCTCGCAACTCTCTCGCCGAGTCGAAGATGATCACTGCCCCCACGGATTCGCATCTGTCGTATACGCATTTGCTCAAGGGAGTCTTCGCCTACTCCTACTCCGGCTATCACGACGCAGTGGGGATAGCGATGCCTCCTGCGTTCGCGCCGGAGATCGGCAGCTACCTCGAGCGTACGCGACCGGCGAAGTCGATCGCCGGACAGCGCGGATGGGAGTTGTGCGATGAGATCGACGGCTACGTGCTCGTCGACTACGTCGGCTGGATCGACTTTCACGGCGACGGGAATCTGAGCGGAGGAGGGACCTCGCAGCGCGCGGGCGCGAATGCGGTGCCGTTCACGCACTCGGGGAGCTACATCGTCGAGAACGCGAAGTCGCCGATGCTCGAGGGGGAGATGGTTTCGAAATCGTGTGTGATCCTTACGCACGTGGAGCGGGGCGCGGAGGATGCGCGCGCGCTCAAGTTCACGGTGCTCGACGGTGATGCGGGAAAGCTCGTCGCCTCGGGGACGATGACACAGGGCTAGCTCGAGCGCGACGAAGCGCACGTAGCGGAGCGGTTCGCGCGCTTACGAGCGAGTCCGCGCCATGAATTTGATGTGCTGCTGCACCAACTCACTCACTGGACACTGCCCGATAAGCGCCGGGAAATACTTCAGGCGCTCTTCCCACTTCGCTACTTCAGACACGAAGGCGTCGTAGTAGCGCTTCTTCCCCCCCGTCAAGCGGGGGATATCCTTCGGCCACAGGTCGTGAATCGTAGCCGGGTCGGCTCGTCCGGTGCTGTCCACGACGAGCTGGATGGTCAACTGACCCTCGACGCGATCTTGCTCATTGTAGCGCGGGTAGCGAGGCGGATCCTGCCCTTCTTTTGGCAGTGCCGGTAAGAAATCCGGAAGCGAGAGAAAGAACGACGCAAACTTTACGCGATCCCTCCCACGGTAGCGTAGCTCGCGAGCGAGTTGCTCGTTCTCCCATTTGTCGCGCCTCGGCATCAGCGTCAGCCTCACCACAATCGAGTCGGCACTAGAGCCATCTAGCCAGACCATGACCACCGGCTCGCGAGCGCGCACGGAATCGAATGCACGGGAGAGCAGCAACGCAGCGCTCGAATCGTCCGCGAAGCCGCGCGTGCGCGATTGCGTGCGGCCGTCCGGCCACGCCGTAATCACGAGTTGACTTGGAACGCTGTACCACGCGATCTCGCCGTCCGCGAGCGGAGCGTCCTGCCCGCGTGCGCCGAGCGCGCGTCGCACCTCCGCCGCGACGTCCTGTGCGAGCAGGTCCGCCTGCAGCGTGAACGCGGAATCGGTGTGCGGAGCCATCGTCGCCGCGAGGAACACCGGCACGCGATGCATGCTGGAGGCGGGGATCGCAGCCTGGCAGGCCGAGAGGCGGTGATCGAGGTGGATGGAGAAGTCGGCAAGCGAGTCGATCACGGTTTCGTCAGCGACGGACGGACCTCCGCTCTGCGCGGGGAGCACTCGCGCGCCCCCGGGACTTGCTGCAACGAACGCGACACAGGCTGCGAGGCACGACAGCAGTCGATTCGATCGCACGCGGAGTCTCCCGTGATTCGTAGCGTCCGTTACTGCCCCGACTTCCGATCGAGCCACACGCTATATGACGGGCTCGGCCGGCGCCAGAGGCCTTGCGGCCGAGAGAGATTTCCTCCCTCCGTTCTCGAGTCGAGCCTTCCCTGAGTCTTCCCTACAGGCGATGTTCGTAGCGGCTCGATGCCTAGCTACTTCGCGTATCCCTCCCTCCGCTCGCCCCGCGTGATCATGACGAAAATTCGCACGATTGTCTTCCTGGCCGCGCTCGCGGCGCCCCTCTCCGCATTGGCGCAGGCGCCACAGCCCGCGGATCTCATCGTGAGCGGCGGCCGCATTTATACCGTCGACGTGACACGTCCGATAGTCGAGGCGTTCGCCGTGCGCGGCGGCCGCTTCGTGCTCGTGGGCACCGCGCGCGACGTCATGAAACTCAAAGGGCCAAAAACGGAGCTCCTCGATCTGCATGGCGCCACGGCATACCCCGGCTTCATCGACGCGCACGCGCATCTCCTCGGGCTCGGCATCGCGTTGCAGAGCGTCGATCTCGTGGGGGTGACATCGTACGAGGAGATCGTTGCGCGTGTCGTC
>JBBRYY010000241.1:0-2490 GCA_038237245.1 Gemmatimonadales bacterium | reverse complement strand
CGCATCGAGGCTGCGGGGAAAACGGGGACGACGAACAACGATACCGATGCGTGGTTCATCGGAATGACTCCCGAGATCGTCGCGGGCGTGTGGGTGGGCTTCGACAAGCCCGTGACGATCGCACCGGGCGCCGCGGGCGACTCGGTCGCCGCGCCGATCTGGGGCGACATGATGGGACGCTACTATCAGTCGCGGTCGAGCGGCGCGTGGAACATTCCCGAGGGGATCGCGGCGATGGACTTCGATCGCGACTCCATGGCGCCGGCGGACAGCACCACCGTGCCGGAGCGCCGCTATACGGAGTACTTCCTCGAGGGCACGCAGCCGGGCGATCCGTGGGTGATCTTCGCGAACGGGCCGATCACGTTCTAGCGAGGCTCGTGGCCGCGCTGCTGCTTCAATGCCCGGTGATTTGCGCCGACCACCCGCAGAGGCGACTTTGCTACAATGACCGAGCGCCGATTCGACGACGAGGAAGTCGAGGCCATCTTTCAGAAGGCCACGGAGAATCAGCAGGAGCGATCGCTTCCGGCACCTCACAGCGACGGGTTGACACTCGCCGAGCTTCAGGAGATCGGCCGGGAGGTCGGCATCGCGCCGGAAGCAGTCGCGAGCGCGGCGCAGTCGCTCGCGATTCGCGCGCCAGCGGAGGTTCGCACATTCCTCGGCATGCCGATCGAGGTCGAACGCACGATCGAGCTCGATCGCAAGCTCACCGATCGGGAGTGGATGCAGCTCGTCGGTGAGCTGCGCGTGGTATTCAAGGCGCGCGGCAAGGTGACCTCGGGTGGCTCGCTCCGTCAGTGGACCAACGGCAATCTGCAGGCGCTGCTGGAGCCCACGCCGAGTGGTCATCGCCTCCGCCTCTCGACCATGAAAGGCGACGTGCGCGGCTGGACGATTCTCGGCGCCATGTCGCTGGCCGCGAGCGTTCTCCTCGCGGCGGGCGCGGGCGCGGCGGGTCAGCTACATCTGGCGATTGACCCCATCGCGCTGCTCGCGCTCGTGGGGACGGGGGCCATCGCCAACAGCACGCTTCGGCTGCCGGGCTGGGCGCGAACGCGCGGACGACAGATGGATTCGATCGCGGAGCGGCTCGCGCTCCACAGCGGCTCGACGAACGAGTCACAGGAATAGTTTGAATTCAAGATAAAAGCGCCGCGGCATCTCTGCCGCGGCGCTCTGCCCATCATCTATACCCTCAGGCGGAGCTACACCCCAGCGTGAACCTCCACGCCCTCCTCCGCATCTTCCATCAACGTCGGCTTCGTCGCGCCCTGGAACACGCCCTGCGGCTCCAGCGCGATCGCGAACACCTCGTCGAGCGTGCCCACCGTGTGGAAGGTGAGTGAATTGCGTACCTCCTCGGGAATGTCTTCCATGTCCGCCTCGTTGTCCTTCGGCAGGATGATGGTCGTGATCCCCGCGCGATGCGCGCCCAGCACCTTCTCCTTCAGTCCACCGATCGGCAGAACCCTGCCGCGCAGCGTCGCCTCACCCGTCATCGCCACGTCCTTGCGAACCTTCCGCCCGGACATCGCCGACACGAGCGCCGTCGAGATCGCGCAACCAGCCGACGGCCCGTCCTTCGGGATCGCTCCCGCAGGCACGTGCACGTGGACCTCGATCGATCCCAGTCTGTCGACCGGAATCTTCAGCTGCGCCGCATGCGTAGCCGCATACGTGAGCGCCGCGCGCGCACTCTCCTTCATCACATCGCCCAGCTGCCCCGTGAGAATGAGCGACACGTTGCCCCATCCCTCGATCTGCGTTTCGCCATCCGACGACTTCGGCGCGTACAGTCTCCGAATCGCCGCCTCGACGAACATGATGTCGCCGCCCATCGGTGTGTAGTACATCCCCGTCGCCACGCCGACCTCGTTATCCTCGGCCGCATGCTCCGGGTGCACTTTTGGGCGTCCCAGCAGCTCGCGCACATCCGCGGGCGTGATGGTGAGCGACTCGATCTCCTTCGCCGCGATCTTGCGCGCGACCTTCCGCGCGACCGCGCCCACCTGCCGCTCGAGTTGACGCACGCCGCTCTCGCGAGTGTAGCGCGTCACGATCGCAGTCACCGCCTCATCGGTGAAGGTGACGCCCTTGTCCTTGAGCCCCGCCTCCTCCAGCTGCCGCGGCACGAGATACGTCTTCGCGATCTCCGTCTTCTCCCGCTCGGTGTAACCCGAGAAGTCCACGACCTCCATTCGATCCAGCAGCGGCGCCGGAATGTTCTGAATGAAGTTCGCCGTCGCGATGAAGAGCACTTCGCTCAGATCGAACGGCACGTTGAGGTAGTGATCGGTGAAGCTGTCGTTCTGCGCAGGGTCGAGCACCTCGAGCAGCGCGCTCGACGGATCGCCCTGATACGAGCTTCCGAGCTTGTCCACTTCGTCGAGCAGGAAGACGGGATTCTTCGTCCCCGCCTGCTTGAGCCCCTGGATGATGCGCCCCGGCATCGCGCCGACGTACGTGCGCCGATGTCCCCGGATG
>JBBRYY010000240.1:0-2498 GCA_038237245.1 Gemmatimonadales bacterium | reverse complement strand
CTCGCGCAGGCCGTGCAGCACCTCAACGCGCTCCTCGTGTCCGGAGAGACGCTCGTCGCCTACGCGGTGCAGCGCCGGCTCTACGCGCTTCTGCATCGCCGCCTCCTCGTCGCCGCGACCACCGGGCGTCTCATTCAGGTGCAGCGCGGACTCTTCGGCGGATACTCGCCGACCGACATGCGATGGCAGGACATCGAGAACGCACATCTGCGCGTCGGCATCTTCGGCGCCGATCTCACGATCGCGTCGCGCGGGCGGCAGGATCTCGCATCCAGCGCGCAGACGGTCGGGTCGATTTCCACGCCAGGGCTTCGCAAGGAGCAGGCGGAGCAGGTCTATCGCGCGGCGCAGGCGCAGGAGCAGTCATGGCGAGAGAAGCGTCGCGTGCGCGACCTCGACGAGCTGCGCGCAAAGTCGGGCGGCATCCAGCTGGGCAGCAGCGGCGGTGCAGCGCTCGGCGGTGCAGGCGGAGGCGCCGCAGCGGGGGACGATCCCGTCGCGCGACTGCAGCGTGCGAAGGAAATGCTCGACGGGGGGTTGATCACCGACTCCGAGTACGAGTCGATCAAGGCGAAGATCGTCGACCGGATGTGAATGGGCGCGCGAAGTCCGCGCCCATCACGTGTTTGCCGGGGGCAGGATCAGGCACTGGCGCGTCGGAATTTCCCTAGAAGTTGTAGCTTACCGTACCGAACGCTGCGATCGGTTGGCCGGGCGCCACGAGCCCGCCCGCGACGAGCTCGGGATACGCCTTGTCGAGAATGTTGCGCACCCCGAGCTCGAGCTCCGCCTTCCCGATTTTCCGCGAGACGCTTCCGTGCAGCAGCGCGTACGCCGGCAGTACGACGCCTGGCTCGTCGAAGGGCGAGTACGGACCAACTGCGTTCGTGCTCACGCGCGCCGACCAAAGCGATCCCGGCGCCGCCCACTGCAGAGCCGCAGTGCCGATGTACTTCGCGGTGTTGTAGACGCGCAGGCCGGACAGTGTGTCGACCGCGGTAGGGTCATCCTCCGGCTGAGTGATGGTCCGTTTGTAGCGCGCGTCATTGAATGTCCAATCGCCCGACAAGGTGAGCGACCGCGCGACCGGTGCGCGCAGCGAGAGCTCGATACCCTGACGTCTGCTGGCGCCGCCGCTGCTCGAGCCGCTCGTGAGCGGATTGAACGTCTGCTCGTTGCTCACATCCATGCGGAAGAGCGCGGCGGTCGCGCTCACGCCGCCCCCGTTCCACTTGAGACCACTCTCGTACGCCCACAGCGTGATGAAGGGAAGCGTCGGATCCTCGATGATTCCATCCGCCGCACGGAATCCTCGCGATACGTTCGCGTAGACACCGAAGGCGTTCGTGAGCTTGACGAGCGCGCCCAGCTTGGGTGAGAAAACGCCGTGCGAATCCTGCACCTGCGCGTCGCCGTCGGATGCCGAGTGGGTGTCGACGGCGTCGTAGCGTGCGCCGACGTCGAGACGCAGCCGGTCGGTGACATTGATCCCCGCCTGCGCAAAGATGCCGCCGCCGAATTGATGCGCGCGGATGAGCGCCTGCGACGAATCGCGCGCGCGATCGGTCGTGAACCAGTTCTGATAGTGCGACTGATCGAAGCGTCCCTCGGCGCCCACGGTGAGCTCCGCGCGCGACAGCTGCCAGGTGAGCGCCGATGTCGCGCCGAAGCCGAAGCGATTGTCGTCTTCCTCGGTCTGGCTCCCATCACCTTCGAAACGGCCGCCAGCTGGCGGAATCGTGAGGAAGATCCTCCAGTCGCCCTGCGTTGCGTACACGGTGGAACGCCAGAGGCGATTTCCGTCGAGCACGCGCAGGCTCGCGCGCTCCTGCGCGTGCAGCTTATGCCCTTCGTCGCTGGGATTCGAGACGATGTCGTAGTCGCGCGCGCGAAACTCGTCCTCGCTGAGATATCCCGCGGAATTCCAGCGCGAACCGTACAGCTCGACACCGCCGTCGAGCGTCGCATTCGGAGTGAGGTCATGCACGAGGCGCACGTGTCCCTGTGCGAGATCGTAGTCGCTGTTCGGACGCCACCCTCCCTCGTGCACGTACCGCGCGCCGACGACGCCGTGCGAGCTCGCACCCGAATCGTTGCCGAATCCGGAGAGCGTCGTGCCTTCGATGTGGCCAGCGGAGCCCGCGTTGATCCACGCGCGTGTGCCGTCGAGATGGTCGAGCGTGCGCACGTTCACGATCCCTGAGAATGCGAAGTTGCCGAAGAGCGCGGATGTCGGTCCCTTGATGACGTCCAGATCCTGAATCGCCTGCGGAAAGATCAGGCTCCAATCGTTGTACCCTTCGGCGTGGCCGTTCACCGGCTCGTTGATCGGCACGCCGTCGATCCAGAGCGCGAGATCCGTCGAGTGATCGGAACTGAAGCCGCGCACCGAGGCATCGGAGGCGAAGCCCGGCCCCTGCCCCTGCAGGTGCACCTCGACGCCGGCCGTCTGGCGGAGCAGCTCCCACGGAGAGGTGGCGGGGGTCTGCGCGATGTCG
>JBBRYY010000239.1:0-2537 GCA_038237245.1 Gemmatimonadales bacterium | reverse complement strand
GGGATTGCGAGCGTCGTCGCCGGCGGCTGATCGTTGATCGCGGTGAACAGGATCGAGAGAAAGGCAGCGATCGTCGGCGACTGACGGATGTTCACGTCGGCATAGAAGTGGAGCTTGCCGTCGCGATACTCCGGAAAGACGTCGACACGCGTCTGGCATTCGGGGATCACGAAGTTCGTGCGGTCGATCGCCGAGTAGCGATCGGGGAGCGGCTCGAGCTTCTTCGCGTAGGAGAGGAGCGCCTGCATCTTCTCCTCGCGGCCGAGCACGCGGAACTGCTTCAGCACGCGCTCGATGCTCGGAGGAACGGGGAGTGCTGCGGTGTCGTCGACCATGCGTGAAGACTAACGGCCGCCGAATCGCCGGGGGAGCGGGCGTTGGACGCACGCAATCCCGCGGCTAGCCTTCGAGGGCGCGCGGATGCGAGTGCGCGCGGTCATTCATCAGGAGTACATCATGCCGACACGTAACGCATCGGCCGTCTGGGAAGGCGGTCTGCAGAAGGGGAAGGGAAGCTTTTCCGGCGCGAGCGGGAAGATCTCGGGCACGTATTCATTCGGAACGCGCTTTGGCGAAGAGCCCGGGACGAATCCGGAGGAGCTGCTGGCGGCGGCCGAGGCTGCCTGCTACAGCATGGCGTTGAGCCTCGGATTGGAGCAGGCGGGATCGCCGCCCACGAGGATCGAGACGAAGGCCGCGTGCACGGTCGAGAAGCAGGCGGACGGCTTTGCGATTACGACCATGAAGCTCGTCGTGCGCGCGACCGTACCCGGGATTTCGAGCGATGCGTTCGCGAAGATCGCGCAGGCGACGAAGGATGGATGCCCGGTGTCGAAGGCGCTGAAGGGGAATGTAAAGCTCGAGCTGGACGCGGCGCTGGCCTAGCCGCGGGGGATGCCGGGGCGGACGGCTTGCGTCCGCTCTGCGGCATCCCCAATGTGGACGCGGCTCCAGTGTGCGTGCGGGCCGTCCTTCACATCTTCACGATCGAGGATTCGTGGCTGCCTTCGAGATCCGTCCGCGACGTGCCACCGAGCTGGTGGACGCGAGCTTCCAGCTCCTGCGCCGCTTCTATCCGCAGCTGGTGGCAGTGAGCGCCATCGCGATGGCGCCGAGTGTGCTCGCGCGCATCGCGCTTCGGCAGCAGCTCACCGATCCGACGGCGATGGCCGCGCATCCCCTCACGGCGGGCGGCATGGTCCTGCTGAGCTCTCTCTGCATCGTGCTCGCAGACGCCGTGCTCATCGTGGCCGTCTCGGATGGCTATCTGGACGGCGACGTTCAGCTCCCGCGCGCACTGGCGCAGGGATGGAGCCGGGCGGGGTCGATGTTGGCGGCGGTCTTCCTTCGCTACCTGATGATCTTCGGCGTCGTCGTGGTCCTGGCGATCGTGACAGCGGTGCTGATTCCCAAGTCGAAGGCGAATGTGGCGGCGATCGGTGTGCTGTTATTGAGCCTTCCGTTCATCCTGTGGTTTACGATCTACGTCGCGCTGCGGACTTTTGCGGTCGCGAATGCCGTGTTGCTGGAGAGGGTCGGGCCGCTCGCCGCACTCTCCCGCTCGTGGGAGCTCTCCAAAGGCTCCGCCGCGCACGTCTTCTTTTCGCTCGGGCTGGCGTGGACGCTCTACATCATCATCCTGATGGTCGTCGGCGCAGTCGGGGCGGTGACGATCGGTCCAGCGGTCACGCAGATCATCAGCTCGGTGCTGATCATTCCGATCTACCCGTTGCTCGCCGTCGTCTCGACGCTGCTCTACTACGACTTGCGCATCAGGAAGGAGGGATTCGATCTCGAGGTGATGTCGCGCGAGCTCGGTACGGCGGCGCCCTCTCCGATTCCCGCGGTGTAGCGGACGCTCAGTCCTTCACGACGCGCGGCTCTCTGCGCGCGCCGTCGGCGACGCCGCCGGACACCACGAAGGCCATGAGGTCCGCGCTCTCGCCCGACATCCGCTCCACCTGCAGGGCGGGGACGAGCAGCAGATGTCCGGCGAACGCGTACGCCTGCGGCACATAGACGGCGACGTAGCCGGCCATGCCGAAGATGTCGAGCGATTCGCGAGTGACGAAGCCGATCATCTTCACGCCGCTTCCCGGTACCACCGTCACGGTCACGGGAATGTCGAAGCGGCGCTTCTCGCCGACGAATGCGTTGAGCAGGTCGCGCGTCGAGGAGTAGACGAGCCGCACGAAGGGGAGCTTCTCGATGCTGCTCTCGATGACGGAAACGACACCGGCCGTCACGAGGGACGACGCGACGACGCCGACGAAGGTGATCGTGACGATCGTGACGACGAACCCCGCCCCCGGAATCGACAGGTCGAGCAGCCCATCGATGCGCTGGAAGAGAGCCCAGCACACCCAGAGCGTGACGGCGACCGGCGCGGTCACGACGAGGCCGCGGAGAAAATAGGCGATCAGCTTGCGCATGGTTTGTAGGATGAACGCGCGGGGCGGCTCGCGCCAGCCGAACGCACCGCCGAGGCGATAGCTTTCGCCGGTGCCCAGGACAAAAACTTCCAGCAAGAGCCCCAT
>JBBRYY010000238.1:0-2551 GCA_038237245.1 Gemmatimonadales bacterium | reverse complement strand
GCGGTCCATCCATTCGACTCGGCGACGCGGTGCGACAGCATCCCGAGCGCCTCGCCGCGCGCGGCCGGGACTACGGTGAGCGTGCCGTCGAGCTGGCCCAGTGTGTATCCGCGCGGATCTTCGTCAGCGCGCTTCTGATCGGGGCGGGGCCCGGTGGGATTGGGACCGGTGCCGCGTCCCTTACCGTTGATCACGAGCAGCGAATCGGTGGATCTCGGTGCGAGCACCGCGGTCGGATACCACTGTGTTGGAATGCGACCGGCGAGCGAGTCGTTGCCGTGCGCCGAATCGATGCCTGAGGCGAGCGCGGAGAGATCGAACACCGCGACTGCGTTGACGTCCGCTTCGGCGACGAAGAGCCGAGTGCCATCGGCAGAGAGGGCGAGTGCATCCGGCGTGCTCCCCTCCGCGAGATCGTCAGGCGGAGGGTCGAGCAGCCAGCGAACGACGCGTCGTGAGCGCGTGTCGACGACGGCGACGCGATCAGTGCTCGCGGAGGCGGCGAAGAGTCGGCTGCCGTTTGCGGAGAGATTGAGTGCAGACGGATGCCGACCGACATCAATGGGTCGCTCGGCCGCGAGCCGCCCGGATGCGAGTGCGTGATAGACGCTAACCGAACCGGCGCCCCAGTTGGAGACATAGACGCGACCATCCGCTGCGGCGACCACGGCATAGGGATACGATCCGGTGCTGAGCCGCTGCACGATGCGGTGCGATGCGAGATCGACGACCACGATCGAGTCCGCGAGATTCTCGGCGACGTAGAGCATGCGGCCATCGCGCGCGAGCGCGAGACCGGCGACGTAGCGGGAGCCGGGCGGTGGAGCGCTGTCGTTCGGTGCGGTGGTCGCGCTCACCATCGTAATGCTGTCGCTGAGCGTCGCGGGCGCATTAGAGGAAGTCCGCCAGGAGTAGATGTACACGCGGTCGGTGGCGCCGCCGGAGGCGTAGAGCGTCGAGCCGTCGGCGCTGAAGGCGAGGCCGACGAACGCACCCGATTGCGGCAGGCGCTGGACGAGCTCGCCCGTTTCGCGGTTGACGATCTGAAGTCCCTGCTCGCGATAGCCGGAGAGGCTCACGACGATGTTGCGTCCGTCGGGGGCGAGGAGGGCGGAGAGGGGCATGTTGCCGAGCGGAGTGGAGCGGCCGGCGGGATCGAGGCGGGCGCCGGTGGGGAGGCGGGATGTGGAGCTGAGGGATGCGGGAAGGTTGGACGACGGCGGATCCGAGGAGCGAGAGGGGCGCGAGCAGTTCGCGGCGATGAGCGCGGTCGCGAGTGCAGTGATGGTGCGCGCGAGACGCTTCGAGTGAAAGCGTGAAGTCCGGATCATGTGCTCAGGCGGGTGCGGGTCGGTATGCACGTGGGCCAACGCTTGATATAAGGGCGATGGCGCAGAGGCCCGCAAGCGCAATTCGCGAATCAACGAGCGATACCGGACCGAGAACGAACGCGCTTCAAACGATTCGGCGTGCGCATGCATCCAATCGAGCGACCGACTCTCATGCCAATCGTCGCGCGACACGCTTTGATGTAAATGTCGAAACAGCGTCGCACTCCCTCTCGTAGATGTCTTTCATGCGACACGAATACACGATGGTGCTCTTCGCGAGCGCTACGATCTGCGTTCCGGCTCGCGCACAAGGCTCTGACAGTGTGCGCGTCTCGGCATCCACGGCACCGGTGGCGCGCGCCGCGCGCCGAGTGGGCGCGATCGTGATCGATGGAAGCCTCGACGATTCGGCGTGGCGCGCCGCTACGCCGATCACAGGGCTGCGTCAGTATCAGCCTGAGGAGGGAGCGCCCGCGTCGGTCCCCACGGAAATTCGTCTACTATATGATGGTGAGGCGCTCTACATCGGCGCACGCATGTCCGAGCCGCAGGGCGCGCGCGGGGTGCGTGCGCCACTCGCGCGCCGCGATCAGCTGCTCGATGCGAATGGGAACAACGGATCGTTCAATTCGCTCACGACGGACAAGCTCATCGTGGTGCTCGATCCATATCACAATCACCGCGACCAGGCGCTGTTCGAGGTGAATCCCGCAGGCGTGCGCGGCGATCAGCTCAATGGCGATCAGGGCTGGGATCCCATCTGGACGGCGGCAACGAAGATCGATTCGCTCGGGTGGACCGCGGAGATGCGTATCCCGTATTCGCAGCTGCGCTTCTCGCGCGATTCGGTGCAGCTGTGGGGGATGCAGATCTGGCGGTACGAGGACAGGCTGAACGAGCGCGACATGTGGTCCTTCTGGAAGCGCAGCGACGCGGGTGGGCCTGCGTACTACGGCACCGTGGAGGGCATTCGCATTGGTGAGCGCCCGCGCCAGCTCGAGCTTCTGCCCTACGTTCTCACTGGCGAGCAGCTGCAGACTTCCGATGCGAATGATCCGTTTCATGGAAGCCATGAGACGCGCATTCGTGCGGGCGGCGACGTGAAGTATCTGCTCACGTCGAATCTCACACTCGACGCGACATTCTATCCGGACTTCGGCCAGGTGGAGGTCGATCCTGCGACGCTCAATCTCTCGCCGTTCGAGACGTTCTACGATGAG
>JBBRYY010000237.1:0-2681 GCA_038237245.1 Gemmatimonadales bacterium | reverse complement strand
CGAATTCGATATGAACGACAGCGTGCGTGCGGCGACGCACATCTACGGAAGGGTGGAGTGATGTGCGGGTTTGGTGCGAGATGTCACAGTGTGCCTGTGTCGCCGTTACGGAGTGACCAGAACCATCCGCTCGAGATCGTGACGATCCTCGAATGAGGTATCACTGAATCGAGTGACCATCACGGATCGGATGACGAGATGGTTGTCGGCACTCACCCAGATGAACGAATCCTCCGTCGGCTCACCGACCTGCACTTTCCAGCAGTCGAAGGTGCCCGCCGCGACGCGGATCGTCTCGCGCCCGACCACGCGAAGCGAGATCGTTTCCCAGGGGCGAGCGAAATACTTGAAGGCGCGCGGATGAATGGGCGGAGCAATCTCGATCGTTCCACGCCATCCTTTCGCTAGCGGAAGCGCCGGTACATCGAGTGGAAGCGCAAAGCCGAATGGTAGCTGCCCGCTCTTCATGTGAAAGGAAAGCGTTGCGGCGCTGTCGAAATGACCCGTCATCACGATCGAGATCGTCGCACTATCGAACACGGCGTGAATAGCTCCTCCCGGATGCTGTGTCTTATAGATGCTTGCCCAATACAGCGGCGTTGGACCATCGGCTGAGACGACCAGCGAGTCGAGATGGACGCCGGTTATTGGCGGTCCTTCGCGAACCGCAAGAATGGCCGGCGTTCCATTCCACGTTGTGCGGGAGATCGCGATCGACGAGGATGGATGAGTGCTCGTAAACACACCATCGGTGATCGTGACGCTGCTGTAGGTGAACGTCCCGGACCGTATTTGTGATGGTTGGAAAGCAATCGGTGCATCCTGCCCGGGCTCTGCGCCGCAGGCGGCGGCGATACCGAACGCGGAAATCATGAGCCGGCGAAGCGTCGACGAGTCTCGCGATGTGGAGGGGGTGTTCGCGCAGGCGAGATCGACGGCTGCGAGCGCCGAGCGGTCGACGGACTGGCCATCGCTCACGGCGACGGAGTTGCGCGTCATGACCGCCGCGACGATCGATGCAGCGAGCGCTACAACTCCGATCGCGACGACGCGCGCGACTGGATGACTGCGTGTCGTCGAATCGTCCGAAGTGTGCAGCGTGAGGCGCTCTCCTGCAGCGCGCCGCGCAAGGATGCGCGCAAGCGTCCCGTGCGCAAGCGGCGGCAGCTCCATCACGGTTGCCCGCATCCGCAACTCACGCACGCCGGCCTCTTCATCGATGACGTTTTTCATCTCTCTCCCAGCAGTGCGCGCAGCTTTCGCCGCGCACGATGGAGTCGAACCTCTGACGTGCCCGCGCGAATGCCGAGCAACTTGCCGATCTCGGCGTGCGTGTAACCCTCGATATCGCCCAGCATAAACACGACTCTCAGATCATCAGGGAGCGCGCTAAGTGCGGTCGCGATCGCCATTCGGTCGAGGAGGAAGTTCGACATTGCGCTCGCCTTCCCGGCGCCTGCGCGTTTTGCGGCCTCCTCGCGCCGGCGCCCGGATCGCATGCGCATCAACGTCGTGCGAACCGTCACTGCGCGAAGCCATCCCGCGAACGAGCCGCTGCGCGAATAAGCAGTCAGCGCCTCCGGCAGTCCGATGAACACATCCTGCACCACATCCTCCGCCTCATCGGCCGACATCGTCAGCCGGTACGCGACGAGATGCACCTGGGCGCTATGGAGCTCGAAGAGTCGTGCGAGCGCGTCGGTGGAGCCCGCGGCCGCCTCGTCGAGCAACGCCCGCTCCTCGCCGATCGCGATTGCGTCCTGTGGTGGCATTACAGATAGATGCCGCCGAGTGCACGATCCTTACAGTGCTTCGATTCCCGTTAGCTTCCAACCAGACTCAATTGGAGATACCTGCATGTCATCGATGCATCGGACGCTCACGGGCGAAGTTCTCGTCAATCACCTCACGGACGACGAAATGCTCATCGACCGCTCGCTCGTGGAGATGCATGGCCGCAGCGCGCGCACGCTCATCAAGGAAGGACCGCTTCGAATCACGATGATCGCCCTCGGCCCGAACGGATCGCTCCCGACGCACTCGACCACCGGCCCGATATCCCTTCAGCTGCTCGAGGGAGACATCACCTTCACCGCGGCCGGGAACGACTATCCGCTGGCCGCCCGTGATCTTCTCGTGATCGCCGCCAACGTCGAGCACTCGGCGCGCTCGAGCCGCGGGGGAGCCTTTCTGCTCACCGTCGTCCACGACACACCGCCTGCCTGATCTCTAGTTCGACGATCGCTGCGGCACGCTGATCGATGCGATCGGGATGACCTCCTCACCGGTGGTCACCCACACCCGATCGCCCGGCTTTGCATCGATATCCGCAAGCCCCGTGAATTCGCCGAACGCGGGGAGCACCGCGCATCCCGCTCCAAACCAGTAGCAGGGCACGCGCACGCGCTCGCGCCCCGCACCGTACAACCGAGCGCCGGGATGCACGTGTCCCGCGAGCACGTATGCGCCGGGCATCGTCGCGGGATGATGCGCGAATGCGAAGGGGCCCTCGACTACGGGACCGTCTGCGCACTCGATGTTCAGCGACTCCGGTGGATCGCCCGCGCGGCGATCGTGGTTCCCCCGCACGAGGAGCATCGCGACCGACGAGTGTCCGGCGCGCCATTCCTCGATCGCGCGCAGCGTTTCCGGGTGGCGTCCCTCCCGCGCGTGCAGGAAGT
>JBBRYY010000236.1:0-2758 GCA_038237245.1 Gemmatimonadales bacterium | reverse complement strand
GCGGCGCCGAGCGGGCGCAGTGGTGCGCGCGGTGCGCCACCCGTGAGGCCGACGAGATCCATGGCCACCTTGATCCCCGGCGGTCCGAGCTCGGCCACGATCTCCCGCGCGATCGGACGCATGCGCGCCTGGATCTCGGTGGCAGTGACTCCGTCGCCGGTGGCGATCGCGCTCATGAGATCGAAGACGATCGGCGCCGCGAAGAGCGCGACGGCGAGGATGGCCCCGCGCGCGCCGTAGCCGGTCGCGTCGAGCAGCGTTCCGGCGTGACCCGTGAGCACCGTGAAGAAATCGCTCTGCGCTTCGATGTACGCGCGCAGCTGCGTCATGTCGCCGGTGCTGTCCTTGATCCCGGCGATGTTGGGATGATCGGCGAGCGCACGCACGAGCTTCGCGCCGAGCTGCAGATGCGTGAACTTCGGGATGTTGTAGAGAAGTACGGGCACCGGACTCTCGTCGGCAACGCGCGAGTAGTGCGCCCACAGCGCATCGTCGGTCATCGCGGCTCCGAAGTAGTGCGGAGGGATGACGAGCACGGCGTCGGCGCCGCGCTCCGCCGCGTCCTTCGATCTGCGCACGCATTCGCGCGTCGACTCGGCGCCGGTCCCCACGAGGAGCCAGCGATCGGCGGGGACGAGGGGGCGCGTGATCTCCGTGAGACGCAGCCGCTCATCGTCGTCGAGCAGCGCGGCCTCGCCCGTGGTGCCGGCGATGAGGACGCCGGCGAGTCCCGCGGCGATGTGCGCCTTGATGTTCGCGCGAAAGGCACCGGTCGCGAGATCCCCGCTCCCATCCTCAAAGGTCGTGACGACGGGACCGAAGATTCCCGTCAGCGATTTCGTCATGGCGGTGGTCAGGGTGCGTTCAGATCGCGAAGGTCGCCGGCGGTGGAATCCGTCGAGCCGCCGTCGAGAGAAATCGAGCGCGTCGTGTCTTCGAGCATCGACTCGGCCGCCTCATCCGTCACGCTCGGCGTGAAGAAGCTCCGAAAGACCGTGCTGCCGCAGCGCGAGCACGGCTCGTCGGCTGGCGGCTTGCTGGTGAAGAACTGCTCGTTGCCACAGGTGATGCAGATCAGCGTGAGCATTCCATCGGGTTCATTCGTGTTCGCCACCGTACTGCTCCCGAAAAAGTTGGCGGCTCGAATTGCAAGTCGAGCGCCGAATTACGTCAGCGTCGCGAGATCAGCGAAGTCCCATCGTCTCGCGCACAGTCGCCATTGTCCTTCGTGCAATCTCGCCACTTTTCGCGGCGCCTGCAGCGAGCGCGTCGGTAACGATCCGCGGGTTCGCCTCCAGCTCGATCGCTCTATCGCGGATCGGCGTGAGCTCGCGGAGCATGCCCTCCATTAGAACCTTCTTGCAGTCGAGGCACCCCCATCCGGCCGTGCGACACTGCGTAGCAACGTGGTCGACGGTCGCCTGGTCGTTGAACGCCTTGTGGAGGCTGTAGATGTTGCAGACTTCCGGCGTGCCCGGATCCGTCTTTCGAACACGGGCAGGATCCGTCATCGCGGGACGCAGCTTGGCCCACACGTCTTCGGGCGACTCGAGCAGCCCGATGGTGTTGCCGAGCGACTTCGACATCTTCGTCTGGCCATCGAGCCCCATGATGCGGCGCGTCGCCGTGAGCAGCGGCTTGGGCGCGGGAAAGTATTCGCTCTCGAATTTCGCATTCCATTTGCGCGCCACGTCGCGCGCGAGCTCGAGGTGCTGCACCTGATCCTCGCCCACGGGGACGAGGTCCGCGCGATACAAGAGGATGTCGGCAGCCTGCAGCACGGGATAGATCAGCAGCCCGGCGTTGACGCTCTCCTGGCGCTGCGACTTGTCCTTGTACTGCGTCTGGCGCTCGAGCTCACCGATCGGCGTGACGGTGTTGAAGATCCACGCGAGCTCCGTGTGTTCGGGCACCATCGACTGTACGAACAGCGTAGATTTCGCGGGGTCGATTCCCGCAGCCAACAGCGATATCGCCATCTGCCGGGTCCGGCGCCGCAGGCTCTCCGGCACGAAGTCGCCGATGATCGCGTGGTAGTCGACGATACAATAGATGCACTCGTATTTGCTCTGCAGCGCGACCCAGTTCTTGACGGCGCCGAGGTAGTTCCCGATGTGCAGCTCTCCCGAAGGTTGAATCCCGCTGAAGATTGTCGACATCCGACCAAGCTACGAGCGCGCAAATAGCGGTGCAAGACAGCTTCCCTGAGGCGGCGGAGCTGCTCGCACACATCGAAGCGGCTGCGATCGAGGCCGCGGCGTTGATCCGTGCGCGCGCGGTCGAGCGCACGAGCATCGAGTGGCACAGCAAGTCGGCGACGGACTTCGTGAGCGAAGTCGACCTCGGATCGGAGCGGATCATTCGAGCCGCGCTCATGGCGGCGTACCCGGATGCGGAGATCCTCGGCGAGGAGCTCTCGCCCGACTCGGAGCCGACAGCGGACGTCGTGTTCATCGTGGATCCGCTGGATGGGACGACGAACTTTCTGCACGGCTTCCACGAGTACGCGGTGTCGATCGCGGCGTCCGTGCGCGGAGAGCTGGTTGCGGGAGTGATTCTCGATGTGCCCACGGGGGATCGCTACACAGCGACGGCGGGCGACGGCGCGCATGTGAATGGCGAGCGGATTTCGGTCTCGCGGATCGAGGATCCGTCGCGCGCGCTCATCGGGACGGGATTTCCGTTTGGCGGCAACGCGTCGCTCGATCTCTATCTGCGCCACTTCGCCGCGGTCGCGCCGCACACGGCGGGAATGCGC
>JBBRYY010000235.1:0-2765 GCA_038237245.1 Gemmatimonadales bacterium | reverse complement strand
CGCCTCGGCCATCGCGTCATCGCGGTGAGCGACGCCGTGCGTAACGACATGATCTCGCGCGGCGTTCCCGCCTCGCGAATCGAGACGGTGCTCAATGGCACCATCGGCACCGCGCGCCGTCCTGCGGGGACGCCGCCCGTGCCGGTGACGCTCGAGCATCCGAACGTCGTGACGGTTGCGGGGATGTACGTGCGCAAGGGAATCGGGGACCTCATCGAGGCCACCGTGATGATCCGCGAGCGCGTCCCCAACGTGAAGATGTACCTCCTCGGCGACGGCCCCGACCGCGCGCACTTCGAACAGTTCGCGCGCGACCGCGGCGTGTCGGCGTCGGTGGTGTTCCTCGGCTTCCGCGCGGATGCGGAGCTGGTGATGAAGCAGGCAGACGTCTTCGTCCTCGCGTCACACGCGGATCCGAATCCGCTCGTGATCCCCGAAGCGCGGGCGGCGGGGCTGCCGATCGTGGCGACGCGGGTGGACGGGATCCCGGAGTCGCTCGACGGGGGGGACGCGGGACTGCTGGTGCCGCCGCACGCGCCGGACGCGCTGGCGAACGCGATTGCGGGGCTGCTCCTGAGCCCCGAGCAGCGAGACCGGTTGCGTGTGGCCACCTCGCGCAATCTTGAAAGACTGACCGTTCGGCGCATGGCCGGCGAGACACTGGATGTTTACCGGCGAGCAGCCGCGGGAGCTTTGGCATGACGACCGATTTGGCGAACGAGAAAGAGGCCCAGGAAACCGGGCGCTACTACGACGAGTACTGGTCGGGGAGCACGGGGTGGAGCCCGCCGCCGGGGCTCGACGAGGATCTGCGCGCGTGGCTCGATCCGCTCATGGTGCGCGGGCGCAAGGCGCTCGACGTGGGCTGCGGCGACGGCGCCCGCTACGGCGCGCGCGTGCGGGCCAGCGGCGTCGAGATCCACGGCGTCGACATCTCCGAGGTCGCGGTCGCCTCGGCGCGCGAGCGCGGGATCGACGCGCGCGTCGCGTCGCTCACCGAGCCGCTCCCGCACGGGGACGCGTCCTTCGACGTCGCGATCTGCCTCGAGGTGCTCGAGCATCTCGTCAATCCGGCCGTCGTGACGCGCGAGATCGCGCGCATCCTCAGGCCCGGCGGCCTCGCGCTGCTCAGCGTTCCGAACTCCGCCTTCTGGACCACGCGTGTGGAGCTGATGTTCACCGGCCGCTTCAATCCGCGTGGCAGCCCGGTGACGCAGCGCGCCTTCCCGTGGCGCGACCCGCATCTCCGCTTCTTCACCTTCACCTCCATCGAGGCGATGCTGGCAGAGAGTGGGCTCAGAGTAGTGAAGGCGGGGGGGCTCGAGTGCCAGTTCCTGCGGATCGCGGGCACCGACCAGATGCTCGGGCGGAAGTCGTTCATCGATCGCCCCCTCGCGGCGATCGGCCGCCTGTGGCCCTCGCTGCTCGCGCGCCGCTGCATCGTCCTCGCCACGCCGGCGGAGCTTTCCCGGTGAAGCTGGCCGTCGTCGCCAATCGCGTCTGCAGGCTGGGCGGGATGGAGCGCGCGAGCGCGGAGGTGTTCAGCCGCATCGCGCGCGAGCTCGACACGACGATCATCGCGACCGAATGCGAGATTGCAGATTCGAGCCTCACGTGGGTGCCCGTGCACGCGATGAAGCGGCCGGCGGTGATCAATCACGCATCGTTCGCGCGCGGAGCCGCGAAGGTAGAGCACGCGGGGCACTTCGACGTCGTCGTCTCCGTTGACAGCGCCGCGACGAGCGCCGATGTCGTCATCGCGCACTTCTGCCTGGGCGCCTTTTCGAAGCGCTTCGCGGGGCTGCGCGGCGGCGCGAATCCGGTGCGACGGATGTATCAGCGCGTGGCCGAGGGGTCGCTGTCGAGACACGAGCGGCGGCTGTATCGCTCGAAGCGGCTGCGCGGGGTGATCGCGGTATCGCAGGGGCTCAAGCGCGAGCTGGTCGAGGAGTACGGGCTCGCGCCCTCGATCATCCGGGTGATCCCGAACGGCGTCGACCGCGCGGTCTTCCATCCGGCGGAGAGCGCCGAGGCGAAGCTCGCGCTGCGTCGCGAGCTCGGGTTGCCGGAGGCTTCGTTCATCGCGGTGTTCATGGGCGGCGACTGGGACCGAAAGGGGCTCGCCGATGTGATCCGCGCCGTCGCGAAGCTTTCCGGCGTGCAGCTGCTCATCGTGGGGCGCGGAAACATTCCGGCATTCGCGCAGATCGCGGTGGACGAGCAGATCTCCGATCGCGTGAAGTTCGTGGGGCTGCAGACGCATCCCGAGCGCTACCTCGCAGCGGGGGACGTGTTCGTGTGCCCGTCGCGCTACGAGACCTTCTCGATGAGCGGGCTCGAGGCCGCCGCGTGTGGGCTGCCAATGATCGTGGTGAAGACGAACGGGCTCGAGGATTTCGTGGAGGATGGCGTCAACGGATTCTTCGTGGAACCAAACGTCGAGTCGGTGCGCGCGAAGCTGGCGCAGGTGGTGTCGGACCCCACGCTCCGCTGCTCGATGTCGCGCGCCGCGGTGAAGACGGCCGAGCGCTTCGATTGGGACACGATCGCGATCGAGACGCGCGAGATGCTCGAGTCGGTCGCGCGGGAGCGGGCGCAATGAGCGCGACCTACCAGGAGTGGCCGCAGCAGCCGCAGCAGCTCGGCCAGTGGGCCGACGAGCTTCCTCCGCAGTCGCGGCTGAGCGAGGCGGAGCTGGGTGACACGCTGCTCTCGACGCGACAGGGGCGGCGGCTCGTCACGGCGATGCTCTTCGGCGGCCTGCT
>JBBRYY010000234.1:0-2786 GCA_038237245.1 Gemmatimonadales bacterium | reverse complement strand
GCGTACATACAGATAGCGCCCCACGATTCCGCTCGCGACGACGATCATCATCGACAGGAAGCCGAGTCCGATCACGCCATCGAAGCGCCACGCCGCGTGGATCGCAAGCAGCAGCGGGAGCCCGAGGGCGGCGAGAATGTGAATGTCCATCCAGCGCCCGAGCGAGCCGGTCCACGCGAGCGACTTGAACTTCTTGCGCAGCGGGTAGAGCCAGAGGAAAAGGAAGATGAGGAGCGCGAGAATGCCGGCAGGCTGTCCGATAAGACCGGACGGCTTGAGCCACGCGTGCAACGGCGATCGTACACGCTCGCCAGCGGAAAGCAGGTAATACCGGTAGCCCGCGACATTGATGAGCGCGAGCACGGTGAGGAGTACCACGAGCGGCGTGCCGAATCCGGCGCGTGGCTCGCGCTGCGGCTTCTCCTTTGGTCTGCTGGATTGCGACGGAGGGCGTCGCGGCGGAGAAAGCGTTCCCGCTTTCGCCGGCTCCTGTGAACGAATCGCGTTCGATGACTTGCTCATGCAGCTCCTCTGCAATTGGCAGTAGCCAGGCTGCATAGCTCGACCGCCGCCGGGCACCAGCACGGCGGCGGAAAGCTGCGGTTCTACTATTAATGAGACGAATCAAGCCGTCGGTTGTGACAACAGCCGGCGGGCCTCACGCGAATGTTCAGATGCGGAGGCATGAGCGCGGTGATGGAGATCACGTACGGCATCATACATTCGGTGCGGATGCGTCGCGACGGCGAGTCAGGCCAGCAATTCCCTCAGCGCCACAGCCAGATTCTCGTGCGCGAACACGAACCCCTCTTCATCCAGCCGCTTCGGCACGCATCGCTGTCCGTGCAGCGCCAGCGATGGCTCGGTGCCGATGATGAACGAGCCGATCGCCACCGCGAACGCCGGCGCGGGCGGGCTCCACGGGCGATGCACCGCGTGACGTAGCCGCTTCATGAATACCGCGTTCGTCTCGGGGACATGATTCGAGGCGTTGTACGGTCCCTTCATCGAGGCGGAGCCCACCGCGCGATCGACGATCGAGACGAGATCGTCGAGGTGTATCCAGCTCATGTACTGGCGTCCGTTGCCGACGGATCCGCCGAGTCCGAGGCGGGCGAGGCGCGCGAGCATCTCGAGCGCGCCGCCTTCGCGGCCGAGCACGACGCCGAAGCGCAGCGCGACTTTGCGAGTGCGAGGTGCGGTCACCGCGCGGAGCGCGCCTTCCCACTGGTCGCATACGTCGGCCATGAAGTCGCTGCCGTGTGGCGCGCTTTCGTCGCACAGCGCATCGCCCGCGTTTCCGTAAATGCCGACTGCGGATGACTGGACCCACACCTGCGGCGGTGACTCGCTCGCGCCGATCGCATCACCGATCGCGCGCACGGAGGCGAGGCGCGATTCGAGGATCTCGCGCCGGTTCGCATCGGTGTGACGGCAGTTGATGCTTTTGCCGGTGAGGTTGATCACTGCCGCCGCACCGTCGAGCTCCTTCGCCCATGGACCGATGCCGCGGCCATTCCACGAGACCTCGCGCACACCATCCTTGCGCGCCTGGGCATTGCGCGTCAACACCACCACATCGTGGCCGCGCGTCCGGAAATGGGCGGAGAGCGCCGATCCAATGAAGCCGCTCCCACCGCCAATGACGATGCGCGAGGGAAGCTCGGCCGAAGGTAGAGTCATGGTTGTGGCGGCCTTGACGTGGTTAACTGTTGGAAAGCGAGCGAATCCCCGGCCGGCTTGGGACTCGATGGTACGCAGGAACGGGTCCGGAGCGCCAGTGCGTGCGCCTGTACGGTAGGAGGGGCGTTACCTGCCCTTGACGGCAGGGATACATTGGAATCGATTACTGTAATCGTTTACAGCGCACTCTGACGGAGCCCGGCCAGCTTGGTGACGATCAAGGATGTCGCACGAGAAGCAGGTGTGTCGGTCGCAACAGTGTCACGCGTCTGGAACGAGGCCGCTTTCGTCAGCCCCGAAACCAGGCAACGCGTGGCTGAGGTTGCGTCCCGGCTCGGGTATTCACCGCACGGCGCCGCACGCAGTCTCATCACGCGTACCACCAACGCGCTCGGCGTTCTGCTCCCCGATCTCTATGGTGAGTTCTTCTCCGAGATCATCCGCGGCATCGATCACACGGCGCAGGCCGCTGACTATCACATCCTCGTGTCGAGCTCGCATGACTCCAAGGATGAGATCGATGCCGCACTTCGTTCGATGCGCGGCCGCGTGGACGGGATGATCATCATGTCACCCGACCTCGAGACGCAACGCACGCTGCACACGCTGCAGGGGAGCTTCCCCGTCGTGCTGCTCAACGGCGGTGTGGACGCGAACGAGTTCGACTCCATCACGATCGAGAATCACGCGGGCGCGCGCGAGATGACTCTCCATCTCGTGAAGCACGGACACACGCGCATTGCGATGATCGGCGGCCCGCAGCGCAACCACGACGCGGCCGAGCGTCTGCGTGGGTACGAAACGGCGCTGACGGAGAGCGGGATCGCGCACGATCAATCGCTCGTCGTTCCCGGCGACTTCAGCGAGCTCTCCGGACACGCTGCCGCGATGCAACTGCTCGCGCTGGCGCAGCGCCCCACCGCGATCTTCGCGGCGAACGACTCCATGGCGATCGGGGCACTCAGCGCGCTGCACGAGAGCGGGCTGCGCGTGCCGCAAGACATCGCCGTCGCAGGCTTTGATGACATCCCGCTCGCGCGCTACATGAACCCGCCCCTCTCCACCGTCCACGTCGACATCAGCCTGCTCGGCGAGCGCGCCGC
>JBBRYY010000233.1:0-2805 GCA_038237245.1 Gemmatimonadales bacterium | reverse complement strand
CTACGACTGCTTCCAGTGTGGTCACTCTCGCACGCAGCTTACAAAAATGTCAAGCCTCGAGCAGAGCTACGACACAGACGGACGATGGTCGCCCATCGTCCGCCTGTGTGCCCACATGGTCCCGGAAGGTCGATGACGCTCGCCTACATCTTTCGATTCGCCTTGCCGCTCGGCGCTCGACTCGACCCCAGCGCGTACGACCTGAAGTAGCGCTCCTTCATCTCCATCGCCGGCATAGGCGCGTTCGTGTGTGCCTCGACGTCGCGAAGGAGCTCGTCGGCGATGCGATTGAGCTCCGCATCGTCGGCGGCATACTGCCTGATTCGTGCTGCGGTAGCCGCGAGCACGGCTCGCGCGCGCTCGTAGTGCCCTGCCCTCTGGTACTCCAGCGCTTCACTCCTCGCGCGCTCGGCGAACAGCGTCGCAACACGGCGGTCGACCACGCGACTGCGGGGCTGCCGGTCGTTGTCGGCGTGCGAGGCGAAGGTGAAGCGAAGCCTCGCTGCTGGCGACGAGGAATGCGCGTCACTCGTGATGCGAATCTCCACGTCGATCTCATGGCGATCGCGCGCCTTCGGAAACTCGAGCGCGACGACGAGCTCCAGCTCCTGCGCCGACACGAGATCGCCGATATCGATGGATAGCGTCGACGTTCCATCCTCGGCTTCTGCCGTGCGCGACTTGAAGCGGCCGAGCACCTTGCCAGTCACACCGTGCGGCAGCTGTGCGTCGAGCGTCGCGCTTCGCACGACGACTTCGAGCGCTTCACCAACTTCGCTCGCGATCAGCTCGGGGATCTGGCTCGCATCCGCGAGGAAATAGAAATGTCCGCCGCCGGCATCCGCCATTCCGGCGAGCAGCCGTTCGTCGAAGTCGGCGCCCACGCCGAAGGTGGAGGTCTGCACGCCGCGCGCGCGCAGCGCTGACGCGTGCATGATGAGCTCATCGCGATCGGTGATCCCGCGATTCGCCAGCCCATCGGTGAGCAGCAGGCATCGGTTGATCGAAGCGCCGTTGCTCTGCGCATTCGCCGACATCGTGAACGCGACCTGCTCGCAGCCGCGCATCCATCCACCGGAGAGATCGGTGGATCCGCGTGGCTCGAGGCGAGCGAGCTTCGCCAGCGCGCTTCGCTTGGCGTCCACGGTGGCGAGCGTCGACTCGGCGAGAACATCGACGGCGTCATCATAGACGACGAGAGCGAAGCGATCGCCGGACTGCAGCTGTGCGAGTGCCTGCTCGACTGCGCGCCGGGCGAGAATGAACTTCTGTCCCGCCATGGAACCCGAACGATCGAGCACGATGGCGAGGTTCACGGGAATGCGCTGGGCGTTCCGCGCTGCGGTGGGAGCGGCAACGCTCACGAATGCGAAGCGTGTGCTTCGCGATTCGGCGCGAACGAGTGTGCGATCGACCTGCACCGTGAGGGTTGGCGCGGGAGACGTGGAGCGTGTGTTCGGATCGAGCGGCGACGACGTCGACATGTTGGTCATCCTTACGTTGGGTCGGAAAAGAGATTGCGGGCGTGTTCGATCAGGCGATCCAACAACTTGTTGTGGACCCGTGACAGTGGTCTGCGAACGTGAACCTCGATGTCGGCCGTGAGTGGGATGCGCTCCCAGGTGGAGCGTGGCTGCGATGCGGGAGATGGTGCGCTGGTCGATTCCTCGGGCGCGGTGGGACTTAGGGGTGAGGCGCGCTCGCGTGGCGAGGGCGAGGGTTGTGACGCGGCGGGCGCGGGCGCCGCGAAGGCGGGAGGAGGAGTTGGAGCGACCGCGGGTGGTGAGACGGCGGCGCCGCCGAGTGCGAGGCGGGTCTTACTGTTCGCCAGCACTTCCTGCACGTAGGCGAGCGCCGAGCCGGTCTTCTCGGGGAAGGTCGGCTGCGCGACGAGTGCCGCTACCGACGCGTCGCTGAGCTCCGCGAGTTGGGTGCGGATTTCCGCCAGGGGCAAGTGCTTACCCTGCAATCGCTTGATGAGCTGAATGCGCTCGAGATGCGTGGGGTCGTAGCGTGATCCGCGACCCTTGAAGTCCGGCGAAGGGAGGAGCCCCTGCTGGATGTAGTAGCGGACCGTACGCGGGGTGACGTCGGCGAGGTCGCAGAGCTCGAGGAGGTCGTAGGAATCGGGAGACATGGCGAGAATATGACAGTGTGACGTGCGACTGTCAAGTTTCCCAACATTGCGTCTTTCCGGTGTTAATGCACCAAGGGCCCGGCTAAGATCGCCGGGCCCTCGGAAAACTTGCTCTTCCAGCCTTTGACCCCTCCTACTGCACCGCGTTGATCATATCGAAGATCGGCAGATACATAGCCACCACCATACCTCCGACGATCACACCCAGAAACACGATCATGACCGGCTCCATCAAACTCAACAGCCCGGATACGGCCGTATCAACCTCGGTGTCATAAAAGTCCGCGATCTTCGTGAGCATTTCGTCCAGACCACCCGTCTGCTCACCAACCGCGATCATGCTGATGACCATCGGCGGGAAGACGTTCGACTTCTGCAGCGGCGCAGAAATCGTGTCGCCACCCGCGATGCTCGAGCGCGATTCCATGATCGCATCGTGAATCACTCGATTACCGGCCGTCTTCGCCGTGATCTCGAGACCATCCAGAATCGACACACCGGAAGAGATCAGCGTGCCCAGCGTGCGGGTGAAGCGCGACACGGCCGACTTGCGAAGCATGTCGCCAAGCACCGGCACCTTCAGCAGGATCTTGTCGATGTTGAGCTGGCCGTTCGACGTCTTGTAGTAGCGCTTGAGCGACACGACGGTGAACCACGCGCCGCCGCCG
>JBBRYY010000232.1:0-2827 GCA_038237245.1 Gemmatimonadales bacterium | reverse complement strand
CACCCGACGAATTCCGATCAGCGACACAACATCGTCGCCAACTTCATCACCGACATCCCCTACCTCTGGGGAATTCAGTTCAGCGGCCTGATGACGCTGGGCTCGGGGCTTCCGTACCAGAAAACCAGGTACGTGACGATCCTGGGCGGAGCGAGCGAGCAGTTCTTCGTCGGCACGGCTCGCACGCCCTGGCAGAAGAACGTCGACCTCAGGCTGCAGAAGAACTTCCTGCAGCTGCACGGCAACAGCGTCGGCGTCACACTGTCGATGTTCAACGTGTTCAATACGCAGAATCTCGCATACTTCGACGGAAGAGTTTGCGGCGGCGGTCCCGCGATCGGCGACTGTAACGTCAACACCAACTTCGGACACGCCGGTGGCGTGAGCACGGATGGTCGTCGTATCCAGTTCGGCGCGACCTACAGCTTCAAATAGGGATCGAGATCGACAGGGGGCGTCGGCGATGTTCGCCGGCGCCTTCTTCGTCCCCTTCGCGTTAACTTTTTTCGATGCAAACATCAGGTAGCCGCGCTGCTTTGCACCGCACGCTCCGCAGCGCGCTCGGAACGCTCGCGCTTGCACTCGCCGCCTGCCAGAGCAACGACGCAGCCGCCCCGCTTCCGCCTGCCCCGCCTCCGCCCTCACCGCGAGCGGTCGCCTTTCTCGACACCGTCAGCGAGCGCACCTTTCGCTGGTTCTGGGACACGCAGAATCCCACCACGCATCTGATCCCCGACCGCTACCCTACCAAATCGTTCTCGAGCATCGCCGCCGTGGGCTTCGGGCTCAACGCCTATGCAATCGGCGCCGAGCGTGGGTACATCACGCGGGTAGAAGCGCGCGATCGCACGCTGCAGACGCTTCGATTCATGTACGAGCTTCCGCAGGGTCCCGACGCAACGGGCGTCGGCGGCTATAAGGGGTTCTTCTACCACTTCCTCGACATGGACACGGGGATGCGGTACAAGGACGTCGAGCTCTCGTCCGTCGACACCTCGCTGCTCCTCGCCGGCGTGCTCTTCGCGCAATCGTACTTCGATGGCGCGGATCCCGCCGAGGTTTCGATTCGCGCGTACGCCGACTCGCTCTACCGCCGCGTGGACTGGACGTGGTTCCAGAATCAGCCGCCGCTCGTGTCGATGGGATGGACGCCCGAGAACGCGAAGTTCAACAGCGATCAGTGGAAGGGGCTCGACGAGGCGATGCTGGTCTACATCCTGGCGCTCGGCTCTCCCACACATCCGCTCGACAGCGCGGCGTGGAAGCAGTGGACGAGCACCTACCAGTGGGGAACGTACTATCAGCAGCAACACGTCGGCTTCGCTCCGCTCTTCGGACATCAGTACACGCAGCTGTGGGTCGACTTCCGCGGCATTCAGGATGAGTACATGCGCGGCAAGGGGATCGATTACTTCGAGAACTCGCGTCGCGCGACGGTCGCGCAGCGCGCGTACGCAGCAGACAATCCGAACAAGTGGAAGGGCTACTCCGCGAGCGTGTGGGGGCTCACCGCATGCGACGGCCCGTTCGACGGCAACATCACTATCGACGGCAAGTCGCGCCACTTCTTCAGCTACGCCGCTCGCGGTACCGACTTCACCGAGACGCGCGACGACGGAACGATCGCGCCGACGGCCGCGGGTGGATCGATCCCCTTTGCGCCGGACATCGTGATCGAGGCGCTCGCTGCGATGCGCGACAGCTACGGCGACGATGTCTTCGGACGGTATGGCTTCATCGACGCGTTCAACCCGACGTTGTCGGTGAGCGCTCCGATCATCGCCGGCCGCATCGTCCCCGGCAAAGGCTGGTTCGACACCGACTACCTCGGCATCGACCAGGGACCGATCCTCGCGATGCTCGAGAACTATCGCAGTGAGCTGATCTGGAAGAAGATGCGCACCAACCAGTATGTGATACGCGGCCTCGAGCGCGCGGGCTTTACCGGCGGATGGCTCGCCTCGGCCGCACAGGCGCAGGGCGCGCACTGATGCTGCACCGGCGCGCAGCCCGATGGCTCGTCGCGGCGTGCGCGCTCGCGGCGTGCAGCGGAGCGGAGGCGCGCGAGCAGCGCATCACGCTCCGCTTCTGGGCGATGGGCGCCGAAGGGGAGAACGTGCAGCAGCTCGTGCGCGAGTTCGAGCAGAAGCATCCTAATGTCGATGTGCGGGTGCAGCAGATCCCATGGACCGCCGCGCACGAGAAGCTGCTCACGGCCTTCGTCGGCAACGTCACTCCCGATCTCGCGCAGCTCGGCAACACGTGGGTGCCGGAGCTGCAGGCGGTCGACGCGATTCTGCCGCTCGACAGCTACGTGGCGCAGTCGTCCATCGTGAAGGCGTCGCGCGTGTTCCCGGGGATCTGGGAGACGAACGTTCTCAACGATACGGTCTACGCGATTCCGTGGTACGTCGACACGCGAGTTCTGTTTTATAGAAAGGACATTCTCGCCGCCGCCGGCTACGACTCCATGCCCACATCGTGGGCGGGGTGGCGCGACGCGATGCTCGCGATCCAGAAGAGGGCCGGCCCGCGGCAGTGGGCGATCTTCCTGCCGACGAACGAGTGGATGCAGCCGGTGGTGCTCGGGCTGCAGAACGGTTCGCCGCTGCTGAAGGATGGTGGCCGCTACGGCGCCTTCGAGGAGCCTTCCTTTCGCGGCGCATTCGAGTTCTATATCAAGCTCTTTCGCGACGGGCTCGCGCCGGTTGCCGGCAACAACGACATCGCGAACCCGTACCAGGAATTCTCGCGCGGCACCTTCGCGATGTGGATCACGGGGCCATGGAACATCGGCGAGTTCCAGCATCGCCTGCCGGCCGACATT
>JBBRYY010000231.1:0-2836 GCA_038237245.1 Gemmatimonadales bacterium | reverse complement strand
CCCGCGGATCCGGGTGGGAGCTACGAAGTGCTGCGCTCGGGAGTCGTGGAGGCGAGCGAGATCACCGACGAGATGCTCCATGCGGGGGTCGCGGACATCGAGAAGCGCGATCTCCTCCTCGCACTCGGGCTACGCTCGTACGTCATTGCGCCGATTCTGATCGACGGGAAGGCGGAGGGCACGCTCACCATCGTCTCCGCGGAATCCGGTCACTTTCTCGGCCCCAGCGACATCACGCGCGTGCAGGAGCTCGCGCGGCGGATGTCGCTCGCGATCGAGCGAACACGGCTCTTCGCCCAGACCGTCATCGCGCGTGACGCGGAATCGCTGAGCAACGCCCGGCTGCGAGAGAGCGAGGCGAAGCTCGTGCTCTCGATGGAGGCCGGCGGACTCGGCTCGTGGGAGTGGGACATTCCGAACGACCGCGTCGTGTGGTCGCCGCAGACGGAGCGCATGCACGGACTGGCCGAGGGGAGCTTCTCGGGATCGCGGGAGGAGTTCGGCTCGTTCATCCATCCGGACGATCGCGAGCGCGTGGCAGAGGAGATCGAGCGCACGATCGCCGATCGCACGCCGACCTATCACATCAAGTATCGCTTTCTGCGGAAGGATGGCGCCGTGCGCTGGCTCGAAGGCTTCGCGCGTCTGCGCACCGATGAGAACGGGGAGCCCGTCAGCTTCCTCGGCGTCAGCCACGATGTGACCGAGCGCGAGGAGCTGCTCGAGGGCGAGCAGCAGGCACGGCGCGATGCGGAGGCGGCGAATGCGGCGAAGGCGATCTTCCTCACGACGATGTCGCACGAGCTGCGCACGCCGTTGAATGCCGTGTCGGGATACGTGGATTTGCTCGAGATGGGCGTGCGCGGGCCCGTGACGGATTTGCAGCGCGAGGATCTTCGTCGCATCAGGCGCGCGAGCCAGCACCTCCTCGTGCTGATCAACGACATCCTGAATTACGCGAGGCTGGAGGCGGGAACGGTCGAGCTACACTTATCGGATGTCGTGCTCGACGATGCGCTGGCGGGAATGGAGGCACTGATCGCACCGCAGCTGCGGACGAAGGGTGTCGCCTACGAATACCGGCCGTGTGACGAGCGCGTGCGCGTGCATGCCGATCGCGAGAAGCTCGATCAGATTCTGCTCAATCTCATGGGGAACGCGGTGAAGTTCACCGAGGGCGGCGGGCGCATCACGTTGAGCTGCGAGCTCTCCGACACCACGGCGCGTGTGATCGTGGAGGATACGGGGCGCGGCATTCCGCGCGGTAAGCTGCAGATGATCTTTGACCCCTTCGTCCAGGTCGACCGCCACCTCACACCCGAGCGGCATCAAGGCGTCGGGCTCGGCCTGGCGATCAGCCGCGACCTTGCCCGCGCGATGCACGGCGACATCTCCGTGCAAAGCGATGCGGGCAAGGGCGCGACCTTCGTACTGACACTTCCGATCATCTCGCAGAACTGACCGTTCGTTCGTCGAGGAAACGTCAGCCGATGCTGTGGATGATCCCGCCCTCGACTCGCAACGCCGCTCCGTTTGTAACGGCCGACAGCGGACTCGCGACGTACGCGACGAGCGACGCGACCTCCAATGGCTCGGCGAATCGGCGAATGATCGATTCGGGTCGCGTCTTCTCGAAGTACTGCCGCTCGGCCTCGGCCACGCTAACCCCCTGCTCTTTCGAGACCGATGCCATCCACTCCACGGTCGCTTCCGTGCGCGTCGGACCTGGCAGCACGGCGTTTACGGTGACGGCAGTCCCTACGGTCAGGTCGGCCAGCCCGCGCGAGAGTCCCAGCAGGGCGGTCTTCGTCACACCGTAGTGAAGGCTCGAGCCCACGGGGTTCATGGCGGCCTCGCTCGAGATGAAAATGACGCGACCCCAGCATCTCGCGAGCATCCCGCGCATGTAGTGTCGGCTGAGGCGCGCGCCACTCATGACGTTCATGTCCCACATGGATTGCCAGTCGGCGTCAGAAATGTCGAAGAATGGTTTCGACACGTATCCGCCGAGGCTGTTGACGAGAATGTCGACGTCGGGGAATTGCTTCGAGACCGATTCGACTCCCGCCATCGACGAGAGATCTGCCGCTGTGCCGTGCAGCTCCGCGTGCGGATCGTCCTTGATGATGCGCGCCATCGCCTCCGCGACGGACTCCTGCTTCCGCCCGCTCACGATCACGATCGCGCCCTCGCGCGCGAGCGTGCTTGCGATCGCGAAGCCGATGCCGAGCGTCGAGCCGCTGACGAGTGCGGTCTTCCCTTTGAGCTGCAGATCCATGGCGAGCCTCGAACCGGGTGTCGCGCGCCGTGCGGATGCAGTGCGCACGAGGTTCAACGCGTGGCGACCGCCCTCGGTTGCCGGGAGTCGCGGGCGTCGGCGAAAATGCGGGATGCGCGTGCGAAAAAATGGCGATTATAAGGTCAGTAAAGAGTCAGTATCACGTCATAATAGCAAGATAATACGGTATTTTGCGAGAACTTCTGCGCGATCGTATCACCAGTATCCGCTACCGCGTGGCGGCCGACGCTCCCGTCGGCGCATCGAGCCGCGCGCGCAGCGGCTCGAGCGCTCGCATCGCCGCGCTGTCCGCGCCCACAAGATTCTTCGCGGCGCGCAGATACGTGCGACGCGCCTCCGCGCGCCGTCCGAGCTCGAGCTGCGCATTCGCGAGTCCGATGAGCGCCGCCGTTCTCACCGGCGCGCGCGCGAGCGCCAGCGTGTACGCGCGCTCCGCGTCGCTCGCCCTTCGCAGCTCCAGCAGATACTCCCCCGCCAGCTCGTGCGGCGACACGATCTCCACCGGCGGACCGAAGGCGAACGGTAGCGAGTCGTCCT
>JBBRYY010000230.1:0-2854 GCA_038237245.1 Gemmatimonadales bacterium | reverse complement strand
GTCTTCACGCGCCGCTCGGCGAAGAAGCGCAGAGCCTTGCGCGTCTCCGGATTTTTCTTGACCCCGAATATCTGAACGTCCATGCTGAAATAAACGCACCCGACGGCGCATTCCCAAGCGTTGCGCGCGATCGGAAAGTAGCTTTGGTGATGCCAGCGCACGTGTATCGCCCCGCATGGTGGATCCCAGGAGCGCATTTACGCACGCTTTGGGGAAAGTTCATGCGCTCGCACGACCCTGCTGCGACGCGCGTCGAACGGTGGGAGACGGACGACGACGACTTCCTCGACATCCATCGCCTCGACGCCCCGCCGGGAGCTCCGCGCCTCCTGATCCTGCATGGCCTCGAGGGCACGATCCGCTCGCACTACGCCGGCGGGCTCCTCCGGGAAGCGCAGCGTCGCGGCTGGGCCGCCGACCTGCTGATCTTCCGCTCGTGCGGCGACGAGCCCAATCGCGCGTTGCGCTTCTATCACTCCGGCGAGACCACGGATCTCGACTTCGTCGTTCGCCGGGTGATCGCCGAGGATCCCGCGCGGCCCCTGCTCATGATCGGCGTCTCGCTCGGCGGGAACGTTCTCCTCAAATGGCTCGGCGAGCGGGGAGAGAATGTGCCGGACCAGCTCGTGGGCGCGGCCGCGGTGTCGGTGCCCTTCGATCTCGCACGCGGCTCACGATTTCTCGACCGAGGCTTCTCGCGCTTCTACCAGGCGCACTTCCTCCGCTCGCTGCGGCGAAAAGCGATCGGGAAGAGTGCGCGCTATCCCGACGCGTTGCGCCCCGAGGTCGTCGGCAAGGCGAGCACGCTCTACGAGTTCGATGACCTCGTGACGGCGCCCGTCCACGGCTTTCGCGATGCGAATGACTACTACACTCGCTCGAGCTCCCTGCACTACCTCGCGCGCATCCGCACGCCGACGCTGCTTCTGAGCGCGCATGACGATCCCTTTCTTCCGCGTGAAGTGCTCGACGAGGTGCGCGCGATCGCCGGCGCGAACTCGTATCTCGACATCGAGTTCGTCGAGCATGGAGGACACGTCGGCTTCATCTCCGGATCGGTTCCGTGGCGCCCGTTCTATTATGCCGAATGGCGCGCCACGGAGTTCCTGTCGGCGAAACTACTCAGCTGCAGCTTGGGCTCACCATCGACATCGCCGTGACGTTCATCGAGCCACTCGACATGCTCATGCCGGACATCTTGCTCGTGTCGCTCATGCCCATCTTCGACATGCTCGTGTCCTTCATCCCGGACATGCCGCCCTTCGTCACGTCGCCCGTGAGGGTAACCGTGTGACCGACGTGGCCGGCGAGTGAGATCTTCTTGCTCCATACATCCCACGACTTCCCATCCTTGCTAACCAGCTTGTACGTGTCGGGCTTGTCGCCCTTCTGCAGGCACCCCGTTGCGCTGTCCGCAGCGTTCGCGCGCGCGGATGTGACGGAGGACACCGAGAGCGCGCCGGCGAGCAGGAGCGCCGCGACGAACGTGAAGGCGAAGTGAGTGAGTCGATGCATCTTGAGCCTCTCGCGAAAGTGATGATCTGGGACATGATGTGTCATGCTTGCCATTGCCGGTCGTAATAGCACACTATGTACCCGGTACGCCCTTCGCGGTCAGGTCGGATTCACCGGCTATGATCGGAATGCGTGGCAGTTCATCTTTCAGCCCCCGTACGAGCGACAGAGCCTCACTACCGGGACATTGGCAGCGCCATGATTCTGTTCTTCGCGGCATTTCTCCTCGCAGGTCTTCTCGTCGGCGTCGTCGCCATGCTCGGCGGCATCGACCGGAGGCAGCGCCACGGCGCCTGGGTGAAATATCTCAATCTGCCGACGGCGGGCGCGGCAGCCGCGCTCTTCGGCATCGTAGGTTATCCGCTCGCGAAGTACTCCACGCTGAGCATCCCCGCGATGCTCGCCATCGCAGGAGCGGCGGCCGCAGCGGCCGCAGCGGTGATGGTTGCCATTATCGCCGGATGGGCGGTGCCGAGCGCGGCCCTGCATGTCGAGGATCCACGGTACGCGCTGCAGGGGCACCCGGCCAGAGTTTCGCAGTCGATTACGACAGCTCATGCCGGCGAGATATTCTTCGAGCACGACGGCACGCGCCGCACCATTCCCGCGCTGGGCCTCGAAGGGGCGGCGATCTCCGTGGGTACCGAAGTCGTGATCGAACGAATCGAGGACGGCATTGCGCACGTAGAGCTCTGGAGCAATATCGAACGGGAGCTGGAAAAGCTCAGCTGAGTTTCGCTGCCGCAGGCGCGCGGCCGATGAGTGAGTTACGCGCCGCGGTGTCGCGAGGTGACGTATGTCCGAAGGGCTGATCTTCCTGCTCATCTTCAGCGCGATCTTCATCGCGCGCATCGTCTTCGCGACGATGTTCTTTCACGCGGTGCTCCCGGACACTGATCGCTGCCCGGAGTGCGACACGCCCACCCTTCGCGTGATATCCCGCGGCTGGAATCTCCTGATGCCCTGGTTCCGGACGAGCTGGTGCTACAACTGCGACTGGCGCGGGCTGCTCCGCCACGGACATCTCACGACGTCGACCGCGGTGCTTCCGAAGCGAGTGCGACCGGCCGTCCGCAGCGACGACTAGGCGCCGCGAGCGAATATCGTCAGCCACCCTGGCCAGTTTCCGCTCAGCTCCGCAAAGTCCTCGAAATAGGCCAGTCCGAGAGACTCGAGTTCGCTGGTAAGAGCGCCGAGCGCTTCTTCATCGTAAAGAGGGCCGATCGCGATCATCTCGCCCTCGACTCGAAATTCGTCAGGGGTGAGATTGTACTTCGTGTCGTAGTGCGCGCGCGCGAGACCCGCACGCTCGAAGGCGGATTTGCGCACGAGCATGGTC
>JBBRYY010000229.1:0-2871 GCA_038237245.1 Gemmatimonadales bacterium | reverse complement strand
TTCGGCGCTGGATCGCTGCGGTCCTTTGTTCTTGTCCTTTCGGCGTTGCATGAGGTCTCGTCTCCAAGGGTGCTCGCTCATGAGCGGCACGAAGGCGTCGGACGGTAGCGCGACGTCAGCGACAGGCTCCGATCGGGCGCGCACCGGCGCCGGATCGGCGAGCAGTTCGCGTCCGCGCTGCCGCTTTCTCGCCCGCACGGGCACATCGGACTGGCGCGGCTGGCGCGCGATGATGACGCCCTGATGCACGACGACGAGCTCGGCATCGATCCGCTCTTGCAGCTCGACCCGGCAGCGCGCGTAGCTCCGGCGACGTGGCCCAGGCGGGATCTGGACTAGGCGTTCGTTTAGCCGCACCGTGTTGTCGTTCGTTACAGTTCGCACGTAGTGCATGCTGCAGATGCCGTCAAGGTCGCGTCGCTGAGAAAGGCGCTGATGCGCGTCGAGCGGGTCGGCGGCGGCGACGGAGAACCGAGCGTTGTGGCGAAGGATGTGGCCGGCCATCACGACGTTCGCCTCGTCGATCGTCGCTGCTCCGGCGTGACGCAGCGCCTTCACGAGTCGATCCTGCAGCGTTCCCCAGCAGCGCTCGATGCGTCCCTTGGCCTGTGGTGAATGGGCGAGAATGCGTTGCACCCCTAGCTGTTCGAGCGCCCGAGCGAGTTGCGTAGGTTCACGATGGCCGGCGAATTGCTCGGCGAGCGTCCACGGCTCCTTGTCGTTGCGGACGAAACATCCGTGGCGGTCGCTGTACCAGGCGGCGGGCGCGCCGTGCGCACGGACGCTGTCGCGGAGCAACTGCAGATAGGCAATGCTGCTCTCGTGGGTCGTGAAGTGAGCGGCGAGCAGCTCACTCGTCGCATCATCGATGGCGCCGACGAGCGTGAGTCGCGGACCGCGTCCTTCGAGCCAGTCGTGGTCGCTCGCGTCGACCTGGACGAGGAGTCCGCGCTGCCGGACCCGCTCCCGCCGTGCCCGATGCCGGTTCGGCCGCCGGCGGCGCGGCGAGCGCATACCCGCTTCGCGGAGCACCCGGCCGAGCGCATGCCGGCTGACGGCGATGCCCTGATCTTCCGCAAGGGCCTCAGCAAGGTGTGTGTGGTTATACCCGCGGTACGCCTCCGTCCGCGCGAGCCGCACGATCTCTGTGCGCATCCCATCGGCGAGCCGCGCCGGTGACGGTCTGCCGCGATTGCCATGCGCAAGCGCCGCCGGACCCGCGTCGAGGAAGCTCCGCTTCATCCGATACAGCTGTCGTTGCGATACCCCCAGGGCGCGCTGCGCCTCCTCCGCCGTCACTCGGCGCGCCACCAACCACCCCAATACCCGGCCCCGCTGCTGTTCCTTCTCGCTCAAGATGATCCTGTCTTTCATGACTGACAGAATCGCTGCTCACTTAAGGACTGACAGAATCACTGCTCACCAACACACGCCTCCCGCGTGCATTGCCCGCCTCGAAGCCGCTTGTTAGCATGCACGGCGCTCGTGACTGCCGCGCTAGGCGTCGTGCGGGCGCTCTTCGTGGGGCCGTAGCTCAATTGGGAGAGCGCCACACTGGCAGTGTGGAGGTCGCGGGTTCGAGTCCCGCCGGCTCCACCACACCATCCACACTCCCCTTCGCAATGAATCGTCCCGCGCCGCCACGAGCGCAATTGATCGCTCGCAGATCGATCGCGCGCCATGCGATGCTTCATCTGCCCGCCAATCACGACACGTGTCGTCCATCGCTGCCCGTGGTCCTGCGAGTACGGAGAACATGAAAAGTGCTAAACGATTACATAACGGCGAGGCAGTCCAGTCCATGGTCGAGCTTCCACCTTCCACCCTTCACCCTTCGTCCGCAGCCTCCCCGTCACGGAGCACGCCGTCTATACTGACGCACCTCCGACGCTCTAGCGAGACCTGAACGATGACCGACAGCACCGTACTGCAACTTCGCGCGACCGCGATCGCCGCCCTCTCCGCCGCCGGCGATCAGGTCGCGCTCGATCTCTGGCGCGTCGAATATCTCGGCCGAAAGGGCAAGCTCACGGGCGTTCTGCGCGGTCTCGCCGAACTCTCCATCGACGAGCGAAAGGCCCTCGGTGCGGCGTCGAACGCACTGAAGACGGAGCTCGAGGCGGCATACGACGTGCGGAGCGACGAGCTGCGCGGCGCGGCGCTCGCCGCGTCGATCGAGACGGGGAAGATCGACGTCACGCTGCCGGCGCGGCCGCATCGGCGCGGCGGCCTCCATCCCGTGACGCAAACATTGCGCCTGATGCTCGACGCCTTTCGCTCGATGGGCTTCTCGATCATCGAAGGTCCCGAGGTCGAGCTCGACTATTACAACTTCGAGGCGCTCCGCATCCCCGCCGACCATCCGGCGCGTGATATGTGGGACACAATGTGGGTCGATCACGAGATTGACGGCCGGCGTCCGATGCTGCTGCGCACGCACACATCGCCGGCGCAGATCCGGATCATGGAGCAACACCAGCCGCCCATCCGCGTCGCCGTTCCCGGCCGCGCCTATCGCTTCGAAGCGACAGACATGACGCACGAATGGATGATGACGCAGTGCGAGATCCTGGCGATCGATGAGGGGCTGAACCTCGGCCACCTAAAGGGCACGCTGCTCGAGATGATGCGCCGGCTCTTCGGACGCGAGCGCAAGATTCGCCTCAACTGCTCGTACTTTCCCTTCGTCGAGCCGGGTGCCGAGGTGGCGGTCGATTGCTTCGTATGCGGTGGCGCGGGCTGCGCGGCCTGCCACCACAGCGGCTGGATCGAGATGCTCGGCGCCGGCATGGTGCATCCGGAGATCCTCGAGAACATGGGCATCGACTCCAAGCGCTATACCGGCTTCGCGGCGGGCATGGGCGTCGAGCG
>JBBRYY010000228.1:0-2887 GCA_038237245.1 Gemmatimonadales bacterium | reverse complement strand
GTGCAGGGGAACAAGGCTGCACAGCGCGAGAAGTGGCCGGCGGCGTTTCTGATTCCGATGCAGCAGCCGGACCAGGCATCGCTGCGCACCGTGCTGCGGATTCTGCAGCGCGGGCAGGTGGAGATCAGGCGCGCGACGGCGAACTTCGTTGCGAACCGCGTGCGCTTTTCGGCCGGCACGTACGTCGTGATGCTCGACCAGCCGTACGGTGGCTTCGCGAAGGCGTTGCTGGAGGATCAGCACTATCCCGATTTGCACGAGTATCCCGGCGGCCCGCCGAAGGCGCCGTACGACGTGACGGCGCAGACGCTGCCGCTGCTCATGGGCGTCGGCGCCATCGCCGTCGATTCCTTTCCCGTGACGATGACCGACGTCATCGGCCCGATCGCGCCGCCGAAGCTCGACGTGCCGGGGCTGAGCGACAAGACGACGCGGCGCATCGCGATCTACCGGAGTTGGGATCCGTCGATGGATGAGGGATGGACGCGGTTCATCTTCGACCAGTACCGGATCCCGTTCACGACCATCGGCGACCGCGAGGTGCACGCGGGGAATCTCGCGTCGCGCTTCGATGCGATCATTCTGCCCGATGAATCGCCGCGCGGCCTGCAGTCGGGTCCGCGCGAGGCGGGATATCCCGACTCGCTCAAGGGCGGACTCGGCACCGCGGGCGATGCGGCGCTGCACGACTTCGTGAACGCCGGCGGCACGCTCATCACCTTCAACGACGCGAGCCGGTGGGCGATCGAATATCTGAAGCTGCCGGTGAAGAACGTGCTCGAGGGCGTGAGCAGCAAGGACTTCTACGCACCAGGCTCGCTCTTCGCGCTCAACCTCGACCAGTCGCATCCACTGAACAAGCTGATGCTCGCGCACCCGGCGGCGTGGTTCGAGGAAGGTCCGGCGTTCGAGATCACGGACTCGACGCGCGCGACGGCGGCAGCGGTCTATCCGTCGACGGGAACACCGCTGCTATCCGGCTGGCTGTTGGGCGCGGAGAAGCTGCGCGGGAAGGCGGCGCTGGTGGATGTGAGGGAAGGGAAGGGGCACGTCGTGCTGTTCGGATATCGGCCGCAGTACCGAGCGCAGAGCATGGCGATGTATCCGCAGCTGTGGGCGGCGCTACTGGGGTATTGACCTACGCCTTCGTCTTCCGCTCGCTCACCCACGCTCTGATCCGCACATCCAGCACATCCAGCGGCAGCGCGCCCTGCCCCAGCACCTGATCGTGGAACTCCCTCACGTCGAACTTCTCCCCGAGCTGCTGCTCCGCGTACGCGCGCAGCTCCTTGATCTTGAGCTCCCCCGTCTTGTACGCGAGCGCCTGGCCCGGCGTCGTGATGTAGCGGTCGACTTCGACCACGATGTCGTTGTGCGTCTTCGCCGAATTCGCCTCGAAATAGTCGATCGCATCCTGGCGTGACATCCCCTGCGCGTGGATCCCCGTGTCGATCACGAGTCTGATCGCGCGCCACATCTCGTACGTCAGCTGCCCGAACTTCGAGTACGGATCCTTGTAGAGCCCAATGCTCGGCCCAAGGCTCTCGGAGTACAGCGCCCATCCCTCGACGAACGCCGTGTAGCCGCCGTAGCGCCGGAAATTCGGCAGGTCGGTGAGCTCCTGCGAGATCGCGATCTGCAGATGGTGTCCCGGCACCGCCTCGTGCGACGAGAGCGCCTCCATCTCCCACTTCGGGCGCGTGTTGAGCGCGTACGTGTTCACGTAGTAGTAGCCCGGCCGCCCCGCCTCGTACGATCCCGGCTGGTAGTACGCCGTCGTCGCCGACTTCGCGGCGTACGACGGGATCGTCGTCACGCCGTACGGAAGCCGCGGCAGATGTCCGAACAGCTTGATGAGCTCGGGGTCGATGCGCTTCACGATGTCGCGATAGGCGCGCACGAGATCGGCGCTGTCCGTGAAGAAGAACTTCGGATCCGTACGCAGAAAGTTCGTGAACTCGGCGAACGTCCCCTTGTAGCCGATCGACTTCATCACGCTGTCCATCTGTCGGTGAATCCGCTTCACCTCGGCCAGCCCCGTCGCATGGATCTGCTCGGGGGTGCGGTTCGTCGTCGTCTGGATGCGCACGTTGTACGCGTACCACGCGGCACCGTCGGGGAGCGCGCTCATGCCAACGGTTTCACGCGCGCCCGGGATGTACTTCGTCGTGAGGAAGGTGTAGAGCCGCTCGTACGCGGGCTTCACCTTCTCCGTGTACGCCTTCACCGCCGCGGCCGTGAGCCGCTTCTGCTCCGCCGCGGGAATGCTCGCCGGGAATCGTGTGAACATCACGAGTACGGGGCTCTGCATCGGGTCGGCGGTGAGTAACCCCTTCACCTGGTCGGGCACATCGCGCAGTGTGATGCGCGGCGCGGTGATCTTCGCGTCGAGCCCCTTTTCCAACAGCACAATAGTCTGGTCGACGACCGCGCCGAGCCCGTCGACGCGGGCCACGATGTCCTCGTAGTCTTTCACCGTCGCATTCGGGTTCAGCTCCATCGCCTGCGACAGGAGCTGCGGCCCGCTGCGCGCGTCGATCGAGAGATACTCGCCGGGGAATCGAGTGCCGGCGATGTTGTCCTCCGCGCCGCGGCGGAAGAGATCGTAGTTGAGCTGATCGTGGGGTGCAAGCGACGCGCGATCGATCGACGTGATCACCGCCAGCGGACCCTGCAACTCCTTCTTCCGCTGCGCGATCGCCGCGAGCGATTGGTCGGTCCACCGATCGTTCTGCCCCTTGTACCCCGAGTAGGTCGCGCCCTCGGGATACTCGATGTTCCCGTAATCCCAGTCGAGCGCGAACAGCTCGTGCAGCCGCACGCTATCAGCCTTCTGCCCCTTTTCGGCGGCGATCGCCTGGTAGCGCGCGGACCAGTCGGGGCGGTT
>JBBRYY010000227.1:0-2900 GCA_038237245.1 Gemmatimonadales bacterium | reverse complement strand
GCATTTCGACGCCGAGCTACAAGAAGGATCGCCTCGAACGCTACGTCGCGTGGTACGACAAGTACGTCAAAGCGAGCCTCTCACCGAATCGCGACGCTACTTCAGATATTTTCTGAACCAGGCGATCGTCGCCGGCCACGCTTGCCGCGTCGCGTCGAGATTCGCCTGCATAATCGACCCGTCGTCCTGCGTCTGCGCGCGCAGGAAGCCGTGCGCGGCGCCGGGATAGATGGTGTGCACGTAGGTACGGCCCAGCGCCTTCATCGCGGAATCGGTTCCGGGAACGGTGAGCGCGATACGCGCATCCGTCCCGCCGTAGAGGCCGAGCACCGGCGCGTGCACGTTGGGAAGCTGATCGGCTGACGGCGGCGTGCCGTAGTAGACGACGGATGCGCCGAACTGCGGCGACGTTCCCGCATGCGCGGCGTGAGCGAACGAAACGCCGCCGCCCCAGCAGTAGCCGACGATGCCGTACTTCTTTTCCGCGGCCGGCTGCGACATCGCGTACTGTGCGACCGCGTCGAGCTTGCGCTGCACGTCCGCAGGATCGAGCGTGCGGATGAGCGCGGGCCCCTGCGCCTTGAGCGTGCTGTCATCGAGATTCGGCGCGATCTTCCCAGTGAGCAGGTCGGGCGCGATGGCGATGAAGCCATCGGCCGCCAGCTGATCGGCAACGCCACGCACCCAATTGGACAGGCCAAAAATCTCGTGCACCACGACGACGACCGGCGCCTTGGTGCTCACCTGCGGATACACGATCCACGCGCGCACGCTGTCGCTGCCGACCTTGATGAGCACCCACTCGCCGTGCCGCGGCGATTTCGCGAGCCGCGCTTGCGCATCGGCCGCGCCGGCGGGAAGATCCGCCGCCTGCTGCGCGGCATCGTGCGACGCGCTCGGCGTTGCGGCCGCGCCGGGCACAGTATCGTGCGCCGCATGATCGTCGGCGCCGACGTGACGGGCGCACGCCGAAGCGGCGAGGGTCGTCGAAAGCGCGATGAGTCCCACACAGAATCGATTCATGATTGATCCACTCGCTTTGGAATGACGTAGTCCTGCGCACCAATGAGCTGCCATTCGCCATCCCGACGCTGCCATGTGTCCGTAAACGAGTAGCGTCGATCAAACGGACCACTCTTGTTTCTGCCCTTCACATGCAGCACGCCGGTGATGATCTGCGTGTCGCCGAAGTCGTGCACCTTCATCCCCTCGTTCCCCGCCCACGTCGTCGTATCCTCGCCGGTGGCGCTTGCGACGACATCGGCGCGGCTCACCACCGAGGAGTCCTCGGTGTAGACGAAGCCCGGCGCGAGCAGCCGCTCGAACATCTTCGTGTCGCGCGCGACGAGCCCGCGCGTCCACTCCTCCTCGCGCTGCAGCGGTAAGGCCACCGGCGTGGATAGGACGCTGGCGCCCGCATCGCTGCGCTCCCCGGTGATCACAGCGTCCTTCGCACGATACACCGCTTCGCCACCAACGTACGTGGCCACCACCTGCGCGCCGAGGATCCGCTCGGAAGCCACGGTCATGATGTCTCGAGTGAGGATCGTGAAGTCCGCGTACTTGCCTGCGGTGATCGAGCCGAGCTCCCCTTCCTGGAAGGCGGCGTACGCCGGCCACTGCGTCATGGAGCGCAGCGCTTCCTCGCGTGTCATCCGCTGATCGCCGTACCAACCACCCGGCGGATTGTTGTCTGCATCCTGCCGCGTGACAGACGAATGGAAAGTGATGATCGGGTTCACACGCTCGACCGGGAAGTCCGTGCCGTTGGGAATCACGACGCCGCTGTTGAGCAGTGTGCGCCACGCGTACGCACCGCGGATGCGCTCCGGTCCGAGACGACGCTCGGCCCACGGCATGTCGCTAGTCTGGTGGCTGGCCTGCATGCTCGGGATGACGCCGAGTTGCGCGAAGCGCGGCATGTCCGAGGGCGAGATGATCTGCGCGTGCTCGATGCGCAGACGCGCGTCAGTGGTCGGCACGGCATCGAGCGCCGCCTGGTACGCATCGAGTGCATTCCGATTGCCGCGATCGCCGATCGCGTGCGTGCTCACCTGGAAGCCATGCTTGAGCGCCTCGATGGAGCGCGACTTCAGATGCTCGGGAGTCGAGACGAGCAGCCCCGTGTTCGCGCTATCGTCGCTGTACGGAGCGAGGAGTGCCGCACCGCGCGAGCCGAGCGCGCCGTCGGCGAACAGCTTGATGCCTCTCACCCAGACGTGACCGTCGTACTCCGCCTTCTTCGGCCCGCGCGCAAAGTAGTACGCGAGCGCCGCCGAATCGTCGGTCACCATCTCGTACGTGCGCAGGGGGAGCTTCTGTGCACTCGCCAGCGACTCGAGCGACTCGATCGTCTCGCGCTCGGCGCCCATGTCCTGCACCTCGGTGAGCCCCCACTTGTTGCTCTCGGCTGCGGCGGCACGCAGCAGCCGAGAGCGCTGCGCTGATGTGACGGCCGGGAGCGCACTCGCAATGAGCCCCTGCGCGTTGTCGACGAACACGCCGGTTGGATTTCCCTTTGCATCGTGGATTATGCGCCCGCCGCTCGGGTCGGGGGTCTTCGCGGTGATATGCGCGGCGCGCATCGCGGCAGCGTTTGCGAGTATCGCGTGCCCATCGATGCGATTGAGAACCACTGGATGATCAGGGACCGCGCGAGAGAGCGCCTCGTTCGTCGGGAACTCCTTCACCGGCCAGCGATTCTGGTCCCATCCCTCGCCATAGATCCACTCGCCAGGCTTCGCGGTCTTCGCCCGTGCGACGACACGCGCAACGATCTCCTCGTACGATGTCACCCCCACGAGATCGACGCTCTGCAACGCGATGCCGAGCCCGAGGAGATGCGCGTGCGCGTCGATGAAGCCGGGGTATGCCGTGGCGCCATGCAGATCGAGGAGCTC
>JBBRYY010000226.1:0-2912 GCA_038237245.1 Gemmatimonadales bacterium | reverse complement strand
GCCGCCGCGCCGCGAGGAGCACCATCGGATGCAGCCAGTACGCGACGCACGCGAAGGTCGCGAGGAGCTGTGTGGCGGAATCGCGTCGTGCGATATGCGCCATCTCATGCATGACGACGACGCGCTTGCGCTCGTGCGTCCACGCGAGCGACGCCTCGGGCAGAACGATCACCGGCGAGAACACGCCCCACGTCACCGGTCCACTCACCGATGGACTGCTGAGCAGCGCGACGCGCCTCGCGACGCCGGCGTGCATCGCCTCCGTCTCGAGGATCGTGCGCCACTCGTAGGTCGCGAGCGGCGTCGCGCGACGACGCACGCGCGCCAGACCGAAGCGGCCGAGCGCGATCCAGGCGAGGCCGATGGCGACGCCGGCGAGCCAGAGGGCGAGAAGGAGCTGCGAGGGTGTGGTCGCGCGGAGCGATTCGAGCATCGATGCCGCGAGCGACGGACGACTTGCGACGACTGGCGCTGCCGACGCAGAGGACTCAACCAGACTCGTGATGAGCACCGGATGCATCGACTCGCTCGTGCTCGGCGCCACCGCGGTGATCTTCGTCTCATTCACCGAGCTCAAAGTCGCACGCGCGGGCGCCGCCACGATGGTGAATGTCCGCGACACCGGCGACGCCGCGGGCAGCACGCCCACGCGCCACTCGGGAACCGCGAGCATTGTCGCCGGCAGCGCGACGACGCACAACAGCGTCGCGGCGATGACGACGTGGCGCATCGCGTACGTCGACCGTCGCACGAGAATCGCGGCGAGGCCGCCGGCCATCAGGAGGATCGTCAGCTTGATCGCGAGGGAGATGATGAACGGGTTCATGACCGTCCTCCTTTGGTGTGCTTGCGCTCGGCCGTACGTGCGTGCTCGATCAGGGATTCGAGGCGGTCGAGATCCGCTTCGCTCAGGTGTCCTTCATATTGTCCGATCATGGCGGCGACGGCGGCGCTGGCCGAGTCGTCGAAGAAGGTCCGCACGAGATCGCGCACGGCGGACTTGCTCACATGTTTGATGTCGGCAGTGGCCAAATAGATGTAACGGGGGCCGTCTTGTTCGTGGCGGAGGTAGCCCTTGTCCTCGAGCAGCCGGAGCATGCCGCGGACGGCGGAGTAGCTGGGCGGATCGGGGAGGTCGCTTCGGATTTCGGTGGCGGTGGCGCGACCGCGGCGGTAGACGATCTCCATGAGCTGGCGCTCTCGGCGTCCGAGCTCGGAGTAGACGTCTCGGGACTTGGTGGGGATCATGACACGGGCTCTCCGAAGAGGACGGGGCGAATATGCTAGTGGGTTGGCATGGTGTCAATAGGTTAGCATGATTTATCAGATGAGGGCGCGAGATGTGGTCCGAAGATTACGAGCGCAATCTCGAGGATGCATTCGCCCCCGGGCCCGGTCTCTACAATAGCCGAACGAATCGGGGATTCGCCGACAGAATGCCATGCTTTTCCCGACAGACGGAGTGCGGGTGCCAGCGTAGGATTTACCTGTACAGTACGCTCATGGGCAGAGCGCGCCGACGCCGAGCGGGCGGCGTGGTCTGGGCGAACAAAGCGCGACATGGGGGCGGAGATGGCCGGGCGAGATTCACGGCAGAGGCAGAGCAAGAGTGCTCGCGCGGTCGTTGCCGGAAACGAGGAGCGCATCGCCGAAATGGAGCGATCGCAACGATGTCTGCAGCGCCTCTACGAGATCAGCAAGCTGCTCACGCGATTTCTGAGCGTGGAGCAGACGGTGCCCGAAGTGGTAGCTGTCGTCGCGCAGCAACTGCCTCTGGGCAGCGCGGTCTTCATCCTGGAGACGGCCGGCGCACCGCGGACGATGGTCTGGCAGGCCGAGGGCGAGAGTGCACGACTGCGGCGCGCCCTGGCTCACGCGCAAACGACGTACGGTTGTCTCGTCCGCCCCGGCGTCGACCTCGAGCTCAACGAGGCAACTGCGCTCGAGCTGCCTCGGCTACCCGAGACGGCAACCGAGGCAACGAAAGAGTCGAACGAGACGCTTGTGATGCTTCCGTTCGCCGTTGACGGCGGTGCGAGCTTCGGCGCCCTTCAGATCGAAGGCGCCCGTGAGCTCGAAGAGCCCGACCTCGTTTTCCTGAAGGCCGTGGTGAACCAGCTGTCGATCGCGCTGGACCGGTACTCCGCTGATCGAGCTCTGAGTGCGTCAGAGGCGAAGCTCGCGGCCATTGTTTCAATTGCCGCAGACGCCGTGATCTCGATCGACGAGACTCAGCGCATCGTCATGTACAACGATGGCGCCGCGACCATCTTCGGCTGGTCGCGTGACGAAGCACTCGGCAAGTCGTTGGACATTCTGTTTCCGGGGAGCTTCCGCGAAACGCATCGGCAACATATTCGAAACTTCGCCGCGGGGGTCGAGACGACCCGCAGGATGGGGCACCGTCGCCGTGGGATCGTCGGTCTTCGCAAGAGTGGGGAGGAATTTCCCGCGGATGCGAGCATCTCGAAGGCGAACATCGGGGGGACGTGGCTGTTCACCGTCATTCTTCGGGACATCACGGAGCAGAGGAGAGCCGAGCAGGACGAAGAATTTCTCGCCGAGGTGAGCGTCGTCCTGGCCACGACGCTCGATTCCGGGAAGACGCTCGCCAACATCGCACAGCTGACGATACGTGAGCTCGCGGATCTCTGCATCGTCGAGTTCGTCAATGAGCAAGGCGAGGTCATACGACTGGATGTGGTGACCTCGGATCCGGCCAATACGGGACTCGCTGACGCGCTCAAGCAGTTTCCATTGGATCGTAGCCGCCCACACCTGACCGGAGAGCTACTTCGATCGAGGAAGCCACAGTTGATCCCGGAGATCTCGCCAGAGATGGTTCGGACGGTCGCGCAAAGTGACGAGCATCGGCAGCTGATCGAGGCACTTGCCCCCACCTCGATGATGGG
>JBBRYY010000225.1:0-2964 GCA_038237245.1 Gemmatimonadales bacterium | reverse complement strand
CGGATCGATGTCCGTCCAGACGTTGCCCATGACAACACCGGACATTTCATCGAGGTATCGTTTCAGTTGCGGGCGCTTGCTCTTGCTATCGGGGTACCAAATTCGCCCTTCGGCGTCCAGCTTCGCCATTGTCTCGCGCGAGTAGCGCCAACCGAGCGGCGGCGAGGCGTGCCCTTTCCACTCGTACATCATGTTCGGGCGCGGCTTCGGACTTGTCATGTTGTCGAGCCGATAACGACGGCCGGTGGAATCGTTGTAACGGTATTTGTCTGTCAGGTACTGCTCACCGTGTGGCGCGTAGGGACGATTCCAAGTCACACGGTCAGTCTTGCCGTAGTAGAGCAGCGTATCGGCGACTGGACTCCATCGCTGTGCGTCGTTGTGTACGTTCGTCCGCTGCCAGGTAATCTCTCCACGAAAATTCTGCGGGCGAAAAATGGCATCGAGTAGGAGTTTTAGATAGTGGCTGGCGGTCGGGTCGCAATGCAGATAGAGGCTACCGTTCAATTTTAGAACGCGCCGCAATTCAACGACGCGCGGAGCCATCATAGCGAGATACGCCATCATGTCGCTGTCGCTGAGCAGCGTTCGAAACGCCCGCATTGCTTCAGCCACGCGCCCGCCAGCTTCAACGGTTTCCTCGTACGCGCGGGCCGCGTCCTCGTTCCACTCCCACGTATCCTCGAATGCTTTGATCTGAGAAGCAGCTTGCGCGCCGTCCTTCTCAGCGAAAAGCACGTTGTAGCTCGCGTTAGAATTGAACGGTGGGTCGAGGTACACGAGGTCAACGGATTCGTCCTCGACGTGGCGACGAAGCACGTCAAGATTGTCGCCGTACCCCCTGTGCCAATAATCCGTGAGACAACCTCCCGAGGAAGATTAGTGTAGGGGCGGGGAGGGTTCGATGAATGAATCGTATGCCTGCAGCCGTAGAGATGAACGTGGCCGAGGAGCCGGACGCGGAGGGAGCCCGGAGGGCGACCGGAGCGTCCGGTTCCTTGGCCACGTTGCGCGCCTCGACCCCCGACCCTGAGGTGCCGGCGAAGGTCCAGCGCCGGCAGTTCCCCGCTGCCTATCGGCTCCGGATTCTCAGAGAGGCCGACGCGTGCACGAAGCGCGGCGCGTTAGGTGCACTGCTGCGCCGCGAAGGCCTATACAGCTCGCACTTGGTGCACTGGCGGCGCCAGCGCGAGCAGGGCGAGCTCGTCGCCGGGCGCGCGCGCAAGCGTGGACCCGTCCCCAAGCCCGTCGACCCGCGGGTCAAGCAACTCGAAGTCGAGAACCGCCGACTGCAGCGCAAGCTCGCGCGGGCGGAGACGATCATTACCCTCCAAAAAAAAGTTGCCGAGATCCTGGGGATCCCCCTGAAACCCCTCGACATCGACGAGATCGACTAATGGTGGCCATTGAAGCGGTGACCGCGACCGGCGAGACCGCGGCGCTCTGTCACAGCGTCGGCCTCGCGCGCGCGACGCTCTATCGGCGTCGACAGCCCGCCCGGGTGTCGGCGCCGACTCCACGCGCGCCCTCGTCGCGCGCCTTGGTGCCAGCCGAACGGCAGGCGGTGCTCGACGTCTTGCATAGCGAGCGGTTCGTCGATCAATCGCCGGCGGAAGTCCAGGCCACGCTGCTCGAGGAACAGACGTATCTCTGCTCGACGCGGACGATGTATCGCATCCTGGACGCCGCGCACGAGGTCCGGGAGCGGCGCGATCAGGCGCGGCATCCGGCGTACGCGAAGCCGGAGCTGGTCGCGACGGCCCCGAATCAGATCTGGTCGTGGGACATCACGAAGCTGAAGGGGCCGATCCCGTACCTTTATTACTCGCTGTATGTGATCCTCGATCTGTTCAGCCGCTACGTCGTCGGCTGGATGGTCGCGGCCCACGAGAATGCCCGCCTGGCCCAGCGCCTGATCGACGCGACGTGCCGCAAGCAGGGCATTGGTCCGAATCAATTGACCATCCACGCCGATCGCGGGGCGCCGATGCGCAGCAAGCTCGTCGCCGAGCTGTTCTCGGACCTCAGCATCGACGCGAGCCACTCGCGGCCTCGCGTGAGCAACGACAATCCGTTTTCCGAGGCGCAATTCCGCACGTTCAAATACCGGCCGGAGTTTCCGGATCGCTTTGGCGCCATCGAACACGCGCGCAGCGTGAGCCGGATTCTCTTCGCGTGGTACAACGACGCGCACCATCACAGCGGGCTCAGTTATCTCACGCCGGCCGACGTCCACTACGGGCGTGCCGCCACGATGCTCGAGGTCCGTCATCACACGCGCCTGGCCGCGTACGCCGCGCATCCCGAGCGCTTTGTGCAGGGCCCGCCGCGCCGCGACATCCTGCCGCACGCGGTTTGGATCAATCCGCCGGCGAAATCGCCCGCTCAGGATGCCCCAAGAACGACGATCGTCACCCCGGTCGACCCGCAGCATGGGGCGATCAACCGGGCACACGTCATGCTCGAACATCAATCGACCGCGCTCATTCGCACCGTGGAGTCGCTACAGTAAACTTTTGCACCCGGTTGTCTCAAAATCGTTGACACGGCCCGCATCGCCAACGCCGCCCGGCGGCGAACAACATTCGACAAAGGCGATCTCATTCGCGACCCGACCAACCTGCTGATCAGACAACAGCCCCCCGCCTGTGCGTCCCAGGGAGGACCCGAAGCGGACCATTCGCGCTGGTTGCTCGTTACCTATCCGCTCCGAAGCCGGTCTGGTCATCCGGCCGCTCGGTGTTGAGGGTGTAGTGTCCCAGGAGTCGGCGTGGAATCTTGACCTGGTTCTGTGACCGCCGCGGGGCCCGGTCAGCGAGCGTTTGAACGCCTGCCCATACGAGATCGATCATGTGTCCGGCATAATTGTGAGACATTCGTTTGGTTCGCCCGTGGAGGACGAGTAGACTGGTCACCGCTCGCGACACGTCGCACCACGCCGGTCACAAGTCCACAGAACACAGG
>JBBRYY010000224.1:0-2982 GCA_038237245.1 Gemmatimonadales bacterium | reverse complement strand
GTCGCAGTCGCCGATCGCCTTGCCGCCGTCGCCGCCGTACTCGGGTGCGAGCACGAGCTTCTTCTGCGTGGAGTCGAAGTAGCACTTCGGCCAGCCGTAGTCGCCGCCCTTCACGATCTTGAGCAGCTCTTCTGCCGGCAGCTCGGCGCTCTGCTGCAGGGTGTAGAGGCCGCCCCAGTTGTCGCCGAGCTGGTCGCGGCCGTGCTGCGTGGCGTAGAGCTGTCCCGATGCGTCGAACGCGATGCCGACGGCGTTGCGGATTCCGGTGGCGTAGCGGCCGGCGGGGGAGAAGGTCTGCCCGGTCTTGTTGGCGTCGTACGTCCAGATGCCGCCGCGCGTCTCGAGCTCCTTGCACGGATTGATGCCGGGGGACTTGAGCGTGCGGTTCTTCACCTGGCACGAATTGGTCTTCGTGCCGACGTCGAGAAAGAGTTGCCCGGTGCTGTCGATCGCGAACGGGTGCATCGGATGGTCGCCTTCGAGCGGAAGTCCGCTGACGACGGTCGTGGGCGCGCCCTTTGGCGTGAAGCCCGAGTCCAACGCGTAGCGCACAATCTTGTCCTTCGTCTCGACGAAGAGCCCGCCCTTGTAGAGCGCGATACCGGTGCCGCCCGCGCCGCCGTTGGCGAGCGAGTCGCCGAAGCGGGAGATCATGTCCGCTTTGCCGGCGTGCGTCGAGTCGCGCAGCGCGACGATGAACGGCGCCGGCGGCGTGCTGCCGTCCGGATAGTATTTGCCGCTCCACGTGTTCGCGTACAGATCGCCATTGGCCGCGACGACCATATGGCGGACGTGGCCGAGCGAGTCTGCGAAGATGGTGGCGCAGAAGCCAGTCGGGAGGGTGAGTCCGCCGTTGTCGCCGGCGCAGCTTTCTGCGGCGGCGACGGCGCCCTTCGCGGTACTGTCGGCGGCAGCGGGCTTGTCACCCCTTGCGCAGGCGACGGCGAAGAGTGCGGCGCCGATCGCGAGCGCGTGTGTGAGGCGGATGCTGGATGCATGCATGACTACTGTATTCCTCGACTGTAAATGTGCTCGAGCGCGAATCACTTGAACGGCCATTCCCAGAGCTCGAACTTGTTGGCGACGAGCGAGACGATACCGACGCGCGAGCGGACGACATCCATGCTCACATCGGCGGGCTGATACGACAGCTTCGTGATGCGCGGAACGAGCTTCACTCCTTCGAGGGTGGAGACGCTCGAGTCGTTCCAACTGGTGATGAGGATCGCACCGTTGGGCTCGATCTCGACGCCGTCGAACATCCCCTTGCCTGGCGCGATGTCCTTCGGGCCGGGGTCGCCCACCCTCCATTCCTGCACGGAGGGGCCGGCGAACGGCGCGACCACGAATCGCTTCGCGCGCGGGTCCCATCCGATGCCGTCGGGCTCCGAAAAGAGTGCGCTGGACGCGGCGACGCTGATGCTGCGGTCGTGCGCGACCTTGAGAATTCGGTCCGGCCCCGGGTGATTCATCTTGCCGTCCGCGCCGATTTGAACGCCGGTGTCGGTGATGTAGATCTCGCCCGTTGAATCGAACGCGAGGTCGTTGAGGAAGAGTGCCTTCAACGGCGAGAGATCGATCGTGATGTACGGCTTGCCGCTCTTCGTGTCGAAGCCGCGGAGCTTGTCGACATCGAGCACCCAGAGCGTGTCGCCCTGCACGCGCGAGCCCATCGGCGCATCGAGCAGCACGCTGTCGCGTCCGCCCTGGATGAAGTGGAGCGAGTCCATCACGCCATCGGCCGAGATGCGTGAGATGAAGCCGTTGCCGTCCTTCACGCCAGGCGAGCCGTTCACGTTGCTGATGAAGTAGACGTTCTGCGCTGGGTCGAACGACAGCGCCTCGGGCTGCGAGAGCCCGTCGACGACGGCGATGCGCTGCGGCGCCTGCGACGCAGTCTTCGCGGCGTCCTTCGGCGCGCACGCGGTGGGCGCTGCGATGAGAACGAAGGCGGATGCGATGGCGAGCAGTGATGCGATCGGACGGGACATTCGAAGTTCTCCGGACAGGTGGTGTTGCGTGCGATGCTCGATCATCGACCGAGAGTTTTCATTGATTCGGGTGCGTAGCGATCGCCGGCGGCCGCGCCCTTCGGAGCGATCTCGTCGATGCGCGCGAGATCCGCGGGAGTGAGCATCACGTTGATCGCGCCCACGTTCTCCTCGAGGAACTCGCGGCGCTTCGTGCCGGGGATCGGCACCATGTCGTTGCCCTGTGCGAGCACCCATGCCAGCGCGAGCTGCGACGGCGTGCACCCCTTCTCGGCCGCAACCGTGCCGATGTGGCGCACGAGCTCGAGATTCTTCTCGAAGTTCTCGCCCTGGAAGCGCGGCGAGTTGCGGCGAAAGTCATCGGAGCGAAAGTCCTCGATGCTCTTGTACGCGCCCGTGAGGAACCCCCGGCCCAGCGGTGAGTACGGGACGAAGCCGATGCCGAGCGAGCGACAGGCGGGGATGATCTCGTCCTCGGGCTCGCGGCTCCAGAGTGAGTACTCGGTCTGCAGCGCGGAGATCGGGTGCACCGCGTACGCGCGACGGAGCGTCTCCGGTCCCGCTTCGGAAAGTCCGATGTATCTGATCTTTCCTTCGCGCACGAGCTCAGCGAGCGCGCCGACCGTTTCCTCGATCGGGGTGTTGGTGTCGACACGATGCTGATAGTAGAGATCGATCGTCTCGATGTCGAGGCGCTTGAGTGAGCCCTCGACCGAGGCGCGGACGTATTCGGGGCGGCCGTTGATGCCGCGTTTGAGCGGATCGTTCGCATCGCGCACGATGCCGAACTTAGTCGCAATGATGTACGCGTCGCGGTTCCCCTTGACCGCCTTGCCGACGAGCTGCTCGTTGGTGTGCGGGCCGTACATGTCCGCGGTGTCGAGGAAGTTGACCCCGAGCTCGAGCGCACGATGGATCGTCGCGATCGACTCGCCCAGATCGCTGCGATCGCCGTAGAACTCCGACATCCCCATGCAGCCGAGCCCCATGG
>JBBRYY010000223.1:0-2989 GCA_038237245.1 Gemmatimonadales bacterium | reverse complement strand
CGTGATCGGGCTGATCGGGCTCGTGGGCTTCGCGATCAACATTCGCGAGGTGAGGGGCGATTATTTTGACTTGTCGTTACGGGCCGCTGCGCTAGCTACGCTTTCGATTTTGCCATCGTTCAACCCGCTGGTCGGCGTCGATGGCATCGTGTTCTGGGGCTTTCTGGGGCTCTGCATCGCGCGGCATTTCTGGCTCGAGAACTACGAACGGGAGGAGGAGGGGAGGGCGCGCATGATGGCCCTCCACGCGCTCTCGCAGCAGGCGGAGGGGGCGGCATGAGCCGGTGGCGCGTGCGTGGCGGCGGGATTCCTGCATTCGGGAAGTGAGTGCTCCGCGGGTGCTCTTTCTCGATCACACGGCGGCGCTGGGCGGGGCCGAGCTGTGCCTGCTGGACGTTGCCGCGCATTTGCGGGAGCGGTCGACGGTAGCGTTGCTGGCGGACGGTCCCTTCCGTTCGCGGCTGGAAGCACGTGGAGTGCGTACGATCGTTCTGGAGGAAGCCGACTCGCTGCAGGGGGTGAAGCGGGAGAGTCGCGTGCCCGGTCCGGGAGCCGTGGGAGCCGTGGTTGGTACGGCCCGCGCGCTCGCGCGGCTGGCAGGCGACTATGATGTGGTCTACGCCAACTCGCAGAAGGCGTTCGTCGTCGCCTGCGTTGCGCGAGCGTTCTCGAAGAAGCCCGTACTCTGGCACCTGCACGACATTCTGGATCCGACCGTTTTCAGCCGCATCAACATTGGAGTCGATGTCTTTCTCGCCAACCACGTGGCAGCTCGCGTGATCGCCAACAGCCAGGCCACCGCAAGCGCGCTCATAGCCTGCGGCGGCACGCGCGCGCGCATCGACGTGGTCTACAACGGGCTAGACCCCGCCGCGTCGGATGCCGTGACGGACGCAAACGCGCGCGCCCTGCGCGCGTCGCTCGGACTCGGCAGCGCGCCCGTGCTCGGACTATTCGGCCGCATCGCGCCGTGGAAGGGGCAGGATGTCGCCATCCGCGCGCTTGCGCTGCTCGCGGACCGCGCCGACGTACAGCTCGTCATCGTCGGCGACGCGCTCTTCGGCGAGGAATCGTATGCCGCCGAGATGCGCGCGCTGGTCGAGTCGCTCGGCCTCGGCGCGCGCGTGCACTTCCTCGGCTTTCGCACCGATGTGCCCGTGCTGATGCGCGCGGTGGATGTGCTGATCCACACGTCGACTGCGCCCGAGCCCTTCGGGCGTGTGATCGCCGAGGGGATGCTGGCGGAGCGGCCGGTGATCGCGACGGCGGGGGGCGGCGCGTCGGAGATCGTGCGCGCGGGCGCTACGGCGTGGCAGATCGGGCCCAATGATCCGCCCGCGCTCGCGGCCGCGATCCGCGAGGTACTGGCTAATCCCGCGCGCGCGCGGGAAGTCGCCCGCGCGGGAAGATCAGACGCGCTTGCGCGCTTCACCCTCGGCGTCACCCTCCCACAAACCGAGCGCGCGATCGAGCTGGCGGCAGGAGCGCGCGCGTGAAGATCGCGATCGTACACGACTACCTGAACCAGGCCGGCGGCGCGGAGCGCGTGGTCGGCACGCTGCACACGATGTTCCCGAACGCACCGATCTTCACGACGATTCTCGATCGCGGGTCGCTCTGGGATGTGCTGCGCGACGCCGACATCCGCACGTCGTGGATGCAGAAGCTCCCGCTGCTGAAGCGACACTTCAAGGCGTATCTGCTTTTCTATCCTGGCGCCATCGAGCGCTTCGACCTGCGCGAGTACGACCTCGTCATCTCGAGCAGCTCGGCGTTCGGAAAGGCGGCGATCACGCGCCCCGGCGCGCTGCACATCTGCTACTGCCACACGCCGATGCGCTTCGTCTGGGATTACGAGCGCTACATGGAGCGCGAGCAGTACGGCTCTCCCGTGCGGGCGATCCTCGTGCCCGTGCTCCGGCGCTTCCGCGCGTGGGACGTGAAGACCGCAACGCGGCCGAGCCTCTACGTTGCGAACTCCACAGTCGTCGCCGACCGCATCAGGCGGTTCTACGGACGTGACAGCGTGATCGTGCCGCCGCCCGTGGCCGTGCAGCGCTTCACGCCGGCGGCGGAGCACGAAGAATTCTACTTGATCGTCTCGCGTCTCAACCCGTACAAGCGCGTCGACCTCGTCGTGAAGGCGTTCAACGACAACGGGCGCAAGCTCGTCATCATCGGCGATGGCCCCGACCGCGCCGTGCTCGAGAAGATGGCCAAGCCGAACATCACCTTCCTCGGCCGCCTTCCCGATCCGGAAGTCGCGGACTACTACGCGCGCTGCAAGGCGCTGCTCTTTCCCGGCGACGAGGATTTCGGGATCGTGCCGCTGGAGGCGAATGCCGCGGGGCGTCCGGTGATCGCGTACAAGGCCGGCGGCGCGCTCGATACGGTGATCGATGGCGAAACGGGGATCTTCTTCAGCGAGCTGACGCCGGAATCGCTGAGCGATGCGGTGTTGCGTTCGGAGCAGACGACGTGGGACAGCGCCGCGATCCGCAGCCACGCAGAGGACTACGCGGAGCCGCGCTTCCGCGAGCGCTTCATGCGGATCGTGGAGGACGCGGTGGAGAAGAAGCACGGCGCCGCGGGAGTGAAGTCGCTCCGCGAGGCGCTCGGAGCGTTCCCCGCTACGGGGTGATCTCGACGACCACCGGGTTGTCGGGCACGGGCACCACGATCGACGACGCCCCCTTCGTGATGCTGAGCGGCTCTACGCCGTGCAGCGGCGAGTAGAGCGTGATGGAGCCGGCCTTCGCCGCGAGTGAAAGCGTCACGGCGACGGGAGCGTTGAAGACATCGCGCACCTCCTTGTCCGCGCCGGCGACTTTCTCCCAGTACTTCTGCGCGCGCCCCTCGATGCCGCTCACCGCCTTCGGCCTGTAGACGGAGACGTCGTTCCAGAGCACGAGATAGAAGCGTCCGTCGCGCTTCTCGAAAAGGCTCTGGCGCACGGTGGACGTCGCGCCGGCGAGGGTGTAGCCGAGCG
>JBBRYY010000222.1:0-3103 GCA_038237245.1 Gemmatimonadales bacterium | reverse complement strand
GCCTTCAGTCTCGTCACCGCAACGCCAGGCTGATTGTGATCGCGCAGCACCAGCGCATCCACGCGCGCGAGCGATGACCAGCGGGCGTCGCCCGGGGGGACAGTCCCCGTCCAGAGCGCCCGAGCGCTGTCCGCGAGCGCCACCGCCTTCGTATCGTCACCGGTGCGTGCCGCGAGCTCCGCGCGATTTGCGAGCATCGTTCCCTGGCCGGTCCGGCGGAAGAACATCGACTGCGCTGACCCAAGCAGGGCGTACGAGCGCTGCATGAGCGAATCGGCGACGACGCCGTGGCCCATCAGCGCCTCCGCTGTCGCGAGATACGACGTCGCACCCGCGACATCCTCCGGCTGCGTCTCGGGACTTGCCGCCAACCGCGCGAGCTCCGCGCGAAATTGCGACGCGGCCTCCTCGTTGCGCCCCTGTCGCCGCAGCGACTCTCCGAGAAGGATGAACGGCGAGGTTCCCGGCGCCGTCTTTCCGTTCTGCTTTTCAGCCTCCACGAGCTCTCGAAAGATCAGCTCGGCCTCATGGTACTTCTCGTCTCCCATCAACGCGCTGCCATACGTGCCCGCTGCCTCGGAGCTCGACACTCCCGGGGTCAGCTTCGTTCGAATCGCATTCGCCTCTCGTCCGGCGGACTCCGCGCCAGCGAACTGCTGGCTGAAAAGAAGGAGACGCCCAAGCGTCTCGAGTCGCATCGCCAGATCGGCGGAGTCGCGTCCGTACGCGCGCTGACTCGCGACCGCTTCCCTGAGCAGTTGCTCCGCACGCGCCTGTTCGCCGTTGCTGATGTAGATCGCCCCCAGCGCCGACTGCATCGTCGCGCGGACGTTCGGCTGCGTCGCATACTGTTTCGCGATCGTCGGCTCCGCGTGGTCGAGCACGTCGCTCACCGAGAGCGGCTTCCCGAGCGAATCCGTGAGCTGGGCAAGCAGCGACCACAGTGTATGCGTCACCGCACTCGCCTGGTCGCGCTGCGCCGCGGTCCTGTCGGACTCGCGCTTGAGCTTCGCATTCTGCCGGCGCGACACGACGCCGAAAGTCGCGAGAGCGATGAGGATGATCGCGCCGATGCTCACGCCCACGCGCTGCCGCCGCACGAACTTCCGCGCGCGGTAGATGCGGCTGTCCGTGCGCGCGAGTACGGGGCGCTGCTCGAGATGTCGTCGGACATCATCCGCCAGGCGGTCCACGGAGGCATAGCGACGATCCGGCTCCCGACGCAACGCCATCAATGCGATGGTGTCCAGGTCGCCGCGCAGCGCCCGCCCATCCGCGACGACCGCCGACGGCGCCCTGGGCACCGCCTCGCGAACGATACGCGCCCACTCCGCCGGATTCGAGCGCGCGAGATTCAGCGGCCGCTCGCCGGTGAGGAGCTCGTAGAGCACCACGCCGAGCGCGTACACATCCGCGGCCGTCGTCACGGATTCGCCGAGCACTTGCTCGGGGCTCGCATACTCCGGGGTGAAGGGCTGGAATCCCGTGCGCGTGATCGGCGCATCGGCAGCACTCGTGGGCGCGAGCAGCTTCGCGATCCCGAAATCAAGCAGCTTGATGTGCCCATCCACCGTCACCAGAATGTTCGACGGCTTGAGATCGCGATGCACGACCAGATTGCGATGCGCGTACGACACGGCGTCGCAGATCTGCAGAAAAAGCCCGAGCTTCTCCGGGAGCGTGAGTGCGTGCGCCTCCACGTAACGGTTGAGCGGCATCCCATCCACGAATTCCATCGCGAACCAGGGATGCCCGTCGCCGGTGACACCGCCCTCGAGCAGCCGCGCGACGCCCTGATGCTCCAGCGTCGCCAGGATCTGCCGCTCCTCCGCGAAGCGCCGCAGAAGCACGCGGTCCTGGTCGAGCCCACTGCGCATCACCTTCAACGCGACGCGCGGCGCGAATTCCGCGTCGTCACGAGCCGCGAGGTAGACGGAGCCCATCCCTCCGCGGCCGAGCACGTGATCGATCACGTACGGTCCGATGCGGGAGGGCGGGGCAGCCTCGCGCTCCGTGAACAGCGGCTGTGCCCACGCGACGGCCCCCGCATCGGATGCAGTCACGGCCTCGGTGTTGCCGGCGGATACGAGCAGCCGCTCGACGGCCTCCCGCAGCACCGTGTCCGCACCGCATGCGGTGTCGAGATAGGCGGGCCACGAATCGGGAGGAAGCTCGAGCGCGCTGTCGAGGATCGGCTCGATCCGCTCCCATAACTCGGCGACGGCCGCGCGTGTCACAGCTTCTCCGCGTCCATCGCAACCGCGAGCCACATGCGCGCCTTCGTCCAGTCGCGGCGCACGGTGCGCGGCGTGAGCTGGAGGGCCAGCGCGGTTTCCTCCTGACTCATGCCGCCGAAGAATCGGCAGTCCACCACTCGCGCGAGCCGAGGGTTCGACGCCGTAAGCGCCGTCAGCGCCTCATCCAGCGCAACGAGCTGCTCGGCGCGATCGTCCGCGGCTACCTCGATGTCGTCGAGCTCCACCCGCATCTGCACGCCTCCGCGCTTCTGTGCCGTGCGCTGCCGCGCGTAGTCGATGAGCACGCGGCGCATCGCCATCGCAGCGATCGAGAGAAATTCCGCCCGTCCGCTGACATCGAGATGCGACGGCGCTGCGAGACGCAGATAGGCCTCGTGGACGAGCGCGGTGGTGTTGAGGGTGTGCCCGATTCCCTCGTGCCGCAGCTGTCTCCGCGCTATTCGACGCAGCTCCTCATAGACAAGCGGCATCATCCGCTCGACCGCACCGCGCTCGGGCATCGTCACGTTCCCCGCGGGGGTGTCATCCGGGTCGTTCCCGACGCCGGACTCGTCGTGCTGCGAATGCAAAGTCACCAGACGCCACCGGTACTCGTGAAGGAAGCCGAATATAGCGCCTAAACGCATGAAAGCGACCGCTCGTGAGCGGTCGCTTTCACCAAAAATAGCCCTTGGGCAGCCTCGGGCGCCTCGTTCCCTTACACTCGCAGCGGATCAGCCCGCAACTGCACCGGACTTCAGCGAGTTGGTGTCGATCACGAACCGGTACTTCACGTCGTTCTTCAGCATCCGCGCGTACGCTTCGTTGATCTTCTGAATCGGAATCATCTCGATGTCCGAAACGAT
>JBBRYY010000221.1:0-3136 GCA_038237245.1 Gemmatimonadales bacterium | reverse complement strand
GCAGCGTTGAGGTCAGCGAGTCGCGATGTATCATCGCCCGCGAGATATCCCTCGCGCGCCATCGCGCTCGGATACACGTACGCCTCCCATCCCATCGCGCGCACATTCCGCTCGGCGCGCTCGAGCTCATTCACGCCAGCGAGCGGCCCCGCGGGCGCGAGCAATGCGACGCGCGCGCCGGGGGCGAGAGGTGGGGGAGTGGTATAAGGAACGCTCATCCGTGCATTGAAGGTGAACAAATGAGCGCAGAAAGGCGACCGTGTTGAATCATCCAGCAATCATCGCAGGTGGCACACGCCATGCGCTGCGTCATGCGCGGGCTCAAACCCGCTACCAGAGAACCGGGCAATCGATGCACGCTTCATGAGCGGAGGCTAACGTCATGGCAGATCAGAATCGACATCCGGACGCGAAGCAGGCGGACGGAGACAGCGAAGGAGCAACGGGTGGGCGCACCGCCAGCGGTGCCGGAAGCGCGAGCGGCTCGGAGGGAACTCCGTCCAAGTCGGGGACCGAGAGCCACGGCGGCTTCACGGCCGGCGGCGGCAGCATGAACAAGAGCATGGAGAACGAAGAAGACGGTGAGGATCTCAGCGGCGAAGCAGGCGCGGGTAAGAGCTGATCGGCAATCTGCTGACCGGTGCACCTTCGCTGCAAAGACGGACGCTCACACGAGCGTCCGTCTTTCTTTTGCCGGTGTCTGGCTGCCGAGCTAGCTTGCTCGCGTGAGAGAATCATGGATCCTCGCGAGTCTGCCATGGCTCCTCGGCCCCACTATCATGGGATGGCGCGCACGCGGCTCGCCGTGGCTGAGTGCCGAGACCTCCACTCCGCCGCCTGACGCCGAGCTGGTTTCGGTGATCGTGCCGGCTCGCAACGAGGCGCGCAACATCGAGCGCTGCGCGATGTCGATTCTCGCCTCGACCTGGCCCGCGCTCGAGGTCATCGTCGTCGACGACCGCTCCGAAGACGAAACCGGTGCGCTCGTGCGCGCGATCGCCGCGCGTGACCCGCGCGTGCGCGTGCTCGATGGCACCCCCGTCCCCGACGGATGGTTCGGCAAACAGTGGGCATGCGCGCAGGGCGCACGCCAGGCGCGCGGTGCGACACTCATCTTCACCGACGCCGACACGAAGCACGCGCCCGATCTCCTCCCGCGTACGATGCACGCGATGCGCGCGCGTGCGCTCGACTTCTTCACCGTTGGCGGCTTCCAGGAGCTCGGCTCCTTCTGGGAGCGCGTGGTGATGCCGCAGATCTTCTCGATGATCGTGATGCGCTACGGCGGCGCCGGCGAGGTCAATCGCGCGCGCCGCTCGCGCGACAAAATCGCGAATGGACAGTATCTCTGCTTCACGCGCACCGCGTACGACGCGATCGGAGGACACGAGTCGGTGCGGGGCAAGGCGGCCGAGGATCTCGCGCTCGCGCAGCTCGTGCACGAGCGCGGACTGCGCGGCGAGCTCGCGATCGGCCCTGACCAGCTCTCGACGCGCATGTACACGTCGCTGCGCGAGGTGGTGAATGGATGGACGAAGAACATCGTGACGGGAGGCGCGGACACGCTCCCCTCCGGCGCGTTCATTCGCGCGCTGCTGCCGGTACTACTTCTCGTCGTGCCGCTCATGGTGCTCACCCCCATCGCGACGTTCATCCTCTCGATCTTCGTTCCGCTCGCGACGACGGTGGTCATGTGGGCGCGCGCGTGCACGCTGCTGCTCGTGCTGTGGTGGGCACTCATCTACTGGCGCGGCTTCCGCCAGTCGCCGCTCTACGCCCTCGCGATCCCGCTCGGCGCGCTCGTCGTGATCTTCATCATCGTGCGCGCGACGGTGCGCGGGCGCGGTGTCGAGTGGAAGGGGCGAAGCTACCAGGCCGGATGAGCGCTTCATAACCACTCGCACGCCGGTCTCCCGCGCGACTTTAGCAACGCGCGCGGCGGCACGATGACGAAGCCGCACCCGCTCGCAGCATCGTTGCGGCGTGCTTCCACTCCGCTCCGCCGCGCAGCTCCTCGCCGCCGCCTCGACCGTCGACACGCTTGCCCGTGTCGCGTCCCCGGCCGGCTTCACCGCTCCGCCTCTCCCCCTCGACGCTCGCGCGCGCACCGCACTCGGACTCCACGACGTCGCGTGCGACCTCCGGATCGTCCCGGGCGCGGGGACACTCCGCGCGCTCCTCATCGAATGTCCCGCGGGCGCTCCGCTGCGCGAATCCGTCGCGACCGTCGTCGCCCGCCTCGCCGCACGCGCGCCGCATCTCCTCTGGCTCGTCTTCGCCGCGCGACGCGACTCCACCGAGCTCGCGATCGTCGCGTGGGCCGCCGAGCTCGCGACCCCGCGCGTCTCGGCGCTCGTAGTCGATCGCGCGCGCGTCCTCCCGAGCGACGCACTCGCCCTCGCGTCGCTCGCCGCCACCACCGGCGCCGCCGACGTCCTCGCCCACGCGTCGTGGCTCGAGGTGCTCGGGCGCGAGTCGCTCACTCGCCGCTTCTATCGCACCCTCGAGAGTGTCGTGGCCGAGGTGGCCGGCGAGGCTCGCGGCGGCGCACCGCTCGAAGACAGGCAGGAGCTTGCGCTGCTCCACCTCTCGCGGCTGCTCTTTCTCTCCTTCCTGGAAACGAAGGGGTGGCTCGACGGCGACCGGCGCTTTCTCTCCAACGGCTTCACCGCGTGCATGGAGCGCGGCGGGAGCTACCACAAGCGCGTGTTGTGCCCGCTCTTCTTCGGCACGCTCAACACACCAGTCGCATCGCGCGCACCGGCCGCGCGTGCCTTCGGCGTTGTCCCGTTCCTCAATGGTGGGCTCTTCGCGCCGGCGCCGCTCGAGCGGCGCTGGCCCAGGGTCGAGCTCACGGATGCTTCGCTGGGCCGCGCCTACGCCGAGCTGTTTACGCGCTATCGGTTCACGGCACGTGAAGACAGCGATGCGTGGTCCGAGGCCGCGATCGATCCGGAGATGCTCGGGAAGGCGTTCGAATCGCTGATGTCATCACGGGGTTTATATATATCCCTGCGAACTTCACCCCCCCCTGAGCTGATCTCGCGAGTTTTCAGCTGAATTTGTCGTGCGATTATCGGTGAAATTCTGCGTGAAATTACAGCGAGAAATGGCGCCGGGTGAGCAAAGACAATAG
>JBBRYY010000220.1:0-3144 GCA_038237245.1 Gemmatimonadales bacterium | reverse complement strand
GATCGATGACTTCCGCGCGAATGCCATCCTTCGCGAGCAGATCCGCCGCCTGGTTCGCGACGTTGATCATCTTGCCGTAGGAGATGATCGAGACGTGATCCCCTTCGCGCTTCACCTGTGCCTTGCCGAGCGGGATGGTGTAGTCGCCATCGGGCACTTCGCCCTTGACGTTGTAGAGCATCTCGCCCTCGAGCACCATCACCGGATTGTCATCACGGATCGCGCTCTTGAGCAGCCCCTTCGCGTCGTAGGGCGTGCCCGGCGCGACGACCTTAAGCCCGGGAATGTGTGCGAGCCACGACTCCCACGCCTGCGAGTGTTGCGCGGAGAGCTGGAGCGCCGCGCCGTTCGGTCCGCGAAAGACAATCGGGATGTTGTACTGCCCGCCCGACATCGACAGTATCTTCGCCGCAGCGTTCACGACCTGGTCGAGCGCGAGCAGCGCAAAGTTCCACGTCATGAACTCGATGACAGGCCGCAGCCCGACCATCGCCGCGCCGACGCCGACTCCCGCGAAGCCCAGCTCCGTGATCGGCGTGTCGACCACGCGCATCTCGCCGAACTCCTGCAGCAGCCCCTTGGACACCTTGTACGCGCCCTGATAGACCGCGACCTCTTCGCCCATGATGAAGACGCGATCGTCGCGCTGCATTTCCTCGCGGAGCGCCTGATTGAGCGCGTCCCGATACGTGACGATCGCCATCAGCGCGCACCCTCGACGGAGCTCGTCGTGCTGTCGCTCGTCGTGTCGACGTAGACATCCTCTGTGAGCGCCTCGAGGGGCGGCTCCGGACTCTCGTCGGCGAAGTTCCACGCGTCTTCAACGATTGCGCGGACCTCATCGTCGATCGCGGCCATCTTGTCGTCCGACCACTCGCCGCGCTGCTCCATCTGGGCGCGCAGCACCGCGATCGGATCGCGCTTCATGTACTCGTCGAGCTCCTCCTTGCTGCGATAGGTGCCGCTCACCGCGTCGGACATCGAGTGCCCCATGAAGCGATAGGTGCGCACCTCGAGGAGCGTTGGGGTATTCTCGCCGCGCGCGCGGGCCACCGCGCGCGTCACGGCCTCGCGCACCGCGATCACGTCCTGCCCGTCCACCACCTCATTCGGCATGTCATAGGAGCACGCACGCTCGGCGATGTCGTTCACACTGGACGCGCGCTCGAGCGCCGTCCCCATTCCATAACGATTGTTCTCGACAACGTAGACCACCGGCAGCTGCCAGAGCGCCGCCATGTTGAGCGCCTCGTGGAACGCGCCGTTGTTCACCGCGGCCTCGCCGAAGAAGCAGAGGCACACCTGATCGCCGCCGCGGTATTTGATCGCGAAGCCGACCCCCGTCGCGATCGGAATGTGTCCCGCGACGATGCCGTGTCCGCCGAGGAAGTTGGTGTTGCGGTCGAAGAGGTGCATCGAGCCGCCTTTCCCCTTCGAGCAACCGTCGATGCGCCCAAAGAGCTCCGCCATCACCGCGCGCGGCGTGATCCCGCGGGCGAGCGCCTGCCCGTGATCGCGATAGCTCGTGATGACGTAGTCGTCGGGACGCAGCACGGAGATCGCGCCAGCACCCACCGCTTCCTGTCCGATATAGAGGTGACAGAAGCCGCCGATCTTACCGAGCGCGTACGCTTCCGCCGCGCGCTCCTCGAAGCGGCGCATGAGGAGCATCTCGCGCAGGAGCGTCAGACGCAGCGCGGAATCGTCGGCGGCTGGTGCGTCGGGCTTCTTCTTCGCCATCGCTGATGTCTCCGGGTTCTCGGGGGCTGCGGGCGCGGGAGTGCGTGGGCGCGCCATCAGACGCCCGCCGCCTGGACCTGCTCCCACGCGTGATAGCTGGAGCGCACGAGCGGCCCCGACTCGACGTGCCGGTAGCCCATCTCGCGACCGGCATCGCGCAGCAGGAGAAACTCTGCTGGCGTGTAGTAGCGATCGAGCGGATGGTGCTGCGCGGACGGGCGCAGATACTGGCCGAGCGTGAGGATGTCGACGTCGACGTCGCGCAGCTCGCGCATGGTCTGCAACACTTCCGGAATCGTCTCGCCCATGCCGAGGATCAGTCCCGTTTTCGTGGGGATGTCGGGGGCGATCCGCTTCGCGACGCGAAAGATCTCCAGCACGCGCTCGTACCGCCCGCCCGGCCGGCAGCGCTTGAAAAGGCGCGGCACCGTCTCGGTGTTGTGATTGTAGATCTCGGGCTCGGCCTCGAGCACCGCGCGAATGGATTCTTCGCGCCCCTGGAAGTCGGGGACGAGCACCTCCACCGAGCACCCGGGACTCTGTGCGTGGATCTGCCTGATCGTCTCAGCGAAGATGTAGGCGCCGAAGTCAGGGAGATCGTCGCGGTCGACCGATGTGATCACGGCGTGCTGCAGGTCGAGCTGGGCGATGGCCGCGCCGACGCGGACGGGCTCCTCCGTGTCGTACTCGGGTGGGCGCCCGTGCGCGATCGCGCAGTAGGCGCAGTTCCGGGTGCAGACGTCGCCGAGGATCATGAAGGTGGCGGTGCCGTGCTCCCAGCATTCGCCGATGTTCGGACAGTGAGCCTCGGCGCATACGGAATGTAGGCGAAGGTCCTGCATGAGCTGCTGCATGCGGAGATAATTCGGACCGCCGGGAGCCCGCACTTTCAGCCAGTCCGGCTTGCGCTCGGGGAGAGCGGGGGCGGAGTGTCGGCCCATGATCTGGTACAACGAATCGTGCATTCGCCTCTGGTCGCAAAACGCGGCTCGCGCGGTTGCCGCACGTGTCCGCCCAAGCTATCTGTAGGCCCACACAAGGGATAGTCATGCTAACCGATGCTGAAAATATAGTCGGTTACTGAGCTCTCGCGAAGCGTTCGATCGAGAATGAAGTGATGTCGTGGCGGCTTCGCTCGCCGGCCGCGAGCGCGCCCACCGCCTCGCCGGTGATCGGCGCCAGGAGTATCCCATTTCGTCCGTGCCCGCATGCGTAGAGCAGGCGAGGGAAATCCGGGTCGGGGCCCAGAATCGGCAGGCGGTCGGGAGTGATGGGGCGGAGCCCGGCCCAGTGCTTCAGCCGATACGCCGAGACCGTCGATGGCGAGATACGCCTGCCGATTTCGTTGAGGGAGTCGAGTCCGGCCTGGGTGGTCGTACTGTCGAAGCCGACCTCTTCCATCGT
>JBBRYY010000219.1:0-3159 GCA_038237245.1 Gemmatimonadales bacterium | reverse complement strand
TGGGAGCGGATCGAGCCGATCCTCGACAGCGCGCTCGAGCTTCCTCCCGATTCGTGGCCCGCCTATCTCGACACCGTGTGCGGTGCGGACACGGTGCTGCGAGCGGCCGTCGAGCGGCTGCTCGTGTCGGCCGGCAACACCGAGGCCGCGACGGCATCCGATGCGGGCGCCGTCGCGTGGGCACAGCCGCTGTTCACGGAGCGCGAGCCTGCCCCACCCTCCCGCATCGGACCGTACGTGATCGATCACGTGCTCGGCCGCGGAGGGATGGGCTCTGTCTACCTCGCGGCGCGTGACGACGCGGAGTTCGCGCCGCGCGTCGCGCTCAAGGTGATGCGCAGCGGGCTCGATCAGGACCGCGTGCTTCTGCGCCGCTTCACGGAGGAGCGGCAGATCCTGGCGACGCTCGAGCATCAGGGCGTCGCACGGCTGCTCGAGGGCGGCGTCACCGGCGACGGGCATCCGTGGTTCGCGATGGAGTTCGTGGACGGGATGCCGCTCAACCGCTACGTGGAGGCGCACGCGCTCACACTTCCCGAGAAGCTCGGACTCTTTCTGCAGATCTGCGACGCCGTGTCGTACGCGCATCGGAATCTCGTCGTGCATCGCGATCTCAAGCCGTCGAACATTCTGGTGACGGTGGATGGGCACATCAAGCTGCTCGATTTCGGGATCGCGAAGCTGCTCGCGCCCACGAGTGCAGCCGACGCTCCCATCACGCGCACGGGCTTCCAGCCCTTCACCCCGGAGTATGCGAGCCCCGAGCAGGTGCTCGGCGAGCCCGTGACGACGGCCGCGGATGTGTACGCGCTCGGCGTGGTGCTCTATGAGCTACTCACAGGCGAGCGGCCGCTCAATCTCGTGCGCTCGAATCCCGCGGATTGGGCGCGAATCGTTCGCGAGGCGGAGCCCAGGGCCCCGTCGGCGGTCGTCGCGGACGGGCGAGCGCTGCGTGGCGACCTCGACACCATCGCGCTGATGGCGTTGCGCCGGGAGCCGGATCGCCGCTATGCGTCCGTGGACCGCCTCGCGGATGATGTCCGACGTCATCTCGAGCAGCGCCCTGTACTCGCGCGCGCGGACAGCCGCATCTACCGCGCGCGAAAGTTCGTGCGGCGGCAGCGCGTGGGCGTGAGCATCGCCGCGATCGTCCTCATCGCCCTCGCGACTTTCGGCGTCGTGTCGCGCCGGCAGAATGCGAAGCTCAAGCGCGAGTCCGACCTGACCGCAGCGCAGCGCGACCAGGCGAGTGCGGTGACGCATACACTGTGGTCGCTGCTCGCCCAGCTCACAGATTCGCTCGGGAAGCCGCTCTCGGTGAGCGAGGTGCTCGACCACGCGGAGCCGACGATCGCGACACAGTACGCGACGCAGCCGAACGTCCGCGCGACGATGCAGTCGGCGCTGGGGGCGATCTATATCAGCAACGGCGAACAGGCGCGTGCGGAGCAGCTGCTGAGAGAGGCGGTCGCGAGTCAGCGCGCGTATGGACGCGACTCCGCCGATCTGGCGATGCGACTCGAGACGCTCGGGCGTCTCCTGCTTTTCAGCCAGCAGTTCGCCGGCGCGGAGTCCGCCGGACGAGAGGCGAATGCGATTCGCGCGAAGCTGACCCCGGGCGTATCGAGCTCCGAGGCTAGGGGCACGTACGGCAGCGCGTTGATGGGAGACGAGAAGTACCACGAGGCCGAGGTGATCTTTCGCGAGCTCGTGGAGGATGAGAAGAAGAACGGGAAAACCGCGCCAGGAACCTCGCCGTTCATCCTCCTCGGAGAATCGCTTCGGCGACAGGGCCGCAACGAGGAGGCATCGTCGCAATTTCGCGCGGAGCTCGCGCGGTTGGCGGCAAGTTCGGCGACGGAGCCGGAGGATGTCGCGGGAGCGACGTCGTATCTCGCGGCGGCGGAGGCACTGATGGGCCACGGCGTCGTCGCCGATTCGCTCATGCAGCGGTCGTACGCTCTGCTTGGGTCGGTGCAGCCGATGCGCTTTCGCCGGAGCGGCCAGGGGACGATGCTCGCGAATCGCGCGGAGCTCGCGGCGCGCACCGGCGACGATACGAAGGCGGTGGCGCTCGCGGACAGCGCTCGGGCACTCTGGAATGGGATTCTCCCCCCGGGAGACGCCCGCTGGTCATCGCTCGCGCGCGTAGATGCGCTGGTGCTGCGCGATCACAATCAGCCTGCCACCGCAGTCGCGAGACTCAAAGCGACGCTCGACACGCTGCGCTCGCAGCAGCATCCGAATCTCTACTACTACCGTCGCACCGAAACGGTGCTCGCCGACATCTTCGACCGCTGGGGCCAGCCCGACAGCGCCGCGGCGCATCGGGCGCTCGCGCGTCCGGGGGCGCCGCTCACGGTTGTGAGCACATCGCTCGGCTCGATCGGCGCCGAGTCGCTGGATGCTCCGGCCGCGGACTCCACGCCGCTCACACGCGCGCAGGTCGTCGCGCGACTCGATTCGTCGTCGATCGACCATCCCGCGAATTTCTCCGGGCAAAATCTTTCGGGGCTCGATCTCGCCGGGCTCGACTTCAAGCGCGCAAATCTCTCCCATGCGACGCTCGTCGGCACGATGATGATGAAAGCCAAGCTGTTCAGCGTGAACTTCGACGGCGCGAACGCGCGTAACGCAGATCTCTCCGGTGCATCACTCGATGTCGCGACGATGCGCAATACGAACTTCACGCACGCCACGCTGCGTGACGCGAGCCTGTACGCGGTGATCATGGAGAAGGTGAATTTCACCGACGCTGATCTCACGCGCGTGCGCATCATCGGACTCGCGACCGGCGCGATCTTCGTGCGTGCAAAGCTCGATTCCGCGGACATGGGAGCCGACCCGCGCAACCAGCCGATGGGCGTGATGCGCTCGGACATGACTGCGGCCGACTTCAGTGGCGCGGATCTCACGGGCGCGAATCTTCGGAAGGCGAGGCTGACGCGCGCAGTGCTGACGGGTGCCAATCTCACCGGCGCCGATCTGACGCTGGCTGAGCTGTCGGGAGCGAACTTTCAGAAGATCGTGGGTCGCGAGGCGATCAAGGGACTGGATCAAGCGAAGTTCCGCGACGAGGCGACGTTCGACCCTCGCTGAGCTCCCCTGCGCCCGAGCGCGACTTCGCGGGATGGAATGGCGCGGCCACGACTCGCCTGC
>JBBRYY010000218.1:0-3194 GCA_038237245.1 Gemmatimonadales bacterium | reverse complement strand
TAATCAGAAGCCGTGGAAGCAGAAGGGAACCGGACGTGCGCGTCAGGGCTCCATTCGTGCGCCCAACTGGGTAGGTGGTGGTACGGTGTTCGGTCCGATCCCGCGCAGCTATGCGCAGTTCGTACCGAAGCAGGTGCGTGCGCTCGCGCGCAAGAGTGCATTTAATGCCCGCGCGCGCGAAGGCTCGGTCATTCTCATCGATGCGTTCAACTACGAGGCGCCGAAGACCTCGCGTCTCGCCGCGTTCGTCGAGCGCCTCGGCGTCGCCGACCAGAAGGTGCTGATTCTCACGGACGGGGTGAAGTCGAATCTCCACATGTCCGGCCGCAACATTCCGACGGTGCACGTGCTGCCGTACTCCGACGTGTCGGCCTACCACATCCTCTGGTCGGATGTGGTGCTGATCGAGGGGAGTGCGATTGGGCAGACGCTCGAGCCGATCGCGGACACGGAGCCGACGCCCAAGGCGAAGGCGCCGAAGCGTGAGCCGGCGGTGAAGCGCGAGCCTGCGAAGAAGAAGGCCGCTGCGAAGCCGGCGGCAAAGAAGGCAGCGCCGAAGAAGAAGAAGGAGAAGGCGCCCGAGAAGAAGACGAAGAAGGCTGCGAAGCCCGCGAAGAAGGAAGCCGCGACGAAGACGCCCGCCACCAAGGCTGCCGCGAAGAAGTCCGCGGCGAAGCCGAAGAAGAAGGGGAAGTAGACGATGCCGAATCTCTACGAGACCATCGTGCGCCCGATCGTCACCGAGCAGAGCTCGGCGGCGTATCAGGAGCGCGGCGAGTACACCTTCCAGGTGCATCGCGATGCGACGAAGCCCGACATTCGCCAGGCGATCGAGAAGTTGTTCGCCGTGCACGTGACGGGGGTCTGGACGTCGAACCAGCGCGGCAAGGCGAAGCGCATGGGGCAGTCGGCCGGTCGCAAGGCGCATTGGAAAAAGGCAGTCGTGACGCTCCGTGAGGGCGAAACGATCGACACGATCGACATCTTCGAGGGCTGAGCCAAGTCATGGGCATTCGTCAATTCAAGCCGGTCACGCAGGGCACGCGATTCCGCACGGTCTCGGATTTCAGCGAGATCACGCGGTCGACGCCGGAGAAGTCGCTGCTCGAGCCGATCAAGAAGTCGGGCGGACGTGACAACCACGGCCACATCTCGATGCGTCGTCGCGGCGGCGGTCACAAGCGGATGTATCGCGTGATCGACTTCAAGCGCGACAAGTTCGCGATCGTCGGCACCGTGCGAGAGATCGAGTACGATCCGAACCGCTCGGCGCGCATCGCGCTGATCGAGTACGTCGATGGAGAGAAGCGCTACATCCTGCACCCGAAGGGGCTGGCGGTGGGCGATTCGATCGTGTCGGGGAAGGGGTCGGACATTCGCCTCGGCAACGCGTTGCCGCTGCGCGAGATCCCGCTCGGTACGGACGTGCACAACATCGAGCTCAAGATCGGGAAGGGCGGACAGATGGCGCGCTCGGCCGGCATGTCGGCGAACGTCGTCGCGAAGGAAGGGGAGTACGTGACGCTGCGTCTGGGCTCGAGCGAGATGCGGATGGTGCACGGCAACTGCCTGGCGACGATCGGCGAGGTCGGCAACTCGGAGCACGAGTTGTTGAGCGCGGGAAAGGCGGGAAAGACGCGGTGGAAGGGACGTCGTCCGAAGGTTCGCGGTGAGGTCATGAATCCGGTGGATCACCCGCACGGTGGACGTACGCGCGGTGGACGCAACGTCGTGAGCCCGTGGGGCAAGAAGGAAGGCGTCAAGACGCGCAACAAGAAGAAGTCGTCGCAGCGGATGATCGTGCGTGGCCGCAAGCGCGGCAAAGCGACCCAGTAAGCACTGTCTTTAGTCCTGTCGAGAGCTCAACATGGCGAGAAGCGTAAAAAAAGGTCCGTACGTCCTCGAGGCGCTGCAGAAGAAGGTGCGCGCGATGAACGATCGGAATGAGAAGCGGGTGATGAAGACGTGGTCGCGCGCGAGCACGGTGACGCCGGAATTCGTCGGGCACACCTTCGCGGTGCACAACGGCAACAAGTTCATCCCCGTCTACGTCACCGAGAACATGGTCGGGCACAAGCTCGGCGAGTTCTCACCGACGCGGCTCTTCCGTGGACACACGGGGAACAAGGCGGCGGACAAGAAGGCTTCACCGGCGCCGTCGGGTGGCGGCGCGGGTGGACCAAAGGGAGGTAGGTAGCCATGGCTGATGTGCGCGCATTCCAGCGCACCACGCGCCAGTCGCCGTACAAGATGCGGCTGGTGATCGATCAGGTTCGCGGCAAATACGTCAACGAGGCGCTGGCACTGCTGGCGTTCTCGAAGAAGCATGCGGCGAAGCAGATCGCGAAGACGCTGAAGTCCGCGGTTGCGAACGCGGAGTTCAAGGCGCGTGAGGCGAACGAATCGCTGGATACGGACCGGCTCTACATCAAGCTCGCGATCATCAACGAAGGGCCGAAGCTCAAGCGCTTCATGCCGGCTGCGATGGGACGCGGAACGCCAATCTTCAAGCGGACGAGCCACGTGGAAATCGTGGTTGCCGAGAAGGAAGGGAAGTAATGGGACAGAAAACGAATCCGATCGGCTTCCGGCTGGGGATCACACGCGAGCATCGCTCGAAGTGGTACGCCAACCGCGACTTCCCGGCGCTGCTCAAGGAAGACGAGCTGCTCCGCAAGTATCTGCACGCGCGCCTCGGGCACGCGGCGATCTCCGATCTCACGATCGAGCGCAAGCCGGGGAAGGTCGTCGTGACCGTCCACACGGGGCGTCCTGGGGTCGTGATCGGCAAGAAGGGAGCGGAAGTCGACAAGCTGCGCGACGAGCTGGCACAGCTCACGGGCAAGGAAGTCGGCATCAACGTCGAAGAGATCAAGCATCCCGAACTCGACTCGCAGCTCGTCGCGGACAACATCGCGCACCAGCTCGCGCAGCGTATCTCGTTCCGTCGCGCGATGAAGCGCGCGGTGCAGAGCGCGATGCGCACGGGGGCGCAGGGGATCAAGATCAAGTGCGGCGGACGGCTTGGCGGCGCGGAGATCGCGCGCGTCGAAGGCTATCACGAAGGTCGGGTGCCGCTGCACACGCTGCGTGCGAAGATCGATTACGCCACGAGCACGGCGAAGACGACGTTCGGCACGATCGGCGTGAAGGTGTGGATCTTCCGCGGCGAGGATACCACGAGCCGTCGCGGC
>JBBRYY010000217.1:0-3202 GCA_038237245.1 Gemmatimonadales bacterium | reverse complement strand
GCGCCGAGGCCCGAAATGTCTAATCATGACAAGTCCGCTCAGCGGAGCTTCACCTTAGCGAGCTCCACAAAATGCCCCGCACAGCCGACACCCAGAAGCTGGTTTCGCCAATAGGTTGCCGTCTTGCGATCGATCCGACTCACGTGCGTGCCCTCGTTTCGTACCTGCCGGAACTGATCGAGCACCGCCGCGAACTGCCCCGTGAGCCAGCCGCCGTTGATCAACGCGCCAGAGAGCTCCGCGCTTCGTCCCTGATCCGCCGCGAGCACGTGAACCACGTTCTGGAGCGTTAAGCCGCGGCGCTCAACGAGATCGACGGATATCCCATCGATGTTCGTATAGCGCTGCTGCTTCGGCAACCTGGGCAGAACATGACGCAGGACAGTGGCGAGCTGCACCTCCAGCGCCTTCGAAAAGCTGCCCAGCACCGGGGCGAAGTCGAACGCCGGGTCGGCGCGATGATCCCGAAAGACCTTCTCCGCCGTTGCGATGAAGTTCCGCACCGTCGGATCCAGTGCGCCCCAGGTGATTTCGCCGAGCAGGTCGTCGCGGAGCATGCGCTCCACCGACACGATCCCCGTGCCCATCTCCGCGTCGAACTCGGCCCAGAGCGCCGACTTTGTCGCGACGTCGCGTTCGTGCTCGTCAAAGAACAACGCACCGTCAGGGCGGGTCACGACAAGCGGCAGGTTCACCATTCCGCCGTACAACGAGACCGGCTGATCGTGATAGGCGACGCTTCGCAAGCGCTTGAGCTCCTCGATGGTACCGAGCATGTCATCCGTGACCAGCCGGCGTATGTCCCAGAGCTTGAACCAGAAGTCGCACTCGAGGTGATCGGTGGCGTAGTACGACGGCACATGCGTCGCCTCCGAGTCCGGTAGCTCGCCGAAGTGGATTTCGGCCAGGTCAGCGACGTAGAGCGACTGGTAGTCCGTGAGGTACAGGTGCGTTTCGGGTGCATTGTCGTCGTCGAGCGTCGTATCGATGGCGCGGATGTCGTCGAGATGCGGAAGCTGGGTGCGCCGATTGCGTGAGTGAACGCGGCCCCACCACACATAAACGTCTTCCTCCCGCAGTCCCCGCTCACGGAAGCCCGCGGCGTGGCGCAAGAGGACGGCGAGGTGCTCGTCCATGGCGTTCCGGGAGTACGTCGGATTCCAGACGGCGACGACATGGTGGGGCAGCTGAACGGTCATGCGACGCTCAACTCATCGAGCTTCCGAGCGAGGAGCGCACGCAATTCTGGCGGTGACACGAGCTCAGCTTCACTCCCATATTGAAGGACATGGCGGATCGCCCATGATTCGTCCGCTACTGGATGCTCGAGCGTGAGACTTCCATCGGCCGCGAGCGCCTTCCCTTCCCGCTCCGCGACCCATCGCGCGATGCGCGGTGAATAGTGTACGGTCATCGTTCGAGCCGTATTCCACTCAAAGACATGTCCCGCCTCCAGCACTCGGCCCGCAACAGCCATGTCGGGCTGGAACTCCTCTGTAGTGGCCTCGACATCTTCCATCCGGTCGAGCCGAAAGAAGCGCAACCCTTCGTCGCTCGTCGACACCACATACCACATCTGCTCCGCATAGGCGAGCGACTGAGGGGAGATCGTGCGTGTGGTGCTCTCGGTTGCGCCGCCGGCGCGATAGCGAAGGCGCACCTTGCGATGATCGCGCACGGCCGAGCGAAGCACGGCGAGATGCGTCGCTGATCCGGCGTCAGCGAGGTCGGCGTAACGCGTGCCCTCGTGCCGATCGTTGGTCGGCACCTGGCTGATCGTCAGCTGCAGTCGCTCGAGCGCGCGATCGATTGGCGCCTGCTCTGCTGGCGTCCGCTCGCGCCTGAGCAGTGTGAGTCCCAACTCGAGCGCGCACAGCTCCGGCATGGTGAGACGCATGGGCCGGTGAAAGTGGCTCGCGTGCACGCTTACCGTTTGCTCCTCGACGAGAATGGAGACGCCCTCCACGAACGCACCGGGCGCGTCGAACCGTTCGGAGATGGACACGAGGTCCTTCAGCAGCTCCTTGGGTGTCGTCCCGGCTGCCGCCGCCACTTCGTCGAGGGCGTGATCCTCATCGTCCGCCAGACGCGGTATCAGGTGAAGCATGCGTCGCAACTGCGCTGCCGCGGTATCAGCCATGGATCACTGCGCCTCGTAGAGGGAGCGTGTATCACGAACGATGCCGGCATACGCCGTCAGGAGCACTGGTGGCGCAACGGGCCTTGCCTCGCCTGAGAAGGTGAAGAGCCAGCGGGCAAAGCTGTCGGTGCGACGCACGTCGAACCGACGTAGGGAGGGCGCCGATTGGTCCGTGCGGCCAAGCGCCGCGGCGGCCATAGCGGCGCCCGTCGCGCCGGTAAATTCCACGACTGCCTCGTACGTGTCGCCATCGCCGATCTCCCACGCCTGGCGCGACCGCGCATGTGCGCGGAGGGAGAAGGTCGCCGGGATTTCGTAGTCACTCGTGCCCGCCTTCTGCGCATTGGCTCGCACGCGGGCCATTCGGCTGACGCGGAAGTTGCGCAGCGCGTTCTTCGCGACATCGCGCGCCACGAGGTACCAATGGCCGTTCACGAAGAACAAGCCATAGGGCTCGGCCGCGCGCTCGGTGGGCTGTTCTGCTTCCATGCCATGGTACTGGAAGCTCAGCCGCTTACGGCTGAATAGCGCATCGCCGAGCGAGGCGAGAATGCGCGGATCGGCGCGCTGCATCGGCGGCACGAGCACTCCATCGCTTGTCCCATCGGTGGCACCGAGGGGCAGGTCGAACGCCAATTTGCGAATGGCGCTTTGCGCATCGTCAGCGAGCGTGGCATCACCGATCTGCGCCACGCGCCTCGCGCCCTCGACGATCGCCTGGAGCTCGTCAGGCTCGAACGCCAGCGTCTCGAGAGAGCGATACCCGTATCGGTCCACAGTGGCGGGCTTCACGAGGCCACGCGCGGACACGACGCCGAGGTAGGGGAGGTAGAAGTCTTTCGTGCGAAGCTGGTATGAGGATTCATCGCTTCCGTCCTCGCCGATGCTCTCGATGGGTACACCCTGCTCCCTCAGCTCCTGCTTGTCGCGCTCGAACATGCGCTTGAGGCTGGCGGATGGATTTTTGGCCTCTACGCTGCCGTCAGCGAGATACGCGGGGACGTCCCTTGCGATCTCCGTGAACGTCGCCGGCAAGCGGTGACTCAGCAGCGCTGCGAGGAG
>JBBRYY010000216.1:0-3218 GCA_038237245.1 Gemmatimonadales bacterium | reverse complement strand
GCGCTGCGCTTCGCGGTGCCGCGGGCCGAGAGTCCACCGCCCTGGCGAGAGCCGCGCGCGTGATCACGCTGCTCGCGCTGCGCAACCTCGCGCATCGCCCGCTCCGCTCGCTCTTTCTGCTGTTCGGATATTCGTTGGGCGTCGGCGTCATGATCGTGCTGCTCGCGATCGGTGAGGCGATGCTCGCGCAGGCACGCGACGAGAAGCTCGTGGGCGGCGGGCAGGTGACCGTGCTCCCCGAGGGGATGGACATCGAGGTCATGAAGACCGGCGGCGTCGGCGGTCTGTTCTTCTCGATCGCCAATGCGCGCTTCATCTATCGCCAGCTGCTCGCGTCGCCGCGTCTCGCGCGCGATGTCGCGACGGTCGCGCCGCAGATCGACGGGAAGCTGCTCTACTTCCGCGCGCACGGCATCGAGCGCACAGTGCGCGCGAATGGGGAGATCCCTTCGCACAGTGCGGCGGTCGATGCGCTGCCGCCGGTGGTGAGCGGCGCATGGCGCGACGATGACGGCGACCGCCGCTGGGCGACGCCGACGCCGTTCGAGCTCTACTCGAGCATCGATCATTTTCACCTGCCGCCGAAGAACGTCGCGCATCGCGACAGCTGGGCCGAGTGGCACTACTTCAACGTGCTCTCGGCGAGCGGCAAGGAGTGGGCGTTCATCTCGTACATCGTCGCGGGCGATGTGCGCGGAGACAAGTGGGGAGGGCAGATCGCGGTGAGTGTGCGGGAGCAGGGCGGGCGCACGCGGCGCTTCACCACCAACGCCCGGAGGGATCAGGTGCACTTCTCCACCGACAGCGCCGATCTCGAAATCGGAGTATCGAGCGTGCATCTCCTCCCGGACGGGCGCTATGCGCTGAAGGCGACCGCACGCGAGAACGGCACCGGCGCGCCGCTCACGCTCGACCTCACCGTCATCCCCGCGCCGAACATCCTCTTCCCCGGCGCGTCGATCGCCGAGTGCGCGGATACGGATGAGAGCTGCCCCTTTGCATCGGGGTACGCGGTGCCCGGCCTTCGCGCGAGCGCCACGGGCTCGATGTGCATCGCAGGCGCGTGCGAGAAATACGATGGCGCGCAGAGCTACCACGATCACAACTGGGGCGTCTGGCACGGCGTGTCGTGGGATTGGGGAGCGACGCGCGCAGGCGAATACACGCTGCTCTACGGCCGCGTCGCGCCGCCGGACAGCGTCGGCACCACGCAGCCCTTCTTCGTCTACCTCACCGACTCGCTCGGCTTTCGCGCCCTCTTTCGTCCGCACGAGATTGCGTACGACGATGGCCGCACGATCGAGGTGAACGGGCACCAGGTGAAGGTGCCGAGCCACGCAGTGATGCAGGACGCGCGCGGCGCCGACACGCTGCGCATCGAGCTCGACATCGAGGACGCGATCGGCAGCGACACCCGCACCTCGCTCATCGAGCGCGGCGATGCGGCGGACGCGCGCCGGATCCTCAAGCCGTACTTCATTCAGATGAAGGGCCGCGCGCGCATCAGCGGACGCGTCGGTGGGTCGCCCATATCCGGCACCGGAACCGGCTTCTTCGAGACATATCGGTAGTCCACTATCGGGTAATTGCCTGCCGCGCTGGTATCGATCATCATCCCGCTCATGACAACATCAACGTCCGATCTCGAGCTCGTCCATCGCTTCACGAAGGGCGAGGGCAAAAACGCATCGACTACGCTCCTCATGCTCCACGGCACCGGCGGCGACGAGAAGGATCTCGTGCCGCTCGGCATGTCACTGCTTCCCGGCGCGGCCATCCTCAGCCCTCGCGGCGCGGTGAGCGAGCGCGGAGCTGCGCGCTTCTTCAAGCGGCTCTCCGAGGGGGTGTTCGATCTCGAGGATCTCGCGGTGCGCACGCAGCAGCTGATTCGCTTCGTGAATGGGGCGGTCGTGAAGTACGAGCTCGATGCGTCGCAGATCGTCGCGGTGGGATTCTCGAACGGTGCGAACATCGCCGCGAGCGTGATGCTCACCGGGTCGTCGCTCTTCGCGCAGGCGATCCTCCTCCGCGCGATGGTCCCCTTCGAGCCGACGCATCCAGCGAAGCTCGGCGGCACGCCGGTGCTCCTCAATTCGGGCGAGTGGGATCCGATCGCAACCCCGGAGCAGGCGCGCAGGCTGCAGTCGTTGCTCACCGCAGCCGGCGCCGTCGCTACGATCGCCTTCTTCAACGCGGGGCACGAGCTGACGCGCGACGACGTAGTCGGCGCGGTCAACTGGCTCGAAGGCGTGCTTCCCCGCTAACAGCTATTTCGCGGCCGTCTCGACCGCAGGCGCCACCAGCACCGGCAATCCACGCTCGATCTCCGGACGATGCTGCTCCAGCCACGGCGGCAGGATCAGCTGCGTCCCCAGTGCGTCAGCGCTCTCGTCGATCTCGAATCCCGGGCCGTCCGTCGCCAGCTCGAACAGCGCGCCACCCGGCTCGCTGAAGTACACCGACTTGAACCAGAAGCGATCGATCACCTCGGTGGTCTGCGTGCCGACCTTGTGGAGCTGCTCGCGTGCCTCGAGCTCGGCGGCGTCATCATCGACGCGCCAGGCCACATGGTGAACGCGCCCGGTTCCCCAGGCGCCGCGCGCGACGTTCGGAAGTTCCTCGACGTCGAGCACGCGCCCCGACCCACCCTCGCCGAGCCGGTAGCGCTTCCATCCACCCTCCTCGGCCGCCATCGTGAAGCCCATGCCGGTGAACAAAAGCGTCTCGGTGGCCGAGCGGTTGCGCTCGGAGATACGAACGGTGTGCAGTCCGCGAATCTGGTGCTCCACCGGCACCGGGCTCCCCGACCACGGCGCGAACTCGCGCGTGTCGCTGGTCTCTACCAGCGCGAGCTTGAGTCCGTGCACGTCGGTGAAGGGAAGGGCGCGCTCGCCGAAGCGCACGACCTGCGCGTCCATCTTCACGCCATGCTTCTCGAGGCGATCGGCCCAGTAGCTCAGCGAGCCGATGGGCACCGCGAGCGACACCTCGTTGGTAAGCCCCGTGCCATCGCGACCGCGCGGCATGTGCGCCCACGGGAAGAAGGTCAGGTCCGAGCCCGCGTGCCCCTCGCCATCGGCGTAGAACAGATGGTACGTGGACGGATCATCCTGATTGACGGACTTCTTGACCAGCCGCATCCCGAGGATGCCGGCGTAGAAGTCGAGATTTTCCTGCGCGGGCCCCGCGATCGCGGTGACGTGATGGATGCCGGTGAT
>JBBRYY010000215.1:0-3222 GCA_038237245.1 Gemmatimonadales bacterium | reverse complement strand
GTACGTGCTCGTCGCGTCGCCGCTCGCCCCACCGGCGACCACCTTCCCGCTGCATGCGTCGTTCGTGCCCTGGCTCGACGACATGCTCTCGCAGCGACTCAGCGGTGAGGGCGGCATCCCGCGCGACGTCGCGCCCGGCGCGCCGCTGTCGCGGCCGGCGGGCGTCGACGCCCTCGAGCTCCCCGAGGGTGGAGCGATGACGCTGAGCGCCGACAGCTTCACCGCGCCCGCCCGCGCGGGCGCGTACTTCTATCTGCGCGGCACCACGCGCGTCGGCGCGCTGGTCGTGAATCCCGAAGCCGCCGAATCCGATCTCTCGCGCCTCACGCCGGAGGCGCTCGCCGTGCGGCTCGGCACGCGTGCCACGAACGTCTTCACCGACAGCACCGCGCTCACGGCGAGCGTGCTCACCGCTGCTCCCCAACGCCCGCTGCTCGCTCCGCTCCTTCTCATCGCTGCCATCACCTTGCTCGCCGAAACGCTCATCACTGCTCCCGCGCGCAGGAGGGCCGCGTAATGGCACTTCCGCAGCTCCTCGACGCGATCGCCGACCTCCCCGCTTATCGCGAGCTCATCGCGAAGCTCCCATCCCTCGGCGAGTCGATCGTCGTCGGCGGACTGCCCGGCTCCAGCGACGCGACGCTCAGCGCCGCGCTGGGGCGCGATCTTGGGGCGACGCGCTTCCAGGTGATTCTCGCGGAGGCGCTCCCCGAGGCCGAGCGCTGGCTCGCCGATCTCGATGCGCTCGCGATCGATGGTGCGGTTGCGCTCTATCCACCGCGCGAGGGATTCGGCGAGGTCGAGCCGCACCTCGAGGTCGCGGGCGAGCGCGTGGAGACGCTCGAGCGCGTGGCGCGCGGCGAGGTGCGCACGCTCGTCACCACCGCGCGCGCGATTCTCGAGCGCACACGGTTGCCCGCGGCGGTGCGAAACTCGCGGCTCGAGCTCAAACCCGGGATGACGCAGAAGCTGGACGCGCTGATCGCGCACCTCGAGTCCGTCGGCTTCGAGCGCGTCACCCTCGTCGACGACGTCGCACAGTTCAGCGTGCGCGGCGGCATCGTCGACATCTACAGCTTCGGGATGGCGAATCCCGTGCGCCTCGAGCTCTGGGGCGACGAGATCGCGTCGCTGCGCCACTTCGATCTCGCATCGCAGCGTTCCACACGCGACGCGGCGAGCGCGGTGATCCTTCCTGTCGATGGCCGCCGCGGCGATGATGAGGAGGCCGCGCATCGCGGCACCGTGGCCGATCTCTTTCCGCCCGACACGCTCATCGTGGTGCCCGCCCGCTCGCATCTCGATTCGGAGATGCACCGCACGTGGGAGGAGGCCGCGCACCACATCGATCTCGCCCGCCGCCGCGGCGAGGATGTGCCGAATCGCGACGAGCTCTTTCAAACGCCGGACGAGGCACGGCGGCAACTCGCGCGCTTCGGTCAGATCGCGCTCCTCCATCGCGACGCGGCCACGGAGAGTGGTGCGCGAAGCGCCGACATCGTCTTTCCGATCCGCCCGCCCGATTCGGTCGATCGCGACATCAAACGCCTCCGCCGTCTCGTGTCGGACGGCATGCCCACGGTCATCCTCTGCGACAACGTCGGCCAGTGCGAGCGCCTCGACGAGATCCTGAACGAGGATGCGCGCTCGCCGTCGCCGGCTGCGCTCACCGTCGGTGTCGTCGATGGCGGCTTCATCGTGCCCGGTGCGCGCTCATCGGAGCCCGGGCTCCGCATCTTCACCGATCACGAGATTTTCCGGCGCGAGCGGCGCATCCGCCGCCACCGCCGCTACGGATCGGGATCGTCGCTCGAGAGCATCACCGCGCTCAAGCCCGGCGACTACGTGGTGCATCTCGAGCACGGCGTCGGCATCTATCGCGGCATCGAGCAGGTGTTCGTGCGCGAGAGCACGATCGAAGTCGCCGTCATCGAGTACGAGGGCGGCGACCGACTGAACGTGCCGCTCTATCGCATCGATCAGGTCGAGCGCTATCGCTCGGCAGACGATGTGAGCAGCGACTCGCCGCCGCCGCGCCTCCACAAGCTCGGTGGCAAGCGGTGGGCGCAGCAGCGCGACAAGACGCGCGCCGCGCTGCAGGAGATGACGCTCGAGCTGCTCGAGCTCTACGCGCGCCGCAGAGTCGCAGACAAGATCCCCGCGTTCCCCGATACCACGTGGCAGCGCCAGCTCGAGTCGTCGTTTCTCTTCGAGGACACCCCCGATCAGCGCAAGGCGACCGTCGAAGTGAAGGCCGACATGGAGTCGACGCGTCCGATGGACCGGCTCCTCGTCGGCGACGTCGGCTACGGAAAGACGGAGATTGCCGTGCGCGCGGCGTTCAAGGCGGTGCAGTCGGGGCGCCAGGTCGCGGTACTCGTCCCCACGACCATTCTCGCGGAGCAGCACGGCCGCACCTTCACCGAACGCCTCGCGGATTTCCCCGTCACCGTCCGCATCCTCTCGCGCTTCCAGAGCGCGAAGGAGATCACCGCGACGCTCGTGGAGATTGCGGAAAAGCGGGTCGACATCGTCATCGGCACGCACCGGCTGCTGAGCCCCGACGTCAACTTCGGCAATCTCGGCCTCGTCATCGTCGACGAGGAGCATCGCTTCGGCGTGAAGCACAAGGAGCGGCTGAAGCAGCTCAAGCTCGAGACCGATGTGCTCACCCTTACCGCAACGCCGATCCCGCGAACGCTGCATCAGTCGCTCGCCGGCCTGCGCGACATGACGGTGATCGCCACGCCGCCGCTCGACCGCTCGCCGGTGCTCACCTTCGTCGAGCCCTGGGACGAGGGGCTCATCGAGGAGGGAATCGCGCGCGAGCTCGATCGCGGCGGCCAGGTCTTCTTCGTCCACAATCGCATCGAGACCATCGTCGCCATTGCGGATCACATCCAGCGGCTCGCGCCGCGCGCGCGGGTAGCCGTCGCGCATGGACAGATGCCCGAGCGCGCGCTCGAGGAGGCGATGCGCAAATTCGTCGCGCACGAGGTCGATGTCCTCGTCTCAACGATGATCGTCGAGTCCGGGCTCGACGTGCCGAACGCCAACACGATGTTCGTCAATCGCGCCGACCACTTCGGACTCGCGCAGCTCTATCAGCTTCGCGGACGCGTCGGGCGCTCGTACCGGCGCGCGTACTGCTATCTGCTCGTCCCCGATTCCGTCGACATCGACGCCGAGCGCCGGCTGCAGGTGCTCGAGCATCACACCGAG
>JBBRYY010000214.1:0-3403 GCA_038237245.1 Gemmatimonadales bacterium | reverse complement strand
GATGCTGACCGGTGATCGGCGTGGGATTCGAGAAGTACTTGCCCTTCACGGGCGCGCGGAACTTCCCTCCGATCCAGTTCTCGTAGCGGCTCTTGATCGGAATCGTGATGGCGTACTGGCGCGCGGCGTCAGGGAGTGTGGCGTCGCCTTTCGTGGTCGGCTCGAGTGTGGCAGACATCCGTGCACCTCCTGGGGGTCTCTATCCAAGTGAGGCGCTCGAAGGTCATGCGCCGCGATCATGAAGAATGGTACACGATGTCGCGGCGCAACAGCACATTTGCCAAAGATGCATAAGTCGCTCGGCGCGAGCGACTTATGAGCGTTTGCCTTGATCGGCGTGACCGTAAGGGCGTCCAGGCGCGACGAACTGTCGCGCGCGCGACGTGGTCGCCACGCTCGAGTCTGGCGAGCGCGACGCCTTCGCGCCTTGACGCGGCTCGTCCGCGGTGGAATGCTCCATCATCCAACGAAAGCGGCCGACGATCGGGGTCACGAGTCACGGGGCGATGTATGCTGTCCATCAACGAGCAGATCCCGTACGAGAATGCCGCGCAGCGCAAGCTCTCGCGCACGTGGGCGCGGGTCGTCGAGGGAGATGGGCGCGCGAGCGGTGGACGTGCGCTGGTGCGTGAGTCGTGGGCACGGAGCGCGAGCGCTGCGGTGCGAGCCGATCTTCCCGGAGCGCCGCTCGTGCTCGCCGAGGATTCACTCGAGCGCGAGCGCGTGCATGCGGACTGGCTTCCCTTCGCCTTTCGCGCCGTAGAGCACCAGGGCGAGGCGCTGGCGACGGGGCACATCCTCAGTCTCTTCGACGGAGCGGGCCGGATGCTCTCGTGCCAGGGCGACCCCAATGCGCGCGAGGGACTCGCCCGCATCAACTTCTGCGCCGGCGCACTGTGGACGGAGAGCGCCGCCGGCACCAACGGTCCGGGCACCGCGCTCGCCACCGGACGAGCCGTGCACATCGTGGGCGCCGAGCACTATTGCGAGGCGTGGCACGAGTGGCATTGCGCCGCGGTACCGCTCCGCGATGAGATCACCGGCGAGATCCTCGGCGTTCTCGACATCTCGGGCTTCAGACAGTACGCACACCCGCACACCTTTGAGCTCGCACGCGCGCTCGCGACGCTCGTGCAGCAGATGCTCGCGCTGCGGGAATCAGAGCGACGCTTCGCCGTGCTGCATCGCGCCGCGGAGATGTCGGGGAAGTACTCGAGCGACGCGCTGGTCGCGGTCGATCGCGGCGGTCGCGTGCTCTTCGCGTCCGCGAATGCGCCCGCCGGCCTGCGTCCCGGCACTCCGATCCCGGATCGCCTGCGCGCGGCGATCGCGAGTCACGTGCGCGCGGGATCGCGGCCCTTCGACGCGAGCGATGTTCGCTTTCCGCTCGCCGACGATGTCGGACTCTCGGCCTCGAGTCATCTGGTCCTCGATGGACCGACGCCGATCGGCGCATGTTTGCTGCTGCGCAACGGCGCGACCGTGTGCGCGAGCGACGCGGACGCGGAGCGCGAAGCAACCGTCGCGGCGCTGAGCCGCTCGCCGACGATGGCCGCGGCGGCGGAGCGCCTCAACATCCATCGGAGCACGCTCTATCGCCGGCTGGAGCGCTACGGTCTGCAACCGGAGCGCTCGCTCGACACGCACTAGAGCTAGTGCTAGTGCTGCAGAACCGGAGTACCCATCTGCACGACTTCGAAGTCGCTCCCGTGCACCTTCGTCAGATTGTGCAGGTCGTCGTCGTTCCAGCGCGGGTCGGGCGCGCCGCTCAGGAACATGTCGGAGCCGTTGTCGGCGAGGAACATCCCGTACTTCTTGAGCGCCTTGAGGATCACCTGGTTGGCCGCCGAGTAGCTCGAGATGTCGACGCCGGCCTTGAGGCGCACACGCATTCCCATCGGCGGAAGATTTGTGCTTGTCCCGGATCCAGCCGAGTGACGCGCCGGCGGAACGTACGCCTTGCGCGAGTGGGCGCAGCTGAAGCGCAGCGCGTGCTCGATCGCATGATGGATCGCGACTTCGTCGTAGCGCACGAGTCCAGGTAGAATCGGAAGTCCCGCGGCGTCAGCCGACGTCCAACCCGCGGGGCGCGTCGTCCCCGCAGTCATGTCGAAGATCGCGCCGGATCCTCCGGTCCAGCTCGCGCCGGCGCTCACCGGATGCGCGTCGAACATTTCGTAATCCTTCCAGCCGTCCGCGTCCACGACGAGGACGTGGCGATCGCCGGAGCTCGATGCGCCGCCCTCGATGGGCGCGTACGTCGGCACCGGGTACGGACCGGGATCACTCTCGTCACCATAGTAGAAGCTCACCGCCACCTTCGCCTGCGACCCGTGCACGACGACGTACGGAATGCCGTTGGGCGCGCCATCGTACACCGTACCAAAATCCGGATGCACTCCCTTCGTCGCGCCGCACGACGCAATGAGGCTGTCGGAATTCGCGTCGCGCGTGGACGATGAGATGTCCGTGCGCCACGCGTCGCCGGCGGGAAAGATCGCCTTGCCACCAAGATCGCCGCTGCCGTTGCCGAGCGCGGTGAAGGTCACCGATGCTCCGGCGATCGCCGCCGTGACACTGTTGGCGAGGTAAGTCCCGTCGAGGGTCCAGCGCACGCTCGCGTGCCCACTCGCGTCCGTCGTCGTCGACCTCGTGCTCACCGACCCGTTTCCCGCAGCCGCACTCCACGTCACGGCGGCGCCGCTCACGGCCGCGCCGCTCACGGCCGCGCCGGTCGAGCTGCTCACCGTAACGACGAGTGGCGCCGCAAGAGTTGCGGAGAGCGTGCCGCGCTGCGCATCGCCACTCGTCTTCGCGATGACGCTCGGATGCGGAGGTGGTGGCGGGGGAGGAGGCGGGGGCGGCGGCGGAGCGGCTGGTGGAGTGCCGCCGGTATCACCGCCGGGAATCGTGGGCGATGTTGCCGCGCACGCCAGTGCCAGGGCGAGAAGCGCGATCGCGCGTGTGATTCGGAAGGTGCGCATCGATAACCGGAGATCGGTGGTCAGGTATGGCGCGGGCCCTCGGTGGCCCCCGGAGGACGACGAGGCGGAGAGATGCGCGGCAACCACCCTCGCTCGTGAGCGCAGCGCCCCCACGATGACGGAAATGGTGCGCGGCGTGACAGTGTCGACGACCATTCGCCCGACGCGATCGTCAATCACCAAGTCGGACCCTGTACGCGATCCTGAATGTGACCCGGATCGAATTCGTTGCACCCGTCGACCAGCCACAAAAACATGGCGTTCCAGGCGTTTCCACAATCTGCGACCCGCGCACTCCACGACGCTCGCGACGACGAGCGCGCGGGGCGTATCGCCGCGGCGATCGAGAAATATCACGCCGCGATCGACGCCGCCGTCGTAGATGGCGACATCCCGACGCAAGCCGAGGCGCTGCGGCG
>JBBRYY010000213.1:0-3435 GCA_038237245.1 Gemmatimonadales bacterium | reverse complement strand
TGCGTCCGATCGCGCGGGAGATCGTGGCCGAGCTCGGACCGCCGGGGATCAAGGTGGCCATGGATCTCGTCGGCCTCACGGGTGGCGCACCGCGCGCACCACTGCGCCCGCTCGGCGCCGCCGAGCGCGAGCGCGTCTCCACGCTGCTCGGCGCCGCGGGGCTCGCGCGCGTCGCGTAGGTGGCATTCGCGGCGGCCGACCATCTCGCCGCGATCGCCGGCGCGCCTCGTCCCGCTGGCGGTGACGCCGAGCGCATCGCGCGCGCGCACTGCGCGAGTGCGTTGCGCGCGATCGGCTTCACCGTAGAGACGCAGGACTTCGAATACTCGACCTTTCCTGGGCGCTGGGGGACGCCGATCGGCGGCGCCTTTACGATGATCATCTTCATCGTCGCCGGCCACCTCAGCGCGCACGCGCATCCGGGTGCGGCACTCGTGCTCCTCGTCGCCGGAGCAGCGGCGCTCGGGATCTTCGCGCGTCGCATGGGCGGCGATGCGGTGCTCAACCTCCGACGCGCTCGCGCGCGGAGCACGAATCTCGTGGCGACGCGCGGCACTCCAACGCTCTGGCTCGTTGCGCATCTGGACTCGAAAAGCCAGCCGGTCCCGATCGGTGCGCGCGCGATCGGTGTGATGGGCTCGATCGCGATGTGGATTGCTGCCGCAGTGCTGGCGTTCGTCCAGCTCTACGTGCCCGTCGCGCTCGGGCTCTGGATCGCCATCACGCTGCTCGGGGTGCTCGCGTCTATCCCCGTTGCGCTGAGCATCGTCGGTACGCGCTCGCGCGGCGCGCTCGACGACGCCTCCGGCGTGGTGACTGTGCTGCGTACCGCCGAATTGCTCCCGCGCGGGATACAGATCGGGGTGCTCCTCACGAGCGCCGAGGAGCTCGGGCTCGCGGGCGCGCGCGCGTGGGCGCGGGAGTCCGAAGCGAAGGCGCGCGGGCTCCTCGGCGCCCTCGACAGCGTGGTGAAAACCCGCGCGCGGGAAACAGGATCGAGCACCCTCCTGGGGGCGCTGAATATCGATGGCGTCGATGACATCGGCGGACTCCGATTGATCTACAGCGGCCGTCCCCCCCGGGCCCTGCTCGGCATCTTCGGCGCAGATTGGCCGCGCCCCTCGCGCCTGCTTCCCGGCGTCCTCATGGATGGTGTCGCGCTCGCTGACGCCGGCTGGGAGGTGCTCAACATCAGCAAGGGGAGCTGGCGCACGGTGAGCCGCATCCACACAGCGGGCGACGACCTCGCGAGCCTCACCGGAGGCGGGGCAGAGGAGGTGGCGACGATGCTCGCGGGTGCCATCACCGCCAGCCGTCGTTAGCTTTCGGAGCACCTTCCCGCGCCGGCTGCCGTTCGTCCGCGCCTGATCGCCCACGCACTCCGAGCACCATGTTCAGCACATCGATTCGCACTCTCGTCGTCGTCGGCGCGCAATGGGGCGACGAAGGGAAGGGAAAGCTCGTGGACGTGATCGCCGAGCGCGCCGACTGGGTCGTGCGCTATCAGGGCGGCGCGAACGCCGGCCACACTGTGAAGTTCGGCGATCGCGCGTTCGTACTCCATCAGATTCCGAGTGGCATTCTCCACCCCGGCGTGCGCTGCGCGATCGGGAACGGCGTCGTGCTCGATCCGGAGACACTGTTCACGGAGATTGACGAGCTCGTGCGCGACGGCGTCGACGTGGAGGGGCGCCTGTACGTGAGCGACCGCGCGCATCTCGTGCTGCCGTACCACAAGCTCGTCGACGGCCAGAGCGCGGCGAGCAAGGCGATCGGCACGACGGGGCGGGGCATCGGTCCCGCGTACGAGGACAAGATCGCGCGCCGCGGCGTGCGCGTGCTCGACCTGCGGCATCCGGAGCGCCTGCGCGCGCAGCTCGAGGCGGGGATCACACACGCCAACGCGCAGCTCGTGGCTTTCGGGTCGGAAAAGCGCGCCACCGTCGAGTACACGATCGAGCTGCTCGAGTCGCTCGCGCCGCGGCTGCTCGCCCTCGCCGACGATGTCGGCCTCTCGATGCATCGCGCCAGCAAGTCCGGCGCGGCGATTCTGCTCGAGGGGGCGCAGGGCTCGCTGCTCGACGTCGATCACGGCACCTATCCGTTCGTCACGTCGAGCAGCACCACGAGTGGAGGCGCGGCCACGGGCACCGGCATCGCACCCACCGCCCTCGATGCCGTCCTCGGTGTCGTGAAGGCGTACACCACGCGCGTCGGAAACGGGCCGCTGCCCACGGAGCTCGACGAGCCGCTCGCGAGTGAAATCCGCAAGCTCGGCAACGAGTACGGCGCGACGACGGGACGCGCGCGCCGCTGCGGATGGTTCGACGCCGTGGTCGTGCGCTACGCGGCGCGAGTGAACGGCTTGACGGGGCTCGCGGTGACGAAGCTCGACGTGCTCGACACACTCGACAGGGTCGCGATCTGCACGGGCTACAAAGTGGGCGACGAGGTGCACGAAGAGTTTCCGGGCGATCTCGTTCTGCTCGACAAGGCCGTCCCAGTCTACGAGTGGTACGACGGCTGGAAGACGAGCACCGCAGCCGCGCGCACTCTCGGCGATCTTCCTGCCGCCGCACGCCAGTATCTCGAACGCATTCGCGAGCTCGCGGACACGCCGATCTCCTACGTCAGCGTCGGCACGCATCGCGACCAGATCATCGGAGTCGACGGATGACGCTGACCGTCGAGGAGTCGGTCGACGTTGCCATCGTCGGTGCGGGGCCGTGCGGGCTCGCGGCCGCGATCTCCATGCTGCGCGCGGGAATGAGCTGCGTCGTCTTTGACGGCGGCTCGGTGACGAGCACGATCACCGCCTATCCGACGTACGTCAACTTCTTCTCGACCGCGGAGAAGCTCTCGATCGGCGGGCTCCCGTTCATCATCGGCGGCGACAAGCCCGGTCGGCGCGACGCACTTGCGTATTATCGATCGGCCGTGAGCTATTTCGGGATCCCCGTGCGACAGTACGAGAAGGTCACCGAGATCACCGGAGCCGAGGGCGATTTCGTCGTGCATTCGCTGCGGCGCGGTGGTGATATCCGCGCGACGCGTGCGCGCTTCGTCGTCATCGCCACCGGCTACTTCGGCTCGCCGAATCGCCTCGGTGTTCCCGGCGAGACGCTCGAGCACGTGCAGCACGTCTACAAGGAAGGGCACGAGGCATTCGACCAGGACGCGGTCGTCGTCGGCGGCGGAAACTCCGCGGCCGAGGCGGCGCTCGATCTCTGGCGCGCCGGCGCACGAGTGACGCTCGTGCACTTCGGCGCCGACTTCGATATGAAGATCAAGCCCTGGATCCTCCCCGACGTCCAGAACCGGATGAAGGAGGGGAACATCGCGGTTCGGTGGAACAGCCGCGTGCGCGAGATCTCCACGCACGATGTCACGATCGACACGGAGGGCACACTGTCGAAGCTCACCGCAGATCGCGTC
>JBBRYY010000212.1:0-3512 GCA_038237245.1 Gemmatimonadales bacterium | reverse complement strand
GGGCTCGGGGGCGTCTGCATGAGCGTCGGCTCGATGAGATCCGCGCAGCGCTCGAGCATCGCCTCGTACTTCGGCAGCGCATCCGCGTCCTTCTTCGAGAACTTGGACACTTCGCGGTGCGTCATCTCCTTGTCGGGGCCCATGAGCAGCGACTGGCCGTCGAGGAAAGGCGAGAACGACGACGGGCTTCGTGGGAGCAGCTCGAAGCCGAACTTGTGCAGCTCGAGCTCCTTGATGATCTCGGGGCGGAGGAGGCTGTTGACGTAGGCGGCGGTGGAGACCTTGTAGCCCGGCCAGAGCTCTTCGGTGACGCATGCGCCGCCGACCATCTCACGCCGTTCGAGGACGCAGACGTTCTTGCCGGCGCGTGCGAGGTAGGCTGCGCAGACGAGCGCGTTGTGTCCACCACCGATGAAAACGACGTCGTAGCTCTTCGCCATGATTGTATACAATGAAAAAGGACAGAGAGACTGGCTCTGGTTACGCTCAGGAAAGATCGGTGATCGATGGAGCTTCCGCCAGCCCTGCCGAGCTCGTATCGGTACGGCGCTCTGGCTCAGTGTTCGGATGGCCTCGCGTACACAGTCCCCGACTTCATCACGAACGCCACGTGGGCGAAGTGGCCGACGTCGGCGAGTCCGTCGCCCTCGACCGCTACGAGGTCCGCGGACTTCCCCGGCTCGATCGAGCCAAGGCGATCCTGCCAGCCGATGAGCGTCGCGGCATTGATCGTCGCGGCCTGCAGCACCTGCATCGGCGTCATGCCGCCGAAGGTGATCATGAGCGGAAACTGCTGCGCGTTCTCGCCGTTCGGGTAGACGCTCGCATCGGTGCCGAAGGCCATCTTCACACCGGCAGCGACGGCCTTTCTCAGCCCCTCGTGCTTGAGCTTCGACATGATGGAGTCCTTGTGCAGAATCTCCTGCGACCACCCGAGCTTGGGTCCCATCGTGCGGATGTATTCGCCGTCGATGAGATCAGAGACGAGATACGTTCCGTGCTCCTTCATGAGCCGGATCCCTTCATCGTCGAGCATCGAGCCGTGCTCGATCGATGCGACACCGGCGCGCACCGCAGCCTTGATCCCCTCCGCGCCGTGCGCGTGCGCCGCGACGCGCGCGCCGTACTTGGCGGCCTCGGTCACCGCGGCGTGAATCTCCTCTTCGCTGAATTCCTCGACGCCTGGCTTCGTCCCTGCCGTGAGCACCGCGCCCGTTGCGATCACCTTGATGAGATCCGCGCCGCGATTCAAAATCTCGCGCACGCGCTGTCGCACCTCGCTCGCGGAATTCGCGACGCCCATCCGCATGTCCGGCGGAAGCACGACGTCGGCCGCCTGCCCCGTGACCTCACCGCCGCCGGAGCTCACGGTGATGTAAGCACCCGCGACCGCCATGTGCGGTCCCATCACGAGTCCGTCGTTGATGTAGTCGCGCAGCGCGATGTCGAGAAACGCGCGATACGTGCCGACATCGCGCACAGTGGTGAACCCGGCGAGCAACGTGCGGCGCGCGTGCACGACGCCATCCAGCGTTTCCTGCGCGGCAGAGCGCTCGAGCGGGACGAGATAGTTGGCCGATGTCTCGCCGCCGATGAGGTGCGTATGGCAGTCGATGAGGCCGGGAGTGACGGTGTACCTCGAGAGATCGATCACCGTCGCGCCCGCGGGGATGTGTCCCGGCGCGGCCTCCACCGATACGATTTTGTCGCCGCGCACGATGATCACGCGGTTACGCAACACCTGGCCCGCCTCGACATCGACGAGCCATCCGGCCCGCACCGCCGTCACGACCGTGCTGTCGGGTGGCGCATAGGGCGGCTTCATGATGCCGAGCGCCTGCGCGCCGAGCGTGTGCGTGGCGAGCAGTGCCGCCGCGCACGTCCCGATTACCGCGCGCACAACCTTTCGCATCATCACGGCGCCTTGTAAACAGTCCCCGTCTTCATCACGAACGCCACGTTCGTGTAGCGCGAGATGTCAGCCAGCCCATCGCCCTCCACCGCGATGATGTCCGCCGATTTCCCCGCCGCGATCGAGCCGACCTTGTCCTGCCATCCAATCAACGTCGCCGCGTTGATCGTCGCCGACTGCAGCGCCTGCATCGGCGTCATCCCGTACTTGACCATATACGGCAGCTGCCGCGCATTGAGTCCGTGCGGATACACCCCCGCGTCGGTGCCGAACGTCATCTTCACCCCTGCCGCGACCGCCTTCCGAAAGCCGTCGCGCTGCGCATCCGTCGTCTCGAGATTCTTCCGCAGAATCTCGGCCGACCACCCCTGCGCCCGCCCCTCGACATCGGTGTAGCTCCCGTTGTAGATGTCGGCGTCGAGATAGGTGCCGTGCTCCTTCATCAGCCGGATCGACTCGTCCGTCATGAGCGAGCCATGCTCGATCGACGCGACCCCCGCCTTCACTGCCGCGTTGATCCCCTCAGGCCCGTGCGCATGCGCCGCGACGCGCGCGCCGTACTTCGCCGCCTCGGTGACTGCGGCGTGAATCTCCTCCTCGCTGAACTCCTGCACGCCGGGCTTCGTCCCCGGCGCGAGCACCGCGCCCGTCGCGATGATCTTGATGAGATCCGCTCCACGGTTGAGAATCTCGCGCACCCGCTGCCGCACCTCGTCCGCGTTGTTCGCGACACCGAAGCGCATGTCCGCAGGGATGCCGACGTCCGTCGCCAGTCCCGTCACCTCGCCACCACCAGAGCTCACCGTGATGTACGCGCCGGCCACCGCCATGCGCGGGCCCATCACGTAGCCGTCGTTGATGTAATCGCGCAGCGCCACATCGAGAAAAGCGCGGTACGTGCCGACGTCGCGCACAGTCGTGAATCCCGCCATCAGCGTACGACGTGCGTTCTTCACGCCATCGAGCTCTTCCTGGCCGGCCGAGCGCTCGAGCGGCGCCGATGCGTTCGCGGATTCGTCGCCGCCGATGAGATGCGTGTGGCAGTCGATGAGTCCCGGCGTCACCGTATACTTCGAGAGGTCGATCACCTTCGCGCCCGCGGGGATGTGTCCCGGCGCTGCCTCGATCGACGCGATCTTGTCGCCACGCACGATGATCATCTGATCGCGCAGCACCGTGCCTTTCTCGACGTCGACGAGCCGCCCCGCGCGGATCACGGTGACGACGGTCGCCGCTGGCGGAAGAAAGGGCGGCGCCATGTAGCCTGGAAGCGTCGGCGATGCAGCCTGCGCAGCTACGGATGGCGCAACGAAAGCGGTCGCCGCGATCATGGACGCAAGAATTCTTTGCATACAATGCCTAAGGTGGGGGACGGGGAGGCAGGGGCCCGCCCCATGATGCCGCTTTCAGCGCGCTTCCGACAGGGGAACTCCCACCCGCCCGCCCTGCCCTTTCGCGTTCCCCCCGTCGTCCTCATCTTGCGACACCCCATCACACACCGGATTCGCACATGGCGACCTTCGTCAAGACACGGGACATCCCGATCGCCGGCGCCCATACGCTGCCGCAGGAATTCTTCGTCTCCCCCGAGCTCTTCGCC
>JBBRYY010000211.1:0-3549 GCA_038237245.1 Gemmatimonadales bacterium | reverse complement strand
GCGCGCACCCTGCTCACCACCGAGCTTCGCCGCATGACCGAGGCGATCGCCACTACCTACGGTCTTACCGCGGTAGTCGACATCAGCGGCGGAACGGCGTCGATCGTGAATCCGCCCGCCGCCGCGGAGATCGCTCGCGAAGCCGTCGCCAGCGTGCTCGGCGCAAACGCGCTCGTGCCGCTCGGCACGACGAACATGGGAGGCGAGGATTTCGCGGCATACATGGAGCGGATTCCGGGGTGCTTCATGCGCATCGGCGCGCGCGAGCCCGGCGGCAGGAAGATCGCGGCACATTCGTCGGGCTTCTACGCGGCCGAGGGCGCGCTCTTCGTCGGCGCCGCGGTGCTCGCGGAGGCGGCGCGCGTCGCGTCGCGGGAACGCTAGATCGTGCGCACGCACGCTCGCGTTGGCATCGCGCTGGCGCTGGCCGCCCTCACCGCAGCGGCCGGCACCACGAAGCTCCACGCACAGAAGAAGAACGAAGGCAAGCCGGCATACGACATCGTTATTCGAAACGGTCGCGTACTCGACGGCTCCGGCAATCCATTCATTCGCGCGGACGTCGCCATCCGGAACGGCCGGTTCGCCAAGATCGGGATCGTGCTCGAGAGAGGAAAAGTCGAGATCGACGCATCGGGCAAGTACGTCTCGCCGGGATGGATTGACATGATGGATCAGTCCGGCGAAGTGCTCCTTCGCAATGGGCGCGCCGAGAACAAGCTTATGATGGGCGTGACGACGGCGATTGCGGGCGAGGGCGGCACTCCCGTCGATGCGAGCGGGATCGGCAAATATTTTTCGACGCTCGAGAAGCAGGGGATCAGCCTCAACTTCGGCTCGTACTTCAGTGAGTCGCAAGCGCGCGAGGAAGTGCTCGGCCAGTCAGCGCGCGCGCCGACGGATGCCGAGGTCGCGCGCATGCGCGCCGTGGTCGACACGGCGATGCGCGCGGGTGCGATGGGGATGACGACGGCGCTGATCTACCCGGTGAGCAGCTACGCGACGACGACGGAGCTCATCGATGTGGGCAAGGCTGCGGCGTGCCGCGGTGGGATCTACGCGAGCCACATGCGCGGCGAGGGGAAAGAAGTCGTGCAGTCGGTGCGCGAGGCGATCGCGATCGGCGAGGGCGCCGGGATGCCGGTCGAGATCTTCCACCTGAAGGTTGCGTACAGGCCGGGGTGGGGCGTGCTCATGGACTCGGTGCGCGCGGAAGTAGATTCGGCGCGCGCGCGAGGAGTAGACGTCGCCGCGGACATGTACGTCTACACCGCGGGCGGGACGGGGCTCGAGTCGGTGATTCCGAGCTGGGCGTTCGAGGGCGGCAGCGACTCACTGCTTGCCCGCCTCGCTGATCCGGCCACGCGCGCTCGGCTCAAGCGCGAGCAGCTCTCCGGCTCGCCCGGATGGTGGAACATCATCGAGGCGGCCGGTGGATGGGATGGGATCGTGCTCGCGAACGCGCACAATCCGGCGAACGCGAAGTACAACAACAAAACGATCGCGCAGATCGCGAAGGAGATGGGAAAGGAGCCGGCAGACGCGGCCTTCGACCTCGTGTCGCAAGGGCAGGGGCGCGTGATGGCGCTCTACTACATGATGAGCGAGCCGGACATCGAGAAAGCGCTCGGCTTTCCGTGGACGAGTATCGGGAGCGATGCGGGCGCCGCGGCGAAGCCGGGAGAGGACGATGATATCGGGCTCCCGCATCCGCGCGCGTTCGGAAATGCGGTACGTGTCATCGCGCACTACGTGAACGAGCGTCACGTGCTCACCCTCCCCGACGCCATTCGCAAGATGACGTCGTGGCCGGCAACGCGAATGCGCCTCGCGAATCGTGGAACGATCAAGGAAGGGAACTGGGCCGACGTCACCATCTTCGATCTCGCGACGATTCGCGATCGCTCGACGTACGAGCACCCGCGCGAGTATCCGAACGGAATCGAGTGGGTGCTCGTGAACGGCGTCGTTACGATCGATCACGGCAAACATACGGGCGCCAGGGCCGGCCAGGTGCTCTACGGCCCGGGTCACGACGCTGACGTGCGTGGCCAACCGCAGGGTTCCTGCGCGTAGTAACACCTTCGGACATTCACTGCAGGATCGCTGGTCACATCTCGCAATGACGAGGCAGTCACGATGAGCCCCAACGCAACGATGCGCGCATTCCAGTCGCGCGCTGCCGTTTCCTTCGCGAGTACCGCTGCAATCGCGTTCGCGATGAGCATCGCTACGCCGTGGCTCGCCCGCGCGCAGAGTGCGGAGGGCAGCTTCTCGCTCGAACAGATCCTCAGCTACCCATACACGGAAGAGCTGACCTCGTCGGACAGCGGCGCCCGCATCGCGTGGGTATTCAACCGCAGCGGCGTCCGCAACATCTGGGCGGCTGAAGGGCCGGACTACAAGGCGCGGCAGATCACCGACTACCGCTCCGACGAGGGGCAGGAGCTCACGCACCTCTCGATCACGAACGATGGAAAGTTCATCATCTTCGTGCGCGGTGGGGATCACGACGCGAACTGGCCGCTCGATCACGAGCCCAATCCCGCGCTCTCGACTGCGCAGCCAAAGGTCGAGATCTACGTCGTCCCGTTCGCGCAGGGGAAGGATCGCAAGGAGCCGCAGCTTCTTTCCGACGGCGACCTGCCGGTGACCTCGCCGCGCGGTGACCGCATTGCGTTCATCAAGGAGCATCAGATCTGGATCGCACGCGTCGACAGCGCCGGCTCGGGGAAGCGGCTTTTCTTCGCGCGAGGCGAGAGCAGCTCTCCGGTGTGGTCACCAAACGGCGAGAAGCTTGCCTTCGTCACGAGCCGCACTGATCACTCTTTCGTCGGTGTCTTCACCTCCGACTCCGCGCCCATACTTTATCTCGCACCGTCGACTTCCAACGACGGCTCGCCGCGCTGGTCGCCCGACGGCACTCGCGTCGCCTTCGTGCGGCAGCCAGGCAGCGGTGGCGCGCCCGAGACGCTACTCGAGCTGCACCCGCAGCGATGGGAGCTCTGGACCGCGGACGCGAGCAGCGGCATCGGTCATCGCCTGTGGAAGGCTCCGTACACCCTGCTCGGCACGGCGCCGAGCACGCAGGGGGAGGCGAATCTCTCGTGGAGCACGATGGGCCGCATCGTGTTCATGAACTCGCTCGATGGGTGGCAGCATCTGTACTCGATACCGGACAACGGCGGCACGCCGCTGCTGCTCACCCCGGGCAAGTTCATGGTCGAGTACGTACAGCAGTCACCCGATGGCCGTTCGATCATCTACAACGCAAACACGGGAACGACGCGCGGGGACATCGATCGTCGACATCTCTACACCGTGCCGGTCGATCGCGCCGCGCCCAACGCGATCACATCGGGCGAGGGGCTCGAGTGGGATCCGCATCTCGTCGATGGCGGCCGCTCGGTCGCGTACGTCGGCGCCGGCGCGCAGAAGTCGCCGCTGCCGATGGTCGTATCCGTGAGCGGCGGCGCTCCGCACGTCATCAGCGAAGAGGTCGTGCCATCGACCTTCCCGACATCGCAACTCATCATCCCGAAGCCCGTC
>JBBRYY010000210.1:0-3552 GCA_038237245.1 Gemmatimonadales bacterium | reverse complement strand
TGCACGTCAGCGCGCCGGCGGTGAGCAAGATGATGCGCAAGCTCGCGGCGCTGAAGCTCATCACGCACGCGCCGTATCAGGGCGTCAAGCTCACGCGCGCAGGCGAGAAGCTCGCGCTCGAGATCATCCGTCATCACCGCCTCATCGAGCTCTATCTCGTGCAGGCGATGGGCTTCTCGTGGGACAGCGTGCACGAGGAGGCCGAGCGCCTGGAGCATCACATTAGCGAGGAGTTCGAGGACAAGATCGACGAGCTCCTCGGCCATCCCACCGCGTGTCCGCACGGCGACCCGATCCCGACGCGCGCGGGAACGATCGCGCCGACCACGGACACTCCGCTCGCAGAGCAGCAGTCGCCGGCGCGGCTCATCGTGCGCCGCGTGAGCGACGAGGATGCAGAGCTGCTTCGCCACTTTCAGGCGCTCGGCGTCACTCCGGGCACGGCGATCGAGCTCCTGACGCAGGAGCCGTTCGAAGGTCCGCTCGTGCTCAAGGTGGGCGGCAAGCGCGTGCGTCTCACGCCGCAGGCGGCGAAGAAGGTGTTCGTCGACGCCGTCGCGAGCGAGGAGCGATAGCGCCATGGCGATCTCGAACTCTCCTCCCACCGAGTCTGAGGACGCCGCCGCGAAGTCGAGCGGTTGGCGACGCGCGCGGCTGACGCCGAGTCTGGCGGAGGTGTACCGGTCGGTGCCGGTGTCCGGGAAGTCGACGTGGCGGAAGGCGCTCGCGTTCGCGGGTCCGGGCTATCTGATCGCGGTCGGCTATATGGATCCGGGGAACTGGGCTACCGATCTCGCCGGCGGATCCGCATTCGGCTACCGGCTGCTGTCCGTCATCCTGCTGTCGAATCTGATGGCGGTGCTGCTGCAGGGGCTGTCGTCCAAGCTCGGTATCGTGACGGGTCGCGATCTCGCGCAGGCGTGCCGCGATCACTACTCGCGTCCGGTCGCGATCTTCCAGTGGATCATCTGCGAGACGGCGATCGCCGCATGTGATCTGGCGGAGGTCATCGGCTCGGCGATCGCGCTCAATTTGTTATTTCACATTCCTATAACAATTGGTGTGGTGCTGACGGCGGCCGATGTGCTCGTCGTGCTCTTTCTGCAGAGCAAGGGCTTCCGTTGGCTCGAGGCGCTCGTGATCGTGCTCATCGCGACGATCGGGCTGTGCTTTCTGTTCGAGGTCGTGATCTCGAAGCCATCGCTGGCCGGCGTGCTCGCGGGGTTCGTCCCGCAGCCCGAGATCATCCGTGATCCGAAGATGTTGTACATCGCGATGGGCATCCTCGGCGCGACCGTGATGCCGCACAACCTCTATCTGCATTCGTCGATCGTGCAGACGAGACGATACGAGGAAACGGCGGCCGGAAAGCGCGAGGCCGTGCGCTTCGCATTTCTCGACTCGACGATCGCGCTGACCTTCGCGTTGTTCATCAACGCTGCGATTCTCATTGTCGCGGCCGCCACTTTTCACACGAGTGGCCACAGCGATGTGGCGGAGATTCAAACGGCGTACGTGCTGTTGACGCCGCTGCTCGGCGTCGGCGGCGCGAGTGCCGTGTTCGCGCTGGCGCTGCTCGCGTCCGGTCAGAACTCGACGCTGACGGGGACGCTCGCGGGACAGATCGTCATGGAGGGGTTCCTCCAGATACGACTGCGTCCGTGGGTGCGGCGACTGATCACGCGTGGCGTGGCTATTGTGCCTGCCGTCGTCGTCGCCATTCTATATGGTGAGCAGGGGACGGCGAAGCTGCTCGTGATGAGTCAGGTGGTGCTGAGTCTGCAGCTGTCCTTCGCGGTCTTTCCATTGGTGCGCTTTACGTCGGACAAGCTGAAGATGGGCGAATTCGTGAATCCTCGGTGGCTGCGCGCGCTCTCCTGGTTCGTGGCGTACTTCATCGCCGTGCTGAACATCTGGCTGATCGCGCAGCTTCTGACCGGGGGGACCTGATCGTGTACAAGCGGATTCTCGTTCCCCTCGAGCACACGGCGTACGACGAGGCCATTCTGGATCACGTGCGCGAGCTCGCGTCGCACTGCAAGGCCGCGGTGATTCTGATTCACGTGGCCGACGGTTGGGCCGCGCGCAACATCCATCAGCTCGCTCTGCGCGAGAGCGAGGAGATTCAGGCGGACCGCGCGTATCTGGAGGGGATCGCGGCGGGACTCGAGCGCGACGGCTTCGAGACGGATGCGATTCTCGCGAGCGGCGATCCGGTGCGCGAGATCGCGGCGGCGGCTGCGCGCGAGGGGTGTGACCTCATCGCCATGTCGACGCACGGGCATCGGTTTTTTTCGGATTTGTTTTATGGGAGTGTGGCGGAGTCGCTGCGGCATCGGTGCACGATCCCGATCCTGCTGGTGCGGGGGTCGAAGCTGGGGAAGACCGCGGAGCATCGCGTGGTGAGCTGAGGGCGCATCTCAGCTCGTTCCGCACGATGCGGAGGGCACCCCGATCTCGCCGCGCGATTCGAGACGTGCGAGCAGTAGATGGTAGTAGAGCATTCCTTGCTGCGGGCGCAGCGCGTCGACGACGGCCGCGACATTTACCGAGCGCGGGCCGCCGACGAGCACCAGGTTTTGCGCCACGCTGGTGTCGCGCAGCGGAAACACATCGAGCCGTCCAAGTCCGCGTAGAAGGATCACCGTCGCGGTCCAGGGACCGATTCCCTTGATGCGCTGCAATGTCGCTGCGGCGTCGGTGCTCGATTGCTCTTCGAGCATGGGTTCATCGAGCGTGCCCGATGCGAGCGCCTCGCCGACACGTCGGAGGGTCGCGAGCTTTCCCGCACTGAAGCCGATGTCGCGCAGCGTCGCGTCCGTCGTGCCGAGCACTTGCTCGACGCTCGGAAAGGGATACAGCTGTACGCCCTGATGCACGAGCGGGTGGGTCGACGCAATGATCAAGCGTCGCGCGATCGCGCTCGCCGCCTGCAGGCTTACCTGCTGAAAGGTGATCGTGTTGACGAACGCCTCCCAGAGCGTGGGATACCGAGGCGGTTTCAGACCGCGCATGCGGAGAGCCAGCTGCCTGAGCCACGTCAGCCGTTTCGCGGCGAGGTCGAAGCGCGCGAGATCGCGGTCAACGCCGAGTATGCGCCGCAGCTTCTCCAGTGCCCACGCATGATCGATTGCATCTGCATCGATCGTCACGCACAACGTATCGTCGCGCGACTGAGTCGCATGCACGATGACGGGGCCGCTCGCACCGGCGAGCGCCCGCATGTAATGGCCGGCGGGCGTGAGCACATCCACGACGTTGGTAGACAGACGCCGCAGGACGCTCACCGTGAGATCGAGCCGATATGGCGTGGCGACGCGCACGTCGTGCGCGGAGCGGGTGGACACCGAGGCGACGCGCGTCTGTGCGGGAGCGTGGCCCATCGATTGCGTCATCGAAGTGTACTCCCACTGCGGACGAAGAAGTGATGACGACAGCACGATTGAAGCGTGGCGATCATGTGAGCTGGAACTCGGAAGCGGGGCGCGTGTCGGGGCATGCCACCCGAGTGGTCACGTCCGAGATCGAGTTCAAAGGGTACACCGTTCACGC
>JBBRYY010000209.1:0-3560 GCA_038237245.1 Gemmatimonadales bacterium | reverse complement strand
AACTGATCGCGGGATAACGCAAAACGTTTCAGCCTTTGAATTTACGGAACTTGCGACACTAGGTCAAGCGCGCGTTTTCGCCCCATAGCGAGCAGCGGCTTGAGCGCGCCCCACACCGTCTCCGCAATGATCGCAGCGCCGAGCGGGTTGGGATGCACCATGTCGCGCTGGTTGAGCGTATCGATCCCGCCCACCCCCTTCAGCAGGAAGGGCAGATACGCGACCCCGTTCTTCTGTGCGAGCTGCGAGTACACAGTCTGGAATCCCTTCACGTACGCGCTTCCCATGTTCGGAAGCGCCTCCATTCCCACGAGCAGGACCTTCGCTTGCGGGTGCGTTCGCTTCACCGTGTCGAGAATGTGCTGGATGTTCGAGCGCAGCGAATCGACCGGGAGCCCGCGCAGCCCGTCGTTCGCGCCGGTCTCCAGCACGAAGACGTCGAACGGCTGCTTCATGAGCCACGGCAACCGGCTCACCGCGCCCGCCGACGTCTCGCCGCTTACCCCCGCGTTCACCGCCTCGTAGTCGTAGCCGAGCGAGTCGAGTCGCAGTTGGATGAGCGACGGATAGGCCTGCTGTGGATCGAGTCCGTACCCCGCGGTCAGGCTCGTTCCAACAAACAGAATGGTTTTCCGCGCATCTTTCGCCCGCGTGGCGCCCGTAGCCTCGCTCGTATCGCTCGCGCTCTGGCCCGTATCCCGCATTCCCTGAGTACTCTCCTGTCGCGAGCCCTCGCGGCCACAGGCCGCTGCCAGCACAGCGAGCGCCACCCCCTTCACCATCAGTCTCGCCGACATGCTCGTTGCCCGTGATTTGACGAAATCGTTCCCCAGCGGCGATCGGACGATCACCGTGCTGCGCGACGTTTCCTTCTCGATTGCCGACGGCGACTTCGTCGCCATCGTCGGACCGTCCGGCAGCGGTAAGACGACGCTGCTCGGCCTGCTCGCCGGACTCGATACACCAAGCGCAGGATCCGTGCTTATCGATGGCGTCGACCTCGCCGCGCTCAGCGAGGACGCCCGCGCGCGGCTGCGCGGAGAGAAAGTTGGGTTCGTCTTCCAGAGCTTTCAACTGATTCCGACGCTTACCGCGCTCGAGAACGTGCGCGTGCCACTCGATCTCCGCGGCGACGCGAGCGCCGAGTCGCGCGCGAGGGAGCTGCTGCGGCGAGTGGGGCTCGCGGATCGCACGCATCACTATCCGGTGCGGCTCTCCGGTGGCGAGCAGCAGCGCGTCGCCATCGCGCGCGCGTTCGTGAACTCGCCGCGCGTGCTCTTCGCCGACGAGCTCACCGGCAATCTCGATCACGACACCGGCGTGCGCATCGTCGAGCTGCTCGAGGAGCTCAACCGCGATGCGAAGACGACGGTCGTCATCGTCACGCACGACCTCGAGCTCGCGGCGCGCGCGCATCGCATGATCCGCCTCAGCGACGGTGTGGTCGTCGAGGATCGCGTGCGCGCCGCATGACGCTCCGCATTGGCGCGCTCGCCGCTCTCGCGTGGCGCGACACGCGCACGACGCGGCGCCGCCTCGTCCTTTCGATGTCGTCGATCGCGATCGGTGTCGCGGCGCTCGTCGCCGTCGACTCCTACTCCGCCGACGTGGTGCGCTCGATCCACGCGCAGGCGCGATCGCTGCTTGGCGCCGACCTCTCCGTGAGCGCGCACCGCCCGCTCCCCACGCCGGTGCTCGCGATGCTCGACACGCTGCGCGCGAAGGGCGCGGCCGAGACGCGGGTGACGACGTTCTCGACCATGGCGCTCGGCGGCACGATCGAGGGCGGCGGCAAGGGGACGAAGCTCGTGCAGGTGCGCGCGATGGGCGCGGGGGCGCCGTACTATGGCGTGATCGAGACGTCACCGGCGGGGCGGTGGCGCGAGCTGCAGGGTGGCGAGAATGCGATCGTCGACTCGTCACTGCTCATCGCGCTGAATGCGAACATCGGGGATACGCTTTCGCTGGGCTACGCGCGCTTTGCGATCCTGGGCACGCTGCGCAACGTGCCGGGGGACGTGGGGATCGCGGCGGCGCTGGGGCCGCGGGTCTACATCGCTGACCGCTACGTCGGCGCAACCCAACTGTTGGGTTTCGGAAGCCGGGCCGACTACGAATCGCTCGTGCGACTCCCTGCTACACTCGATGCCGATGCGATCACGAAGGCGCACCGGGAGCTGTTCGACTCGCTGCAGGTACGCTTGCAGACCGTGGCCGACACCGAGCGCTCCCTCACGCGCTCCATCGAGCAGCTCGGCCGCTTCCTCGGACTCGTCGGGCTGATAGCGCTCCTCCTCGGCGGCACCGGCGTGGCGAGCGCACTGCGCGCGTACATGGCGGAGAAGATCGACGCGATTGCGGTGTTGCGATGCCTAGGCGCGAGTGGCGCGCAGGTGGTGTGGATCTTCGTCATCGAGGCCGCTGGGCTCGGGCTCGCGGGCGCGACGCTCGGCGTCGTGCTCGGTGTCGGCGCCCAGCTCGTGCTCCCGCACGTACTCGGCTCCTTCATCCCCGTCGACGTCGAGCCGCGCTTCGAATGGATCCCGGCATTGAGCGGACTCGCGCTCGGCACGTGGGTTGGCATTCTCTTCGCGCTCGGACCGGTGCTCGGTGTGCGGAAGGTCGCGCCGCTGCAGGTGCTCCGCCGCTATGACGACGGCGCCCGCAGCGGAGAGTCGCGCTCGATGTGGCGCGACCCGGCGCGACTCGCGGCCGGTGCGGTGCTCCTCGCCAGTATCGTCGCGGTGTGCGTTGCGCGCGCGGACAGCGCGATCGTCGGGCTCTGGATGGCAGCGGGGATCTCCGCTGCGATCGGCGCGACGTGGCTCGCAGCATTGCTGTGTACGCGCGCGGCACGCAGACTGGCGCGGCTCCCGTGGCGCTTCGTCGTGAGGCACGGCATCGCGAACGTCGACCGCCCAGGCAACCAGACGCGCGCCGTCGTCCTCGCTCTCGGCTTCGGCGCCTTCCTCCTCGGTACCCTCGCGCTGGTCCAGAGCAACGTGCTTCAACAGATCGCGTCGACGGCCGACGCTTCGGCGGCGAACATCGCGTTCTTCGACGTGCAGGTCGACCAGGCGAATCCGCTCGACTCGATGCTGCGCGCGCGTACGCTTCCGGTGCTCGCGCGCGTGCCGATCGTCCCAATGCGCATCGCAGGGTACACGAGTCGCAAGCCGAAGGCGCCGGAGCGCCCGGTCGCGCGCGACAGCGCGCAGGGCCGCGGCACCGACCGCGCGCGACCGTCGTGGGCGGTGCGCCGCGAATATCGCTCGAGCTATCGCGACACGCTCGCCTCGAGCGAGAAGATCGTCGCAGGGAAGTGGTGGTCGACTCCCGGCCCCGATGCGGATGGTGCGTTCGAGATCTCCATCGAGAAGGGGCTCGCCGATGATCTCGGGGTACTCGTGGGGGACACGATCACGTGGGATGTGCAAGGAGTGCGCATCCGCACGCGCGTCACGAGCTTGCGCGAGGTGCAGTGGGCGCGTTTCGAGCCAAACTTCTTCGTCGTCTTCCAACCAGCAGCGCTACGGGAGGCGCCACAGTCGTTCGCCTTT
>JBBRYY010000208.1:0-3578 GCA_038237245.1 Gemmatimonadales bacterium | reverse complement strand
CAGGGCATCGCTCGCCTCACGAAAGGGCTGCCCCGACGGTAGAGTGTCACCCATCATCCCGGAATACTCTGTTACCCATCAACCCGGATTGTACCAGAAAGAGCGTTAACAGCTCTGGATACGGACAATAGACTGAGAGAAGCACCGACAAAAAACGGACTACTACGCCCGCAGGCGCAGCTGTCCGTCTTTTGTCCGTTCAATCCGTTCCATCGTTTTTCAAAAGCAGTTGACTGTTCTACCCCCCGCCTACTCCGCCTTCTTCGACATCAACCGCTCGGCGAACTCCAGCCGTGTTTCGAGCTCGGCGATGCGGGTTTCGAGTGCTTCTACCAACGTGCGATCAGGTTGCGCGAGTGACTGCGGTGTTACGGGTGCCTGCGGTTGCTGCGACCAGCTCTGAGCGTGCGCGTCGCTGCGCGGCCCCCAGAAGGGCGCCCATCCTGACGGACCCCAAGCCGCCGGGCCGTAGTGCGCGAACGACATCGCGCGGCGGCGCATCCACCGCCGGCGATGTGATGCGAACATCCAGACCAGCGCGACGATCAGCCAAAACATCGGGTGAAATCTGAACATCAGTCCCTCCGTCGATCGTCAGGTCGAGCTGTCAGGGGTGGGTTTTGGATCGAACGCTTCCTCGATATCCGATGCAGCCTTGCGAAGAATCTCGGCTACGTGCGCGAGCGCGGGATCTTCAGGACCGCGGCGCCACGCACGCTTGAAGGTCACGGCAGCAAGGTGCGCGAACGCCTGGTGCATGTCGCCGCTCGAGCCGCCGGTGAACTCGCGCACCGTTTCGCGCACACGGTCGAAGATCTCATCGAGCACGCCGCGGTTCTCCTCGAGGTACTTCAGCCCTTCGGGGGTCACGTGGTACACCTTCTTCCCGTTTTCCTCGATGACCTTCACGTAGCCCTCGTCCTCGAGCAGCTGCAGCGTCGGGTAGACGGTGCCGGGCGACGGCGTGTACAGGCCGCCGAACTTTTCCTCGAGCGCGCGGATGACTTCGTACCCGTGCCTCGGCTTCTCGTTGAGCAGGCGGAGGATGACGAATTTCACCTCCCCGGATTCGAACATCTGGCTGCGGCGGCGTCCGCCGCGCCCGGGCCCACCGCGTCCGCGACCACCCCAGGCACCCGACCATCCGCCGGGTCCGCCAAAGGGGAATCCCGGGCCGAAGCCCCAATCATCTCGCTTGTTGCACATAAACTCCTCCGATATATCGTACGACATCACTCACGATATATCGTAAGATAGTACTCACGTAATGTCAATAGCGAGCCCGATCGCCCCGTCCAGCCCTTAACCGCTCAGGAACTCGTCCAGAAGGTCCGAGAACTCTTCTGGGCGTCCGACATTCGCGAAATGCGCAGTGTCGAGCACCTCCAGGCGCGCCTCCGGAATGTTGTCCCGCAGGTAGAGCCCATCCGCCACCGTCGTCACCACGTCCTGACCTCCCGCCACCACCAGCGTGTGCGCAGTGACGTGGTGCAGATCCCGCCGCAAGTCCGCATCGCGTAGCGCAGCGCACGCACCCAGATAGCCCTCGACCGATGTCGCGCGGCCAATCGACACGAAGCGCGCGACGACATCCGGATGCGCCGCGCGAAACTCCTCGGTGAACCAGATCGGTGCCGACTGGTCTACTGCCTTCTCTATTCCGTTGTCCCGCACGAACTGCATCCGCTCACTCCACGTCGCGCGCGTGGCTATGTGCGCAGCGGTGTTCGAGAGCACGAGCCTGTTCACACGCTTCCCCGCATTCTGGCCTAGCCAGAGGCTCGTGAGTCCGCCGAGCGAGACGCCGCACACCGCAGCGGTCTGCGCGCCAGCGGCATCGAGCACCGCAAGCGCATCACCCCCGAGCTGCTCCATCGTGTAGTCTCCCGGCGGTGCGGACGACTTCCCATGTCCACGTGCATCGTAGCGAATGAGACGGAAACGATCCACGAGCGACGGGAGCTGCCAGTCCCACAGCGCATGAGACGTCCCCAGCGAGTGCAGCAACAGAACGGCGGGCGCGTCGTCGCGTCCGTCGATCGTATACCAGATCCGCGCGCCATCGATCTCCACTTCCGGCATGCGACCGCTCCCCTCGCTGGTGACGACGACAAAGTGCAGCCACGGCGCGCGCCGCGCGAGGGAGCGCACCCCCATGGCGTCATCCGTGCAATGTCGGGAGCCGTGGCTCATGCCCTCGACTCCGACTTCGTGCGCGAACAGCTCGCACTGCGCGCCGTGCCCCTCGCCAAACAAGCGCCGGTGCACGGCGACTACGTGCTCTACTGGATGGCGAGCACCCAGCGCTTCGAGGAGAACTGGGCCCTCCGCTACGCCACCCTCGAGGCCGACCGGCTCGGCCTCCCCCTCCTCATCCACCACGGTCTCGATCCGACGTATCCGTACGCGTCGGAGCGCGTGCACACCTTCGTGCTGCAGGGTGCCCGGGAGCTTGCCGCCCGCGCGGCCGCGCTCGGCCTCTCCTACCGCTTCGCACTCCGCCGCACGCGCGACGACGATCGCCGTGTGGTCGATCGCATCGCCGCGCACGCCGCGCTCGTCGTCACCGATCTCTATCCGACCGCGGGCGTGCTCGATCGCACGCTGCGCTTCGCCGAGCGCGTGCCGTGCCGCGTGGTGATGGTCGACAGTGTGGGCGTGGCACCTGCCGCGGACTTTCCCCGCGAGCAGTCGGCCGCATTCACGATGCGCGGCAGGCTCCTGAAGAATCTCGACACGCATCTCGAAGCGGTGGACGATCGCGCGCCGAAGCGCGCGCTCAAGGACTCGCTGCTCGCATCCGTAGAGGCCGACTGGCTCGACCTCGCACGCCTCGACATCGCGAAGGAGGTCGCACGATGCGAGATCGATCACAGCGTAAGTGCGGTGGCCGAGGTGAGCGGTGGACTCACGGCGGCGCGCGCGAGGCTCGAGGAGTTCGTCGCCGATGGCCTCGACGCCTACGATGAGCGCCGTCGCGAGCCATCGGATGAAGGTGGCTCGAGCCGCCTCTCGCGCTGGCTGCACTTCGGGATGATCTCCTCCACGGAGGTCGTACGCGCCGCACGCGCGCACGCACCGGAACCGGCGCTCGCATCTTTCCTCAACGAGATCGTGGTCTGGCGCGAGCTCTCCCTCAACTTCTGTCTGCGCAACAGCGACTACATGAAGCTCCGCGCCACTCCCGCGTGGGCGCAAAAATCGATGGCCACGCACAAGGACGACGAACGCGAGATCATCTACTCGCTGAAGCAGCTCGAGGAAGGCACGACGTACTCCGACCTCTGGAACGCGTCGCAGCAGGAGCTCGTGCAGTCCGGGACGATGCACAACGCGGTGCGGCAGCTCTGGGGGAAGTCGGTGATCCTCTGGACGCGCAAGTACGGCGATGCACTCCGTATACTGTTGTATCTCAACGACAAGTACGCGATCGACGGACGCGACCCGAACGGTTTCTCTGGCATCCAGTGGTGCTTCGGCCGCTTCGATCGCCCTTTTCCCGAGCGGAAGGTCTGGGGCACGATCCGCCCGATGTCTCTCGAGCGCGCCCGCTCGAAGTACGACACGCAGTCGTACAT
>JBBRYY010000207.1:0-3630 GCA_038237245.1 Gemmatimonadales bacterium | reverse complement strand
TGGTGATCATGCGTCGGCGCTCGGCTCGGGAAGCGGAATGTACTTGCTCGCGTGGCGCGGCGAGCGCTGGCGCAGTGCGGCTCGCAGCGCCGCGACGTTGAGCGCGCGCGCCGCGAGATGCGCGGCGTACGAGTGACGCAGCGTGTGCGGCGTGATGCGGTCGCCGACGTCCTCGCCGAGCCCCGCGGCCTTTGCGAGTCGCTTGAGCCGATCCCACGCGCGCTGACGTGATGTATGCAGACGGGTGCGCGGATGGATGAAGACGAAGGGCTTCTGGCTCGCACGCGTTGGCGCGGGACGTACGGCGAGCCACGCGCCCATCCACTTCGCCGCATCGCCTTCGAGCGTGATCTGACTCTCCTCGCCGCGACGACCGATGACGTCGAGCTTGATCACCGCCGGACCGCCGCGCACGGCATCGAGTGTGAGGCCGATCGCCTCGGAGATGAGGAGCGCGCCGTGATACGCGATGCCGTAAAGCGCGAGATCCATCGCCGCGGCGGGATCCTTCGCGGCGCGCGATTCGAGATAGCCGAAGATCGCCGCGACATCCGAGGGGTCGATGATGTGCGGCGCGCGCGGCTCCGGCACTGGCTCGGCGAGCAGCTCTGCGGGCCCCGGCGCGCTGATCTCCTCCTCGACCACGAGATACCGATAGTACGACTTGATGGCCTGGAGATGCCGTCGCACCGTGGGCACAGACCATCCTTCGAAGCTCGCGCGCGCCTGCAGATAGTCGCTCAAATCCGTTGGCATCAACTCCAACGTCGGGCGCGGGGTGAAGGCGCGCACGAGGTCGGCGACGTCCGCGTGATAGGCGTCGACGGTCGCCTCCGCTTTCCCCTCGCGCTCGAGCCAGGCGGAGAATCGGTGGACGGGATCGTAGTCAGGCTGGAACTCGGGCTCCGGAAGGGCATTTGCAGAGTCTATCACGGAGGAAAGTGTAGCACTGACGCCGCAGGCGAGCCAACGAGCAAATCCGCTCGGACGGCTGGCATCCGTGCGGCCGCCCGCTAAGATATTCTCGTCGACTACAACATGGATGACGCATGACCGACATAGATGTACTGCTCGAGGAGCACCGCAAGTTCGAGCCGCCAAAGGCGTTCCGGAGTGCGGCGAACGTGGCATCGCCCGAGGTGTACGCTCGAGCCGCAAAGGACTATGAGGGCTTCTGGGCCGACTGTGCGCGTGAGCTCGAGTGGTCGAAGCCGTTCACGAAGGTGCTGGAGTGGACGCCGCCGCGCGCGACGTGGTTCGCGGATGGCGAGCTCAATGCATCGGTGAACTGCGTCGACCGCCACGCAAAGGGTGCGCGGCGCGACAAGGCGGCGATCATCTGGGAGGGAGAGCCGGGCGATTCGCGCACGCTGACGTACGCACAGCTCCTCGACGAGGTGTCGCGCTTCGCATCCGTGCTCGATTCGCTCGGCGTGAAGAAAGGCGACCGGGTCTCGATCTATCTGCCGATGATCCCCGAGGCTGCCGTTGCGATGCTCGCGTGCGCGCGCATCGGCGCCGTGCACTCGGTGGTGTTCGGCGGCTTCTCCGCGGAGTCGCTGCGCGATCGCATCATCGATGCGCAGGCGAAGGTGCTGATCACTGCGGATGGCGGCTTCCGTCGCGGGCAGGTGGTGCCGCTAAAGAAGAATGCGGACGATGCGGTTGCGCAGACGCCGATGATCGAGCACGTGATCGTCGTGCGTCGGACGGAGGATCCCAGTGGCGGCACGCACACGACGATGAAGGCGGGGCGCGATCAGTGGTGGCACGAGCTCATGGCCAAGGCGTCGCCGAATCGTCCCGCGACGGCGATGAACGCCGAGGACATTCTGTTCACGCTCTACACGTCGGGCACGACGGGGAAGCCGAAGGGGATCGTCCATACCACCGGTGGTTACCTCACGCAGTGCGCCGTGACCACGCGGATGATCTTCGATCTCAAGGAGAACGACGTCTACTGGTGCACCGCAGACGTCGGCTGGGTGACGGGGCATTCGTACATCGTTTATGGCCCGCTCGCGAACGGCGCGACGTGCATGATGTTCGAGGGCGCGCCCGACTGGCCCGCGAAGGATCGCTTCTGGGAGCTGTGCGAGAAATACGGCGTGACGATCTTCTACACCGCGCCGACCGCGATCCGCGCGTTCATGAAGTGGGGCGCGCAGCACGCGGACAAGCACGATCTCTCGAAGCTGCGGCTGCTCGGCTCAGTGGGCGAGCCGATCAATCCCGAAGCGTGGATGTGGTATCGCGAGCACATCGGCCACGACCGGTGCCCGATCGTCGACACGTGGTGGCAGACGGAGACCGGCGCGATCATGATCTCGCCGCTCCCGGGAATCACCGAGACGACGCCGGGCAGCGCGACAGTCGCGTTCCCGGGCATCTTCGCGGAGCTGCTCGACGACGGCGCGAAGCCGATCCAAGTGGGCGGCGGGCTGCTCGCGATCACGAAGCCGTGGCCCGGGATGCTGCGCACGATCTGGGGTGACGACGAGCGCTACGTGCGAACGTATTTCTCGAAGTGGCAAGACCGTCCGGATCTCTACTTTCCCGGCGACGGCGCCAAGCGCGACGAAGACGGCAACTTCTGGATTTTAGGGCGCGTCGACGATGTGCTCAACGTGGCAGGGCACCGCATCGGGACGATGGAGGTCGAGTCGGCGCTGGTCGATCATCACGCGGTGGCCGAGGCGGCGGTGGTGGGAAAGGCGCACGATCTGAAGGGACAGGCGATCGCGGCGTTCGTCACGCTGCGCGAGGGAATTAGCGCGACACCGGAGCTGCTCGCGGAGCTGCGTGAGCACGTCGCGACGAAGATCGGTGCGATCGCGAAGCCTGACGACATCATCTTCAGCGCGGATCTTCCGAAGACGCGCTCGGGGAAGATCATGCGGCGGCTGCTGCGGGATGTCGCGGAGGGGAGAGCGATGGGCGATACGACGACGCTGGCGGATCCGGCGGTGGTGGCGTCGTTGAAGGAGCAGTACGAGTCGTTGGAGGGGTAGGCGCGGCGTGTGGGGTGGGAAGCGCGGAGTCTACCGCATGGAAATACGAATTGAACGGATGAAACGGACAACAAACGAAGAGGGCGAACTGCGCTATGCGGCTATGGAGTTGAACCGCCAATCCGTTTCCAATACAGCCGCGTACCGGTCAGCTCCCCCATCGGCGTCAGCGCGTAGTCTGGAATCTCTCCCGCGAAGGTGAATCCGAGCGCCTCGTAGAGCGTCGATGCGCCGTCGACCGTCGCAGTGTCGAGCATGAGAAGTGTGCGCCCGTGTTGCACCGCGAGACGCTCGGCCTCACGCATGAGCTGCGCAGCGATCCCTCGCCCGCGGTGACTCGGCCGCGTCATCATCTTCGCGATCTCGCCGCGGTGCCGCTGGTTTGGCGGCGTGTCGAGCAGCAGCGTCACCGTCGCCACGAGCGCGCCGCCTGCGTCATCGTCGAAGGCCCCGAGCACGATCCGCTCACCTCGCGCCGCGGCCGCGAGTGATCCCGCCCAGAACTCCGCCGCGCGCGCCGGCTCCAGCGGGTGCATGAAGCTCACCGAGCCGTTGTTCGCGACGACGTCGATCAACATCGTGCCGAGCGCCTCGCTGATGTTCGGCGAGGCGCTCAGGG
>JBBRYY010000206.1:0-3685 GCA_038237245.1 Gemmatimonadales bacterium | reverse complement strand
GGGGTTCGACGGCACGACGTCCATGTGATGCACGAGCGCAATCGCCTTCTGCGACCCGTCGCCCCTGAGCCGCGCGTAGAAATTCGCGCGCCCCTTTCCGAGCTCCGCCGTGTCGAGGATCTCCCCCTCGATCCCCTCCTTCGCTAGAAACGCCTTCAGCCACTTCGCCGTCGCGAGCTCGTTCCCGGGAGGATTCGTCGTGTTGATCTGCAGATACTCCGACATCACGCGCACGGTCTCGTCGCGCAGCGCCGCATAGTCGATCTCCTTTGCCTGCGCTCGCAGCGACGCCGGCCATGCCGCGCCGATGGCCAGACACGCGAGCACCAGCATTCGCCGCGACCACAGTTCGAAGTCGTACACAATCCCCCCGTGAATGAGTGCGCGATCGCCGCTGAAGCTACGCCACGGCGAGCGCGGCCGGAACGTCCTCGGCTTGGGAGCGTACCAGCGAGTGGGCGCGCGCGTCGCCGGCGAATGTCGTTGAGTCCCAGGTGACGCCGCCGCGAGTGCAAGGGTTTCTCTACAATGCGGTGCGTGGTCAGTACGCCACTCATGCGCCCGGCGAGCAGCTCTGCGATCTGCATCACAGTTATGCGAATCAAGAAATGTTTTTAGCGCCGCGTTCGCAGGCGCATAGTTTCGTGATTTGCGCGGCTCGCCGTGTGCAATACGATCACCAGCCGTGCGACTCACTCCGCGGGCGCCATCACGGGCTCCCGGTCATCCCTCCGCCGTCGAGCCCATGCTTCCTCGTATCGTTCTCGTCGTATATGGCATCGCGCTGCTGCTGCTCTCGCTCGTCAGCCTGAATCGCTACGTCCTCGTCACATTCTACCGACGCCATCGCGCACGCTGGCTGGATCAGCCGGCCGCGCTGGCGAATGACGAGCTGCCGCGCGTCGTCCTCCAGCTGCCCATCTACAACGAACGCTACGTGCTCGGCCGCCTCCTTCGTTCGGCGATCGAGATCGACTATCCGCTCGACCTCCTCTCCATTCAGCTGCTCGACGACTCGACTGATGACACGAAGGAGCTCGCCCGCAGCCTGGTGCACCGCTACCGCGCCCAGGGCTTCGATATCACGCACATCCATCGCACCGATCGCGAAGGTTTCAAGAGCGGCGCGCTCGAGAACGGGCTGACGAAGACGACCGCCGAATACATCGCGCTGTTCGATGCGGACTTCGTCATTCCGCCGAACTTCATTCGCGCGATGCTGCCGCACATGCGCGATCCGAATGTCGGCATCGCGCAGGCACGCTGGGGTTATCTGAACGAGGAATACTCCACGCTCACGCGCGCGACGGTGCTCGGCCTCGATGCGCAGTTCGCGATCGAGCAGCCCGGCCGCGCCTTCGGCGGGCTCCTCCTCGGCTTCAACGGCACCGGCACGATGCTGCGCACGCAGTGCATCACGGATGCCGGCGGCTGGCAGCACGACACGATCACCGAGGATCTCGATCTCAGCTACCGCGCACAGCTCGCAGGGTGGCGCATCGCGTACGTGCCGGGCGTCGTCTGCCCGTCGGAGCTCCCTGCGGATATCCACGGCCTCAAGGCGCAGCAGTTCCGCTGGACGAAGGGCACGCAGGAGACCGCGAAGAAGATGCTGCCACCACTCATGCGCTCGAAGCTTTCGCCTTGGCTCAAGCTGCAGGGTGCGCTGCATTTGCTCTCCAACAGCACGTATCCGGTGCTGCTGCTCATTGGGATCATCAATCCGCTCGTCGTCGTCATCGCGCACCGGAGCAACGTCCGCATCGCGTGGCCGATCTCGGCGTACTTCATTTTCTCGCTCTTCGGCACCTACTCGTATCACGCCGAGGCGGAGCACGCGCTGCACAGGGATTGGCTGCGGCGGATGGCGTACTTCCCCGCCTTTCTCGCGCAGTCGATCGGGTTGAGCGTCAACAACGCGAAGGCGGCGCTTGAAGCGTGGCTCGGCATCAAGTCGGGATTCATCCGCACGCCGAAGTACGACCTCACGCACCGCGGCCAGCGCTGGCACCAGCTGCAGTACCGCAGTCGCTTCAGCTGGACGGTATTCATGGAGCTCGCGCTGGCGATCTACACGACGGCCGGACTCAGCTACGCCTTCGCGACGCACGAGTACGGGGCGACGCCGTTCCTGATCCTCTTCGCGGCGGGGTACTGGCTGGTAGTGGGCTATTCGATTCGACATGGGCTCGTGCGCGTGTCATGGAGGACGCGTGCCGGGGCGAATCGCGTGGACGAGCTCGCGGAGGCGATGGGGCCGGAGCCGGTCGGCGCGCACGCAATGTCCGCGGCGGCGGGCGAGCGGTGATGCTCGCGCGGCGCGCGGCATGCGCGCTGGCGATCGCACTGGCCTCGTGCAGCGCTGGGAACGAGCCGAAGGCGAAGACGTCCGTGACCATCGTGCCGGATCTCACGGGGTATAGCACGCTCGAGCTCGGCCCCTCCGGCGCTGGCGCGAACGGCGCGTCGGCGGGGACGTTCAGCTATCTCATGGTCGACGGCGCCATCGACTGGTACGCCTTCGCAACGCATCTGCGGCCGGGACATGCGTACCGTATTCTGCTCACCGCCGCCGATGGGAAGGAGTACGCCATTGCGAGCCGCCATTCAGACGCGGCGGGATCGCTCGGCGCGCACGGCGTGGAGACGGTGCTGATGAACCGGCAGTGCGTCGGCACCGAGGATCCGTCGCGGAGGTCGTTGGCATCGGCGCTCTCGCTGCGCGTCGCGGTGAAGCGCGACGGCTCGTCGAGTGGCGCGAGTGGCAACGACATGCTTGGCTCCCGAAGCGCGCTCCCGTGCGGCGGGAATGGCGATGGGAACTTCGACTACGTGCTGCGGTCCGTCGATTCGGTGCTGGTCGCGCGGTAATCTCATGTCCTCGATTATTGCGATGGCGCCAGGCTGCTCTTCCGCATCATCGGCGGCGAGTGCGAATCGGAATCCCGCATCCGTACGCAGACCCGAGTGGCAGCCCGCGCTCTGGCTGGCATTCTTCGGCGCGCTGGCCATCGCACTCGTAATTGCGTATCCCGACAGCTCGTCCGCCGACGGAGGGACGCACTTTCTCGAGGCACAGTGGGCATGGCGGTCGGGGCATCACTCCCTGCTGGTGGACGTCTGGGGTCGACCGCTCTTCACGTTGATCTACTCGCTTCCGGCGGCGCTGGGATACAGAGCCGCGAAGCTCTTTACAGTCGTCATCTCTCTTGCGGCCGCATGGCAATGCTGGCGCGTCGCGGCGCTGTTGCGGTTCGATCGGCCGGCGCTCGTGATCCCGCTGTTGTTTCTCCAGCCGACATTTTTGGGTGTGACGCCGGAGACGATGACGGAGCCGCTCTTCGGCCTCGTGCTCATCGTCGCATTGCGGCTGCATTTCGAAGGACGGGTTCTCGCGGGCGCCGTGCTCGCGTCGCTCCTCCCCCTGGCGCGGCCCGAAGGCCCTTTTCTGGTCGCCCTCTGGGGTGTGTGGATTCTGCTCGACAGCCGATTGTCGGGCGCATGGTGGCGCCGGATACCTACGACGGTCCTGCTCGCGACTGGAGTCGTGGTGTGGTGGCTGGTCGCACTTGCAATCACGCGCGATCCGCTTTGGATCAGGCATAACGCGCCCTGGACGCTCACGAGCGCGGCCGCGAGTCACGGCTCCTTCTGGCTCTATTGGAACATGCGCTGGGAGATTGTG
>JBBRYY010000205.1:0-3745 GCA_038237245.1 Gemmatimonadales bacterium | reverse complement strand
CCCTCGAAGTAGAGCACCGTGTCGACGATGTGCTCGAGGGTCTTCGGACCGGCGATGCCTCCGCCTTTGGTGACGTGGCCGACGACGAACACCGCCGTCCCCGATTCCTTGGCGAAGCGCATCAGCCGCGCGGCGCACTCGCGCACCTGCCCGACGTTGCCCGGTGCGCCTTCGAGCTCGTTGGTGAAGATGGTCTGGATCGAGTCGACGAACATCGCCTGCGGACGCATCGATGCCGCCGTTGCGAGAATCGTCTCGAGCTCGGTCTCCGCGATCAGCTCGACGTTCTCCGATGACTCGGCGAGACGATCGGCACGCAGCTTCACCTGCAGCGGCGATTCTTCGCCCGAGATGTAGAGCGCGCGATGTCCCTGCGACACGAGTCGCGCCGCGACTTGCAACAGGAGCGTCGACTTCCCGATCCCCGGCTCGCCGCCTATCAGCACCATCGAGCCGGGCACTATTCCGCCGCCCAAAACAAAATCAAATTCGTTGATGCCGGTGTTCCAGCGCGGCGTGTCGGAGGCGCGGAGATCGCCGAGTCGCATCGCGACGGCGGCGTTGCCTGATGAGAGCGTCGGACCCGCGACGCGAGCGCGCCCCGCGGCCGTTGCCGGACGTGCCGCGACGATCTCCTCGACGAGCGTGTTCCACTCGCCGCACGTGTCGCACTTCCCCGACCACTTCGGATGCTCGGCGCCGCAATCCGTGCAGCGATAGACCGTGCGCGCCTTGGCGCTCATTTATTTCGCGCGCGCAACTCCACGCGCGCGCATCTGATCGTTGCGCAAATCACTGTTGCCGCGGCGCCGTGTAGTTCTCGAACCGCGTGTACGCCTTGTGAAAGAAGAGATTCACGAGTCCGATCGGTCCGTTGCGCTGCTTGCCGATGATCACCTCCGCGCGCCCCTCGAGCGAGTTGCCGTCCTTGTCCGTCGCGCCGTCGTAGACCTCCTGACGGTAGATGAACATCACGAGATCGGCGTCCTGCTCGATGGCGCCGGACTCGCGGAGATCCGAGAGCTGCGGGCGATGGTCGCCCGCGCGCTGCTCGGGCGCGCGCGAGAGCTGCGAGAGCGCGATCACCGGCACCGAGAGCTCCTTCGCGAGCGCCTTGAGCGAGCGCGAGATCTGGCTGATCTCCTGCTGTCGACTCTCGGACGATGAGGGCCCCTGAATCAGCTGCAGGTAGTCGATGACGACCATCCCGATGTCCTGGTCGGCCTTGAGGCGACGCGCCTTGGAGCGGATCTCGAGCAGCGTGATGCCGGCCGAGTCGTCAATCCAGATCGGCGCGCCGCTCAGAATTCCCGCCGCGCGGGCGAGGCGCGAATAGTCTTCGTCGCGCAACAGCCCTTTGCGCATCTTCTGCGCATCGACGCGCCCCTCGGCGGTGAGCATGCGCTGCACCAGCGACTCCTTGCTCATTTCCAGTGAGAAGAGCGCGACGGGAACGTTCTTCTCGATGGCGGCGTACTGCGCGATGTTGAGGACGAGCGCGGTCTTTCCCATCGATGGTCGCGCGGCGACGATGACGAGATCTGCGGGCTGGAAGCCGGAGGTGAGCTCGTCGAGGTCGGTGAAGCCGCTCGCGACGCCGGTGACCGTCTTGCCACCGCGCTGCAGCGCCTCGATGCGTTCCATCGTCGGCCACATGAGCTCTTTCACGCGCGTGAAGCCCTGCATGCCGCGCTGCTGGCTCACCTGGAAGATCTTCTGCTCCGCGTCGTCGAGCAGCTCCTCGACGGTCGTGCGCCCCTGGAAGGCCTCGGTGATGATTCCGGTGGACGTCTCGATGAGACGGCGCAGGAGCGCCTTCTCCTTCACGATCTTCGCGTGATACTCGACGTTCGCCGCGGTGGGCACCGCGTCGATCAGCTCGCCGATGTACTCCTTGCCGCCGGCGGCATCGAGCTCGCCGCGGCGCTGGAGCTCGTTGCCGAGGGTGACGGGATCGACGACTTCCGAGCGCTGCGAGATGGCGATCATCGCGCGGAAGATCCGGCGATGGCGCTCGTCGTAGAACATCGTGTCGTCGACGTGCTCACTGGCGCGGAGGATCGCGTCCGTGTCCATGAGCATCGCCGCGATCACCGCCTGTTCAGCCTCGGGGGCGCGGGGAGCGGTGCGGTCGCGGAACGGATCACGCGCTGGCGTCGTCGAGGATTCTTCGAGCGAGCTGGACATCTTCCCATGTTGGCCGCTTCCACGCCGGATTACGGAGCAGGGCGGCCGGATGATAGGTGACGATCACGGGAATGCCGTGATAGCGGTGAACCGAGCCACGCAGCTTGCCGATCGACAGCTTGGTCTCGAGCAGCGACTGCGCGGCGAAGGTGCCGAGGGCGAGGATGACTTTCGGGGCGACGAGCTCCACCTGCCGCACCAGATACGGGCGGCAGGCGTTGACCTCTTCAGGAAGTGGATTTCGATTCCCCGGCGGCCGATGCTTCAGGACGTTGAGGATGAAGACCTCTTCCCGCGACAAGTTAACCGCCTGAAGAATCTTCGTCAGTAGCTGGCCGGCCTGTCCAAAGAAGGGCCGTCCGGAGGCGTCTTCCTGGGCGCCCGGGGCTTCGCCGATGCACATGAAACCGGCGTGCGGGTTACCCTCGCCGGGAACGGCATTGGTAGCCGTTTTGTAGAGATCACAGCGGGTGCAGCGCCGTATCAGCTCCGCGAGCTGCGCCAGATCGGCGGCAGCGCCGATCTCGCCTGGGATGCGCTCGCCGTTCTCCGATCCGACGATGAGGCCGGGGGCCGCGGGTGCGCTTGGTACCGACGAAGGGGCGGGCGCGGGCTCGGCGAACACCTGTTGCTCAAATGGCGCCGACCGCGGCGGTCGCGGCGGCGGCTCCGCAGCGCCGGATTCGGCCGCCCGCAGCGCATCCCGCCATCCAGCGGACGCCGGCTCGCCCACCGCGCCCCGCCCCTCCACATCGGCCACCAGCGGCCTCTCGCGCTCGACTGCAGTCGGCCGTCGGCCACGCTTGATCCCGACGAGCTTCATCACCTCGTCCACGGAAAGACCGTCGAGCACCAGCTCCGTCTCCCCCATGTCCCGGCGCTGCTCGAGGTAGCGCCGGAGCAGCTCCTCAGCGCTCATGGGCGCCGCGCCGCGTCGAGCACGCGGTCGAGAATGATGTCCGCGATCTCGCGCTTGAGCATCAGTGGAATCTCCTCGGCGCTGCCGTCGCGCGAGATGATCGTGACGCGATTCGTCTCCACGCCGACGCCGGCATCCGGCTCGAGCGCATCGTTGAGCACGATGAGGTCGAGCGACTTCGACTCGAGCTTCTGCTTCGCGTTGGCGATGCCATTATCGGTCTCCAACGCGAAGCCGACGCGCACGGAACCCGCGCGCATGAGCGGCGCGCTCTCGCGCAGGATGTCCGGTGTGGGCGCGAGCTCGATCGACGGTGCCGCATTCCCCTTCTTGATCTTGGCGCTCGCCATTTCGACCGCGCGAAAGTCCGCGGGGGCCGCGGCCATGATGAGGACGTCGGCGGTGCTGGAGGCCTTCTGTACCGCAGCCGACATCTCCTCCGTGCTCTCCACGCGCACGAGCGTGGGCCCGACGGGCGGGGCGATCTCGAGCGGGCCGGCGATCAGCGTGACGGTCGCGCCGCGCCGCCACGCGGCCGAGGCGAGCGCGACGCCCATGCGTCCGCTGCTCCGGTTCGAGAGCACGCGCACGGGATCGACGAGCTCGCGCGTGGGCCCCGCGGTGACGACGACGTGCTTG
>JBBRYY010000204.1:0-3772 GCA_038237245.1 Gemmatimonadales bacterium | reverse complement strand
TCACGGAGCGAACCCGGCGGTCGACGCGTTCGTTGCGGTCGCGACGCTGATCGCGGCGTTCGTGCTGATGAATCTCGCCGAGAACCAGGTGATGGGGCTTGGCGAGTTCCTGAAGATGCGGATCTCGGTCAAGAACGTGATGCTGATCGCGGTGCTCTCGTACTGCTGGGTCGCGCTCTTCCGCTCGTTCGGGCTCTACGACGCGCGGCGCATCATGAGCTGGGAAGAGGAGACGCTGCGCGTCATCGGCGCGTGTCTGCTGGGCGCGCTCGTCGCGCTGATCTTCCCGGTCACGAGCGTCAGCCAGGCGTTCCGTTACGACACCACGGCGCTCTTCTTCGTCGCCGTCACGGTGAACACGCTGATTGTTCGCGGTGCTGGCCACATGCTCACCGAGCGCGGGATGACGGGCGGCGTGCGCAACCTCGTGATCGTGGGCTCGGGTCCTCGCGCGCGACGCGCGTACCGCGAGATGTGTCTCGGCGACCAGCCGCAGTACGTCTGCCTCGGCTTCGTGGACTCGGATCCCGTGCCGATGAACGGCACGCCGATCCGCATGCTCGGAGGGATCGCGGAGCTCGAGAGCCTGCTGGTGAACGAGCCGATCGACGAGGTGCTCATCGCGCTGCCGATCAAGTCGCAGTACGCGGGGGTGCAGCGCGCGCTGCGCATCTGCGAGCGCATGGGCGTGCAGGCGACGTATCTCGCCGACGTGTTCGAGCACGGGCTCGCGCGGCCGCGCTTCGAGCAGGCGGAGTCGATGGCGGTGGTCACGCTCCCCACGCGTGCGGATGACTCGCGCCTCATGGTCAAGCGCGGCATCGACCTCGTGGGCGCGACGATCGCGGTGATCCTGCTTTCGCCCGTACTGCTCGTGACGGCGATCGCGGTGAAGATGACGAGCCCCGGCCCGGTGTTCTTCATCCAGCCGCGCTACGGCTTCAACCGCCGCCGCTTCCCGATGTACAAGTTCCGCACGATGGTGGTGGATGCGGAGCAGCGGATGAAGGACATCGAGCATCTGAACGAGGCGGCCGGGCCGATCTTCAAGATCAAGAAGGACCCGCGCCTCACGAAGATCGGGGGCTTCCTCCGCGAAGCATCGGTCGACGAGCTGCCGCAGCTCTTCAACGTCCTCATTGGACACATGTCGCTGGTTGGGCCGCGTCCGATGTCGGTGCGCGACGTCAGCCGCTTCTCCGAGGCGACGCTGATGCGCCGCTTCAGCGTGCTTCCGGGGATGACGGGGCTCTGGCAGGTGAGTGGGCGCAGCTCGCTGACGTTCACGGACTGGATCGCGCTCGACCTGAAGTACATCGACAACTGGTCGCTCACAGAGGATCTGCGCATTCTCCTCATCACGGTGCCCGTCGTGGTCCGCGGTAGAGGGGCAATGTGATCTCCGCTGGCTAGCTCCCCAATTGCGGGAGCTGGTCGACGAGGCCTCGCGCACCCATGAATGATCCACAACCCGCCCTTGGCGATGGCCTGACAGGGGCCGAGCTGGAGGACGCAGAGCACGCGGACCTCCTCAAACGGAGTATCCGCGGCGCGAACGTTCTGCTCGTGCGCGGGCTGCTGCTGCGCGTCATCAGCGCGAGCACCAACTTCGCGCTCATCGCGCTCGTGCTTCCCGCGGAGCTGGGCATCTTCGCCGTGGTGCGCGGTGCGCTGTCGACGGTGCAGTTCATCACGGAGCTCGGCTTCGAGCTCGCGATGATTCGCCGGCGCGACGACCCGACTCCCGACATGCTGGCGGCGGTAGCCGGGCTGCGCACGCTGTTGCTCATCGCGATCCTCGCGCTGGTGATCGTGATCCCGAATGCGTCGAATCTGTTCGGGGTGCTGCCGAAGGAGTGGAGCGGGTGGCTCGTGGTCTCGATCGCGGCGCTGCTCGTCACGCCGATCCAGACGTCGTGCAAGGTGGCGCTCGAGCGCGACCTGCGCTTTGCCGAGCTGTCGATGCTCGAGGTGAAGGGGGTGTTCATCCAGAACATCGCGCTCGTGGCGTTCGCCTTCGGGCATCGCTTCGTCGAGGGCGTGTTCATCACGCAGATCGCGCTCTGCTTCTACTACACGTTCGCGCTCTACGCGCTGGAGCCGATCAGGCGCATCTCGTTCAACCTGCGCCCCGTGCGCGCGCTCGCGAGCGACAGCATCGGATTCTCGACGTCGACGCTGGTGACGGTCGCGCGCGACTCGCTCACGCCGATCCTCATCGCGCGCTTCTTCGGCCTGGATGTGGCCGGGCTCTGGAACTTCGCGTGGCGCATCGGACAGTTCCTCTCGCTCACCTTCGAGGGCTATCTGCGCGCGGGTGTCGCGGCGTCGGCGCGCCTGGCGGCACGGATGGATAGCCTGCGCGAGCTGGCCGAGAGCACGCTCAAGGGCGCGGCGACGATCGCCTTTCCGATCGTGGCGCTGGCGTATGCGGTGCTGCCGCTCCTCTCGCGGGTTCTGCCGCAGTGGTCGGGCGCGGTCGTGATGGCGCAGCTGTACGTGCTCACGCTGGGTGTGGCGGGCGTCTATACCGCGGCACTCTCACCGGTGGCGCTGGCGCTTCGCGGGCCGCGCGCGGCAATGGCCGAGCAGATGACGGCGACGTTCATGATCTGGGGGGTGCTCGTGCTCCTCAAGCTCGCGGGGATCAACCAGGTGGCGTTGGCGTACGCGGTGGGGCTGATCGCCGCGGCGGGGGTTGTGTACGCGCTCACACAGGGGCGCATTCACGTGCCGATCGTGAAGGTGCTCGCGAAGCCGCTGATGCTGCTCGCCTTCTCGCTTGCGGTGTCCTTTGGCGGGATGGCGCTGCACATCTCGCCGTGGATCGTGGCGCCGCTGGCGGCGATCGTGCCGGCGGTCGTGCTCGCGGAGCGCGCGTGGGCGGGGCGGACGATGATCCCAGGGGCCATCCGCGAGCTGCGCGGGAACGGAAGCGACCGCGAGCCCGCGACCACGGGGGTGGCATGAACGTCGCCAGCCCAATGCCCCTGCGTGCCGTGGAAACGGCGTCGACGATCGCGAAGGCGCTGGATCGTCTGCGCGTCGTGCATTTGCTTAACGAGCTTGCGCAGCTCGGCAACGGTATCGTAAACGTCGCCATCGACACGGCGATCGAGCACGCGCGCGCGGGGCACGACATCACCGTCGCCGCCCCGGACGGCGCGTACGCCGAGCTCCTGCGCGCGAATGGCGTGAAGCACTTTCTTCTGGAGCCGTCGGGCGCGCTCGGACCGTTCACGTCTACCGTTCGTCTCCGCCGCTTCCTCGTGCGGAACGAAACACAGATCGTGCACGCGCACATGATGAAGGGCGCGGTGATCGGGCGACTCGCAACCGCGGGGACGAAGGCGCGGCTCGTCACCACGGTGCACAACTCGTGGCAGCGGCACGCGAACATCATGCGCCTCGGCCATCGCGTCATCGCGGTGAGCGATGCCGTGCGCAACGACATGATCTCGCGCGGTGTGCCCGCCTCGCGAATAGACACGGTGCTCAACGGCACCATCGGCACCGCGCGCCGCCCCGCGGGAACGCCGCCCGTGCCGGTGACGCTCGAGCATCCGAACGTCGTGACGGTCGCGGGGATGTACGTGCGCAAGGGAATCGGGGACCTCATCGAGGCCACCGTGATGATCCGCGAGCGCGTCCCCAACGTGAAGATGTACCTCCTCGGCGACGGCCCCGACCGCGCGCACTTCGAGCAGCTCGCGCGCGACCGCGGCGCGTCGGCGTCGGTGGTGTTCCTCGGCTTCCGCGCGGATGCGGAGCT
>JBBRYY010000203.1:0-3785 GCA_038237245.1 Gemmatimonadales bacterium | reverse complement strand
CTCATCCTGTATGCGCGCGATGTGCTGGAGCGCACCGGCCCCGGCCAGCCGATCGTCTTCGACGTGAAGTGCTCGCAAGCGCTCCCCGACGAGATCGTGAAGGCGAAGGGGATTCCGGTGATGTGGAAGACGGGACACTCGCTCATGAAGGACAAGATGCACGAGCTTCACGCGCCCGTCGGCGGCGAGATGTCGGGGCACATGTTCTTCACGGAAGGCTTCTACGGACACGATGATGCGCTCTACGGTGCCGCGCGGCTCATTCGCATCGTCGCGGCATCGGGGAAGTCGCTCTCGGGTATGTTGGCCGACGTCCCGAAATTCGTCTCAACGCCCGAGATTCGCGTCGAAGTCGAAGAGGCGCGCAAGTTCCGGATCGTGGACGATGCGATCGCCCATTTCCGCGCGACGCACGAGGTGATCGACGTCGATGGCGCGCGCGTGCTCTTCGGTGACGGGTGGGGGCTCATACGCGCCTCGAACACGCAGCCCGTGCTCGTGACGCGCTTCGAAGCGCGCAGCGAGCAGCGCCTCGCCGCCATCCGCGGCGAGATGGAGCAGTGGCTGCGCACGCAGGGCGTGTCGCCCTAACCCGTGAGCATTCCCGCCCGCTGGCGCCGCTGGCCCATCATCGCGCTCGCGGTCGTCGCGGCTCTGCTCGTGGTGGGGCGCGTCGGCGCCGGCATCGTTGCCGACTATCTGTGGTACGCATCGATGGGCGCCGCGGCCCTCTGGCGCGAGCGCGCGATGCTCATGACGGTGATCTGCGCGGGCTCCGCGCTCGTGGCTGGAGCGATCATCTTCGTCAATCTGTACGTCGTGCGGCAGAGCGTCGTCTCGCTCGTGTTGCCGCGCCGCGTCGCCAACATCGAGATCGGCGAAGAGGTGCCGGGGCGCTATCTCGTCGTTGCCGCACTCCTCATCTCGATCGTCCTCGGTTGGTGGCTCGCGCTGCCGGCCGAGAGTTGGCGGATGTTCTCGCTGTTGCGCCATGGCATCTCGTTCGGCGAGAGCGATCCCTACATGGATGTCGACATCGGTTTCTTCGTGTATTGGCTGCCCATCGAGGGGATGCTCTACTATCGTACCCTCACGACGGTTCTCTTCGCCACCGTCGTCGTGATCTTCTTCTACGCGCTCACCCCGAGCCTGCGTTGGGACCGCGGCACACTCTACGTCTCGCATTACGTGCGCCGCCATCTCGCCGCGCTCGGCGCTGTGTTGCTGCTGCTCCTCGCGTGGAGCTATCGCCTCGACATCTATGAGTCGCTGCTCTTCGGCTCGGGGCCGAACGGAGAGTTCTCCTTCTCCGATCACCGAACCGTGATCCCGATCAGCATCTGGCTCGCCTATCTGACCGCGGGCACCGCGTTCGTGGTGTTCTACTTCGGGTGGATCGGCCAGGTGCGCGCGGCGGCAATGACGCTCATTGCGGTGCTGCTGGTGTCCGTGCTGCTGCGTCACGTCACGCCGGTGTTCATGCGCCACTATGCGGCGCCCGGCGCCGAGGCTGCGCGCGAGGTGAGCTATCTCGCGACGCGCGCCGACTACACGAGGCGCGCGTACGCACTGCAGCGCATCGAGCGCGACAGCGCACTCGCGCTCCCCGTGCGCCCATTCGACGCGAACGCAGGGATCTCGGTGTGGGATCCCGCCGCGCTGATGCGCGCGCTCGGACGCAGAGGGCGGGCGGCGACGACCGCCGGATCGATCCAGTGGTCGACGTCGTCCGATGGATTGCGCGCGACGGTGGCGGAGCCGCCGGCTGTCGGCGATATCGAGGGCGAGCGGGCCGACTGGTCGGTGACGCGGCTGTTCGCCTCGCGGGTGGAGAGCGACGGCGCCATCGCGCGCGTGCCCGCGAGCAGGAGCGCGCGCGAGCCCGAGCAGATCGGGCCGGTGCTCGTCGCGGACTCGCTCGCGAACTATCGCGTGGTGTCGGATTCCGTGGGTGCGATCGTCGCGCCGGCGCTCGACGGCACGCTCTCGCGCGTGGCGTTCGCATGGGCGCTGCAGAACTTCCGTCTGCTCACGGGCGAGCTTCCGCGGCCCACGTCGCGCATCGTCACGCACCGCGATGTGCGCGAGCGCCTCGATGCACTCGCGCCGTATTTTCTGCAGGGGAGCGCGATCGCTCCCATCGTCGTGGCCGACAGCCTCTACTGGGCGATCGATCTCTATTCGGCCTCGAACAGCTATCCGCTCAGCGAGCGCGATTCGCTCCCGGGCGAGAACACCATCAACCTCACGTATCTCCAGCACGCGGCGGTGGGTGTCACCAACGCGCAGACCGGTGCGGTGTGGGTCGTCGCGGACTCCGCGAAGGATCCGATCGCGGAGAGCTGGGTCACGGCGTTTCCTTCACTCGTCGTCACTCGCTCCGCGCTCCCGCCTGGAGTTGCCGACGCGCTCCCGCCTCCCGTCGACGCCGCGCGCGTGCAGGGACGCAAGCTCGCGAGCTTCGGGCTGCGCGGCGAAGTCGAGCGTCACGGACATCTCCTCAGCGAAGAAGCGGGCTCCGACACGACGCTCTCCGGCGAGAGCGCGCTCTTCTCGCTCCCCGGCACCACGGCGATGCACTGGAGCGCCGCAGTGCTCGATCCCAACGAGCATCCGGTCGGCGTCGTCCTCGCGACCGGAGGAGTGACGCCCTCCGTGCAGTGGCTCCCGCTCAAACGGCCTGGTGCTCGCTGGAGCACGGTCGCCGATCAGCTACGGCGCGCGCTCGACACGACAGTCTCCGCGCCGCGCGATGCGCATGCGGTGCACGGCCGTGTGCGCATGATCCCGCTCGCCGATGGGCAGCTGCTCTTCGTGCAGCCACTCTATGGCTGGCGGACCGACGGCGCGACGCTGCTCGCCGTAGCCACGACCACCGATACCCTCGTCACTGCCGCGCACTCGCTTGCCGACGCCCTCGGCGCACGCGGAGTTGGCTCGGACGTCACCACAGCTGTCGCGCCCGTCGACTTTCGCACGGCGGCCGAGCAGCTCTACGATCGCATGTCCGATGCGATGCGGCGAGGCGACTGGGTGGCGTTCGGTCACGCGTACGATGCGCTCGGCACACTTCTCAACCGGCAGAGGAAGTAATCATGAGCGCATCGGAGACCGCTGTCATCGCCCTGGGCGGCAACGCGCTCTCGCCCGCGGGAGAGCACAGCTCGATCGGCGATCAGTTCGCCCACACGCGCGCGAGTCTCGGCGCCATCGTCGACCTCGCGCTCGACGGCTGGGACATCTGTCTCGTGCACGGCAACGGCCCGCAGGTCGGCGATGAGCTCGTGCGCAACGAGCTCGCGCGCGAGGAAGTGGCGCCGCTGCCGCTGGGGGTGCTCGTCGCCGCGACGGCCGGGTGGATCGGCTACATGATCCAGCAGTCGCTCGAGAATGCGCTCCGTGTGGCCGGGTGCGATCGCGAGGTCGCGACGGTCATCACGCAGGTGCGCGTTCTACACGACGACCCCGCCCTCTCCGCGCCGACGAAGTTCATCGGACATGGAATTCCCGACGAACGCGTGGCTGCGCTGCTCGAGCGCGGCGTGGCGGTGAAGCGGGACGCGCGCGGGCGCTATCGGCGCGTCGTCGGAAGCCCTGCGCCGCTTGCGGTGCATGAGGTCGGGGTCATCCGGAGACTCGTGCAGAGCGGCACGATCGTCATCGCATGCGGCGGTGGCGGCGCACCGATCTACTACGATGGTGATCGCGGTTGGGAAGGAGTGGACGCCGTGGTCGACAAGGATCTCGCAGCCGCGGTCCTTGCGCGAGATTTAGGCGCGTCGCTG
>JBBRYY010000202.1:0-3825 GCA_038237245.1 Gemmatimonadales bacterium | reverse complement strand
GGGTGCACTCGGGCCAGAACCACCGGATGCACCAGCGCCCGCATCTCCGCCGCCCGCACCTCCCGCCAACCCACCGATCCCCCCCACCGCACCCGCCGCGCCGCCGAGCGCGCCGACGGCACCGGGGATCACGTTCCCGCTATTCGCGCAGCTCGCGCACCAATGCGCTATCGCTGAGATGAGATCGATCACGACACATCTCCCGTCTGCGCGTTTGCGAGCAGCACCGAGCGCCGGCTCGCCTCCGCCGACGTCAGCTTCAGCGACGCTGCCGACGCAAACGATCCGCCGACGATCCGCCACTCCATTCGGGCCACGTACGCAACTCCGCCGATGAGCAGAATCGATGTGAGCCGTCCGAAGCCTGTGAGCAGCGTCGCGACCTTCATGAGCGCGGGATTCGCGACCCCGGTGATGATCGCATTCTGCGAGCAGTGCTCCACGAGCACCGCCGCGATCGCCACTGCGGGAACGATCCATCGTCGCGCGAAGTGCCGCGGGTAGAAGAGCGCGAACGAAACGCCGAGCGCGATCAGCGCGGTGTGCACGAGGTGCCCCGTCTGCGCAATCGTCATCCCGAGCGCCACCCCTCGACCCTCGCTCGGAATCACGAGCGAGAATGCGGCGTTCGTAGTCAGGGAAAAACCGCCGCGCCCGAGCGTCGCACTCTCGAACAGCGCGAAGCCCGCGCCCGCCCATGCGCCTAGCATCGTCACGTCGAGCGCCGACGGCCGCGCGCTCGTCCGTCGCATCGCGAGTACGAGTACGAGCATCACCGGAAGCATCTTCACGATCTCCTCGGTGATCGGAACCCAGAGCGCCGCTGCAACGATGCTCGTCGCCCCCATCCTCTCGATCGCCGGCACGCCGACCAGCCGCGCAATCGCCGTCAGTCCGAGAAAGCCCGTCATCCCGGTTCCCACGAACACGCGCCAATTCATGGTTCGCACGGGACCAGCGACGAGCCACAGGATTCCGAGCGTCCACAGCTGCGCGCACAGATCGAGAACGAAGACGTGCATCCCCGCCATCTTCGTGATGCGTGGTAGCGATGCGAGCACGATCACGCCGGAGATCGCCAGCGCCACCGTCGAGACGAGATTCATCACGCGCGCCCGCGATGCATCCGACGCCGCTTTCGCCGCGTACGAGAGCGCGATCTTCAGCGCGATCGCGGCGCCGACGATCACGATGAGTGTCGACGGTCCCTCGGGGAGCACGCCGAGCAGCCGAGCCAGCACCGCGGCGACCGACACCACGATACTCGCGCCCGCGATGATCGCCAGCGTCCGATCGTTGCTCACCGCCGGGCGCGCACTCAGGGCTCCCATTTAAAGCCTCGAGCAGATCGCGGCCATGAGCGCCTTCGCCTTTTCATAGTCCGCCGTCTGCAGGTCCATCGCTACCATCACGTCGCTCTTCACCGCGAGCAGCTGCGTTCCATGCAGCAGCGACGCGTTGTCCCACGGACCCTTGAGCGTCGTGTCCGTCTTGAAGCCGACCTGCGTTGCTGCGCCCGGCGCGCCTGGTCCGCCGCCGCCGGCCATCTTCATAAGTCCGCCGATCATCTTCGACGTGTTCGAATCCATCTTCATGTTGTCCATCCCGGTCGTTGGGATCGAACCTCCCATCATCGATCCCATCGTCGACATGCCGTGCTTCAACGCGTTGTAGTTCTTCTGCCCGCCGTGCCATACGTATTCGACCTTGTAGGTGCGCGGCCCCTGCGCGCTCGCGACCTTGTAGCTGCACTCCGTTGCGTCGGTGCCCTGCGTGGGATCGCCGTCGAGCGGGCCGATCGCCGCTTCCACAGTGGACTTCGGCAGCATGTCGCACGCGCTCGCCGGATGCGGCTTCGGCTTCGGCGCACTCGCGACGGCCTTTGCGCCATCGTAGTCGAGTGGATGGTCGAAGCGCGGCACGATCTGTCGCGCGATGGCGACCGCATCATCCTCCTTCCCGCTCGCTCCGGTCACATCGATGTTCACCGCGAGATCACCCTTCGTCACCATCATGGCGCCGCCCGGGATCCACGTGGCATGATCCCATGGACCGTTCGGCACGTCCGCCATCACGCGATGCGTCGTCGCCGCAAGACCTCCCGCGCCGGCCTTGTCGAGCGCGCCGGCGACCGCGTTCGGCACATCGCTGATAGCCTGCCCTGCAGCACCGCCGCCCTCTAACCGGTCGAGGGTGATCTGCCGCCCGTCCGTGCCGCGGTACATGCACAGCTCTCCGGATACATCCGCCACGCCGTCATCCGTTACGCGATACGGCGGCGAGCCCAGCACCCCGACATACACCTCGGCCTCGTTCGCCGAGAGCAGCGTGCATGGATCCGGCGTCCTGCTGCCCGTGGCGTTCGCGACGGCGCTGCCGAGCGGGCTGTCCTTGCCGAGGAGACTCTGCGAGTCGCTGGCGCTGTCCGTCTTCTTGCACGAGGCGAGCGCCGCTGCGGCGGCGCCGAGCACTGCCAGGGTGACCACGGTGCGCACGGTGACGATCGACATCTGAGCTTCCTCCGCTGAGTGGACGGTTCGCCGCGACGGCGGCTCACGCGGGCATGATGCGGATGCGCTGTTATCCGGGCGTTACGGTGGGGTTACGGGGGGCGCACGCACTTCCAGAAGGCGGTACACGCACGATATTCCGACGGATGAGATCAAAATTGGTCCTTTCCTTGGCTGTCGTCCTCGTCACCTCGGCGTGCGCGACGCAGCGCGCTGCGTCCCCCGTGGCCGCCACTGCTCCGGCGCCGGCGGCGGCGCCAGCGGCCGAGCCCCAGCTGTCGAACGATGTGAAGTGGGTGCGGATGTCGGCGGAGTATCGTGCGCTCGCGCGGCAGGCGTTCGCGTTCGCGTCGGAGCGACTGCCGGAGCTCGCGCGCGGACTTCCGGCGGAGGGGTGGGCCGTGATTCTCGACGCCGACGAGACGGTGCTCGACAACTCGGAGTATCAGCGCCGCCTCGAGCTGTCGAGCGCGCCGTTCGATGAGAAGGGGTGGGAGAAGTGGGTGGACGAGCGCGCGGCACCGGCGATCGCGGGCGCGATCGAGTTCACGACGCTCGTGCACACGAGAGGGGGACGCGTCGTCATCGTCACGAATCGTTCGCAGGCGGCGTGCGATGCGACGCGCGAGAACATCAAGATGGCGGGGATCCAGGCGGACGCGGTATTGTGTCAGCCACCGGGCGAGCGGGACAAGAACCCGCGCTTCCAGCGCGTGCAGAACGGGACGGCGGTGGCGGGACTTCCGCGGCTCGCGGTGGTAGCGTGGGTGGGCGACAACATCTTCGACTTCCCCGCGCTCACGCAGGCCACGCGCGACGACAGCACCGCGCTCGGCGAATTCGGAAGGCGATTCTTCATCATCCCCAACCCGATGTACGGATCGTGGGAGCACCTCAAGTAAGCAGGAGGACGTGATGCGGCCGATGCACTATCCGTACGTTGCGATTACCGATGAAAAGATCCCGCGTGCGGCGGAGCCGGCGTTCCAGCACATGCTGGACACGTACGCGAGTGAGACGAACAAGGTCGCGAGTGTGTGGAAGGAATTTCGCGATGACGATCTCGCGTATCGTCCGCATCCGCGTTCGACGAGCGTCGGCGACATCTTCAAGCACCAGCTGCTCTCGGAGCGCCGCTTCTTCGGCGAGTTCATAGGCACGGAGGAGCCGGCGCCGGCGGCAGTGCTACCGGCGGAGCTCAGCGTGCAGACGGCGATCGATCGCCTGACGGAGCTCGCGCTCACGCGGCTCGGACAGCTCGCGTCGCAGCGCGAGGAGTGGTGGCTCGTGCGCGTCCCCTTCTTCGAGGTGGAGC
>JBBRYY010000201.1:0-3835 GCA_038237245.1 Gemmatimonadales bacterium | reverse complement strand
GCGGCCGCGCGAGTTTATCCCGGCGGACGAAACCGGAAAGTGAGAAAGCGATCGTAGAGTGGCGTGACCCGGAATTCGTACTCGTAAGGCAACCGCGGCTCCTTCGCCGAGGGAAGCCACGCGGATTCCGCGAGCGATTGGGCGGATGTCCAGTCGCGCGCCTCGGTGCGAACCAACGCCATTCGTCGCTCTGGTGAAGTAGCCAACCCGGCCTCTGGGCGCGGCGGTTGCAGAAGGGCGACGCGGATCTCTATGGAGGAATTCACAAATGAGGAAGTTGATGCTTAAAATGTCGATCACCGTGAATGCATTCGTATCCGGGGCGAACGGCGAGAACGAGTGGCTCTTCAGCAGTATGGACGAGGGATCGGGTGAGTGGACGTTGGAGACGCTGCGCGAGATGGGCTTACACATCATGGGCGCCAAGACCTTCCGGGACATGGCGTCGCACTGGCCCTATTCCACCGAGGTGTACGCCCCGCTGATGAACGAGCTCCCGAAGGTGGTGTTCTCGCACGACGAGTCGATCACCTCGCACACGTCCCGCGAGACGGCGCAGACGAAGGAGGCGAACACAGAGAAGGACAGCAGGAGCGCGCCGCCGCTCGATGCAGCCACCATCGCGAAGAACGAGCGAAGCTGGAAGGAGGCGCGTGTCATGTCGGGCGATCTCGCGAAAGACATCGCGCAACTCAAGAGCGAGCCCGGAAGGGACATCGTCGCGTGGGGCGGCGCGGGCTTCGCGCGCAGTCTCGTGAAGCTCGGTCTCCCCGACGAGTATCGCCTACTCGTGCATCCGACGGCGCTCGGCAGCGGACTTCCGATCTTCTCCGAGCTTCCCAAATCGATGGCGTTGAAGCTCGCGTATGCGAAAGCGTTCGAGAAGGGAGCGGTCGGGCACGTGTATCAGCCGGTAGCCTCACCGTCGAAGTAGCGGCGTGCGGCTCACATGCGCTCAGCACACGGGCACTCGGCGCATCCGCATACTATAACTAGAACCGACGCGCACGACCTTGGAACGACAACGGATCAGCTCGACGGAAATGGCGCCGCGGTATCCGCGCGAATGTATTTGCGAAGCCGTCTGAAGTCGGCTCCATTCTGTGTGATCAGCGTTGCGCCGAGCTCCGCGCACTGCGCCGCGAGGAGCGCATCGTTCCAGAACGAGCGCCCCTTCGTGACGGAGTGCGCACCTAGCCTTCCTATCGCTTCTCCGGCGGTGATCCAACCTACGGTCGTCGGTGCAATGATTTCCGCACCGGAAGCAAAGTCTTGCACCGCGAGCGTGTGATCGGCGGGATCGGCGAGACCGATCAGATATTCTGCGACGACGATCGAGCTGACGAGAAGTGGCCCCGACTCCCGCACGAACGCCTCGAAGCGAGCCCTGAAGGCGTCGTCATTCGAGGCGCGTATGTAGATGTTGGTGTCGGCGATGAAGTGGGGCACGAATCGCGGGAATCAGTCCGGCCTTACCGTGGACGATGACAGCGTCTCGTCAGTCATCGATTCGTTCCGGGTGGAAGCTCTTGAGCCTCGCAAGACGACGAATCCCCTGGACCTGCTCTTCACGTTGCACGACGGCCTCGAGCGCCTGCGTGACCGTGTCGGTCTCCGTTCGCAATCCGAGCGCGCGCCTGGCGCGATCGAGAAGATTCTGGTCGAGACGGAGTGTTTTCTTAATGCCGCTCGCGTGGAACTGCGAGACGGCAATTCCCGAAACGGTGGCAGTTTTGACCTTTCGCTTTACGGGCATGTGGGCCTTCGGGCGATACGTACGAATAGTATAAAATGGCTGTACGAGGTTGCACGCGCAATAGTCATTTTCGACCTTTTTCCACAGCTCACCCGAATAAGCGTTTAGCCACCACGCTGGTCTGGACTCGTCTGCGCGGGACTATCGCGCGGGAGGAAAGCTGAAAGTGAGAAAGCGATCGTAGAGTGGCGTGACCCGGAATTCGTACCATCTGTCCCATCGCTCCTCACCGTGCTGCTCCCTGCCGTCGAGGAGCCCGAAGTGCTCGAGTGGCACCAGCAGGCGCTGCTGAAAGGCGATGTATCGGAGATCGAGCGGGTCCTCGTAATAGCGGTCGCTCTCGTAATGCGGTCGAGGATCCTTCGCGGACGGCAGCCACGCGGCGTTCGCGAGCAATTCCGAGGACGCCCAATCTTCGGCCTCGCTGCGAAACTTGTAGAAGGAGACGGCGGCCGTTTCCTGCAGTCCCCGGTGATCCGAATTGACGGAGAGCGTGCGAAGATCGAGCTCACGAAAGACGGTTCGGAAGAGGTGGGCGAACAGCTCGCCCGCGCGCGACTCCGCGAGCAACTCTCGCCCGCGAGGCGTGATGCGCATTCCCTTCCTCCGCGCGAGCAGACCGGCGATCATGAGAATTCCCCGGAGCTCGTCGAGCCAGGGAACGTCGGCCTCGTTCTTGGGCTTACGGTATTCGATCTCGAAGGCGTAGCGCGGATTGCGCATGATGCGCAGGCGCGGAATGAGCGCGGCGACGGCGGCGCGCGGAAGATATTTTGCCGCGGTTTCCTTCACCGGGCCCTCGGCCTCGAAGAATTCGAGGAGCGTCCGCGCATCCGCGAGCAGCGCGGAGCCGGCGAGGTCATCGAGCGTGAGCGACTCCGCGAGGCGGAGCGCGCCTTCGGTGCGCCAATCACCGTGGAGGAGATCGGACACCGCGCTGGGAGAAAGGCCGAGGAGATCGGCTTGCGGGCGCGCGTTGTACGCTCGCATTTGCGCGTCCATTTCCCGCTGCGCATGCGCGAGGTTGGCGAATGGTCCTGCGCCGCGGATCTGCTCTCCGAGCAAATCCATGACGGCTTTGACATCGGGTGAATGCACCGAGGGTTTGGACGGTTTTGGCTTCTTGACGGCACCCTTTTCGATGCCACCCTCGAGCGAAAGATGGCGACTCGGCGGCCCGAATCGATCCAACTTCGCAGGTCCAACACTCGGCATCTCAGTGGAATCGACAAACTCGAATCTCAGGAATCGGTCGAAGAGCGGCGTGCATCGATATTCGACCTCCTCGTCGTACTGCTCGTCGTCCCTCGGAAAGGAGCGCGACTCGAGCAACGCAAAGTGAACGAGCGGATCCAGCACGCGATGCTTGAACGTGAAGCTCAGCAGGTCCTGGGCGTCTTCTGCGAATCCGCTTGGCGGATCCTTGGCCGAGTCGAGCCAGGATTTGACTGCGAGCGACTCGAACGTTGCCCACGTGCGAGCGTCAGTGCGCAACTTGTAGAAGGAGAACGCGAGCGTCGACTGCAGCTCCTCATGGTCGCCGGCGCTGGACAGAGAGCCGAGCTCGAGCTTCTGGAAGAAAGTCCGAAACAACATCGCATAGAGCCTCCCCGCGTGCTCGAGCTGCAGCAGCTCGATACCTATGGGCGTGATCCGAATGCCTTTCCGTCGTTCGAGAAGTCCGGCGAAGATGAGGACGTGCCGGACAATGGGAAGCCAATACACGTCACTTTCATTTGTCGGCGCTTCTTCCTCAGGCCAACCGTCGGGCCGAATCGGGAGGCGAAGGCGCGGCAATAGCGCGGCGACCGCTGTGCGAGCGAGGTGGCCCCCCGCGGTTTCCTTGATCGGCCCCTCGGCGTCGACGTACGCGAGAAGTGTCCGGGCGTCGGCGAGCATCGCCGAGCTCGCGAGCGCATCGAGCGTGAGGCTCTCGTTGAGGCGAAGCGCGCCCGTTCGTTTCCAGTCGCCATTGAGGAGCTGGCGCACGACATCGGGCGAGAGTCCGCCGAGCTCCGGCTGCGGCGTCGAGTTGTATGACTGGACGCGCGCGGCCATCACGCGTTCCATGTCGTTCCT
>JBBRYY010000200.1:0-3917 GCA_038237245.1 Gemmatimonadales bacterium | reverse complement strand
TGCTGTGCTTCCTGGCCGAGTTCGTGGTGTCGATGGGGCTGTGGTGGTCCTACGATCCCTCCGGCGCACGCTGGCAGGCGACGTACGACCACTGGTGGATCATCCCGTGGAACGCACGACTCTCCCTGGGGATCGACGGCATTTCGCTCATGATGGTGCTTCTCACCACCGTGATCATGCCGCTCGCGGTGCTCGGGAGCTGGACGTCGATCCGCACGAAGGTGCGCAGCTACTACGCGCTGATGCTCGTGCTCACGACGGGAATGCTCGGCGTCTTCGTCTCGCGCGACATGCTGCTCTTCTATGTGATGTGGGAGATCATGCTCGTTCCGATGTACTTCATCATCGGCATCTGGGGCGGCGAGCGGCGGATCTACGCGAGTCTCAAGTTCTTCGTCTATACGATGGCGGGCTCGCTGCTGATGCTCGTCGGCATTGTGTATCTGTGGAACGCGTCGGCGATTCCATCGATGAATCTGCCCGCGTCGTTCGACTACGACCGGTTGCTCGCCATCGGGCACACACACAAGGCCGCGCTCTGGCTCTTCGGCGCCTTCTTCCTCGCGTTCGCGGTGAAGGTGCCGATGTTCCCGTTCCACACCTGGCTCCCCGATGCGCACGTCGAGGCGCCCACCGCCGGCTCCGTAGTTCTGGCGTCGATCATGCTGAAGATGGGGACGTACGGCTTCCTCCGCTTCGCGATGCCGCTGTTTCCTGGTGCCGCGATGACGCCGTGGGTGCGCAGCACGATCCTCACGCTCGCCGTGATCGGCATCATCTACGGTGCGCTCGTCGCGATGGTGCAACCCGACTTCAAGAAGCTCGTCGCCTACTCCTCGGTCAGCCATCTCGGATTCGTGATGCTCGGCATCTTCGCGCTCACGCTGCAAAGCGTGCAGGGCGCGTTGATAGTCATGATCAGCCACGGCATCTCGACCGGCGCGCTCTTCCTTCTCATCGGAATGCTCTACGAGCGACGCCACACGCGCCTCATCGATGCGTACGGCGGCATCGCGCGCGTCGTGCCGCTCTTCTCGACGCTCCTCGTGATCGTGTCGTTCAGCAGCATCGGGCTGCCGTCGACGAACGGCTTCATCGGCGAGTTTCTCGTGCTCCTCGGATCGTTCCGCACGCATCCGTACTTCGCGCTCTTCGCCACGACCGGCGTGATCTTCGCCGCGGCGTACCTGCTCTGGGCAATCCAGCGCATCCTGTTCAACCCGCTCGACAAGCCGGAGAACGAGCACATCACCGATCTCAATGCGCGTGAGCTCACGATGATGGGCGTCCTCGTCGCGGCGATCTTCTGGATCGGCCTCTATCCGCAGCCGATTCTCCGTCGCATGGAGCCGTCGGCTTCGCTCTTCGTCCGCACGGTGACGCAGGGGTCGGCGTCCGTGCGGACGGCAGCGCGGGGGGATCGCTGATGTACTTCGACCTTCTGTCTCCCTCGCAGCTGGCGGGCGCACTTCTTCCCGATCTGATCCTCGTCATCGGCGCGATGCTGCTCCTGCTCATCGCCGTCTGGGGTCCGGAGACGATGGCTCGCGCGCGCGTCATCGGTCTCCTCGCGATCGGCATCTGCGCTGCTTCCTTCGCGGCAGTGGTCTGGCTCTGGCATGCGCAGGCGACCGCGAGCGCCGGCATCATCGCCGTCGACCCGTTCCGCTGGGCGACGGACTGCATCGTGCTCGCCGCGACGATCATCGCCGCCACCCTCATGATCGACTACAGCGAGCGAGAGCAGCTCGTGAGTGCCGAGTCGTACGTGCTGCTCCTCCTCGCGGCAGGGGGCATGATGCTCCTCGCCGCCTCGCGCGACCTGATCATGGTCTTCCTCGGCATCGAGCTGATGTCGATCGCCAGCTACGTGCTGGCCGGACTCGATCGTCGCAGTAGCCGCGGCGCCGAGGCGGCGCTCAAGTATTTCCTGCTCGGCGCGTTCTCGACCGGCTTTCTGCTCTACGGAATCGCGCTGGTGTACGGCGCCACGGGATCGACGGATATCGCGACGATCGGCACGCTGGTGACCGGCGCCAACTACAACGACCCGTTGCTGCTCGCCGGGATCGGCCTGCTGATCGTCGGCTTCTGCTTCAAGATCGCCGCGGTGCCGTTCCACATGTGGACGCCCGACGTGTACGAAGGCGCCGCTACACCGATCTCGGCGTTCATGGCCACAGCGGTGAAGGCCGCGGCGTTCGCGGCCTTCCTCCGCGTATGGATCGAGGCGTTCCCGGGCGCGACCGCTGCCTGGGTTCATCCGCTGCAGTGGCTCGCGGTCATCACGATGATCGGCGGCAACGTGATCGCGCTTCAGCAGAAGAACATGAAGCGCATGCTCGCGTACTCGAGCATCGCGCACGCAGGCTACCTGCTCGTGACGGTCGTCGTTGCGAACTCCCTCGGCGCATCCGCCTTCCTCTTCTATCTCGTCGCCTACACACTGGCGACGGCGGGCGCGTTCGCCGTCGTGATCGCGCTCGGCGAGCCGGGCGAGCGTAATCAGGAGATCGCGGATTACGCGGGGCTGTGGACTACCGAGCCGTGGCTCGCATCGGCGATGGCGGTGTTCATGCTGGCACTCCTTGGCTTCCCGATCGCTGGCGGCATGGGCTTCTTCGCCAAGTGGTACGTGATCGATGCCGCGCTGCACGCGCCGCAGCCACAGACGGTGCTCGCAGTCATCCTCGTGGTCGCGAGCGTGATCTCGTGCGGCTACTACCTCGGCGTCGTGCTCGTGATGTTCATGAAGCCGCGCCCCGCGAATGCGCCCGCGGTGCGTCCTGTGCCCACCGGCACCTTTCTCGTGATCTATTTGTCCGCGTTCACGCTCCTGCTGTTCGGCATGTTGCCCAACGGCTTCGTGATGCTCGCGCGTGACAGCGTCCCGATCAGTATGGTGAGTGCACCGGGGGCGACTCCTCCGGTCGCGGCGGCGGCGAGCCAGTGATTACGCGAGGCCGCCCACGCGGCCTCGCATCGTATCGAGGAACGACATGGCGTTGAGCAGGGAAATCTTCCGGCAGTATGATGTGCGCGGCATCGTCGGCCGCGACCTCACGGCGGACACCGCGTACGTACTCGGGCGCGCGTACGCCGCCTACCTGAAGAACAAGAGTATAACGGGCGCCGTTGCCGTCGGCCGCGACAACAGGCCGAGCGGCGGGGCGCTTCGCGACGCACTCGTGCGCGGGCTGACGGAGTGCGGGCTGAACGTCGTCGACGTCGGGCAGGTCCCCACACCACTGCTGTACTGGGCCCTCAACCACGTGGATGTGGCCGGCGGCATTCAGGTCACAGGGTCGCACAACCCCCCGGAGTACAACGGCTTCAAGCTATCGCTGGGCACCGAGTCGATTCACGGCGAGGAGATCCAGGAGCTGTACCGCCTCGCGGTCGCGGGGAGCTTTCCCGAGGGGAAGGGAACGGTGCGCACGCAGGCGATCATCGACAGCTACGTCGAGGACATCGTTGCGCGCACCGGGAAGCTGAAGCGCCGGCTCAAGGTCGTCGTCGACTGCGGCAACGGGGTGGGCGCGCTCGTCGCGCCGCAGCTCTTCGATCACCTCGACGTCGAGTGGACGGGGCTGTTCTGTGAAAGCGACGGGACCTTCCCGAATCATCATCCGGATCCGACGGTCGTCGAGAATCTCCAGGATCTCATCAAGGCCGTACGCTCGAGCGGCGCAGATCTGGGCGTGGGCTTCGACGGAGATGCGGATCGCATCGGTGTCGTGGATGCGGATGGCAATATCGTCTGGGGCGATCATGTGCTCATCCTGTATGCGCGCGATGTGCTGGAGCGCACCGGCCCCGGCCAGCCGATCGTCTTCGACGTGAAGTGCTCGCAAGCGCTCCCCGACGAGATCGTGAAGGCGAAGGGGATTCCGGTGATGTGGAAGACGGGACACTCG
>JBBRYY010000199.1:0-3965 GCA_038237245.1 Gemmatimonadales bacterium | reverse complement strand
GTCGATCGTTTTCCTCTGCTGCACGAAAGCGCGCTGCTGCTCCAGCTGCCGGTGCGCGCGCTGCTCGACGAACGCGGAGTATCCGCCGATGTACGCGGTGCCGCTGTGCGCCTCGACGTGCAGGATGTGATCGCACACGTTCTCGAGAAAGGCCCGGTCGTGGCTGATGAGCACCACCGTCTCGTCGGTCCCCTTCAGATATTCCTCGAGCCACCGTGTCGTCTCGAGATCGAGATGGTTGGTCGGCTCATCGAGCAGCAGCACATCCGCTGGCGCGACGAGCTGCCGCGCGAGACCGACACGCCCGCGCTCGCCGCCGCTCAGCCGCTCGAGGGGCCGCGTGCGCGCATCCACCGGATCGAAGCCGAGTCCGTGCAACACGGCGTCGACGCGCGGTGCGATGGTGTAGCCGCCCTCGCGCTCGAAGCGCTCGAGATCGCGTGAGTACCGCTCCAGCACCTGCTCACTCACCGACTCGCCAAGCTCGCCCATCCTCGTCGCCTGATCCGCGAGCGATTGCTCCAGCGCGAGCAGCTCCGCGAACTGCCCGGCGGCCGCCTCCCACACCGTCTTCGCATCGCCGAAGTCGCGATGCTGCTCGAGCAGTGCGACGCGCAGCCCCGGCTGCCGCGCGATCACGCCCTTCGTCGGCTGCATGTCCCCGGTGATGAGCTTGAAGAGCGTCGTCTTCCCCGTGCCGTTCCGGCCGATGATCCCCCAGCGCTCGCGCGCCGCGATCGTGAACGTGATGTCGGAGAAGAGCTTCGTCGCGCCGAATTCCACCGAGACGTTGGACAGGGAGAGCTGCGTCATGCCGTGCTCACCCAGCCGCTCCATTCGGTCTCGGCGAGCCCGACGCTCAACCGGTTCTGCTGCCGCACCAGCGGCATCTTGAGCATGAGCGGCTCCGTCGCGAGCAGCTCGAGCCACCGGTCGTCGGACATGCGCGCGTTCCGCAGGCCGCGATCGAGAAAGCGCTTCGAGCCGTCGTCGATGAGCGCCGACACCCCGAACTTCTGTGCGAAGCGGCGCAGCTCGCCGAGCGATGCCGGTTTCTCCGCAAGGTCGACGAAGTGCGTCTTCACGCGCCGCTCGGCGAAGAAGCGCAGGGCCTTGCGCGTCTCCGGACTTTTCTTGACCCCGAATATCTGAACGTCCATGCTGAAATAAACGCACCCGACGGCGCATTCCCAAGCGTTGCGCGCGATCGGAAAGTAGCTTTGGTGATGCCAGCGCACGTGTACCGCCCCGCATGGTGGATCCCAGGAGCGCATTTACGCACGCTTTGGGGAAAGTTCATGCGCTCGCACGACCCGGGTGCGACGCGCGTCGAACGGTGGGAGACGAATGACAACGACTTTCTCGACATCCATCGCCTCGATGCCCCGCCGGGCGCTCCACGGCTCCTGATCCTGCACGGCCTCGAGGGCACGATCCGCTCGCACTACGCCGGCGGGCTCCTCCGGGAAGCGCAGCGTCGCGGCTGGGCCGCCGACCTGCTGATCTTTCGCTCGTGCGGCGACGAGCCCAATCGCGCATTGCGCTTCTATCACTCCGGCGAGACGACGGATCTCGATTTCGTCGTTCGCCGGCTCATCGCCGAGGATCCCGCGCGGCCCCTGCTCATGATCGGCATCTCACTCGGCGGAAACGTTCTCCTCAAATGGCTTGGCGAGCAGGGAGCGGATGCGCCGGAGCAGCTCGTGGGCGCGGCCGCGGTGTCGGTGCCCTTCGATCTCGCACGCGGCTCACGATTTCTCGACCGCGGCTTCTCGCGCTTCTACCAGGCGCACTTCCTCCGCTCGCTGCGGCGAAAGGCGATTGGGAAGAGTGCGCGCTATCCCGACGCGTTACGCCCCGAGGTCGTCGGCAAGGCGAGCACGCTCTACGAGTTCGATGACCTCGTGACGGCGCCCGTCCACGGCTTTCGCGATGCGAATGACTATTACACTCGCTCGAGCTCCCTGCACTACCTCGCGCGCATCCGCACACCGACGCTACTCCTGAGCGCGCATGACGATCCCTTTCTTCCGCGTGAAGTGCTCGACGAGGTGCGCGCGATCGCCGTCGCGAACTCGTGTCTCGACGTCGAGTTCGTCGAGCATGGAGGACACGTCGGCTTCATCTCCGGATCGGTTCCGTGGCGCCCGTTCTATTATGCCGAATGGCGCGCCACGGAGTTCCTGTCGGCGAAAGTACTCAGCTGCAGGTTGGGCTCACCATCGACATCGCCGTGACGTTCATCGAGCCACTCGACATGCTCATGCCGGACATCTTGCTCGAGCCAGACATCTTGCTCGTGTCGCTCATCCCCATCTTCGACATGCTCGTGTCCTTCATCCCGGACATGTCGCCCTTCCCGGACATGTCGCCCTTCGTCACGTCGCCCGTGAGCGTAACCGTGTGACCGACGTGACCGGCGAGTGAGATCTTCTTGCTCCAGACATCCCACGACTTTCCGTCCTTGCTCACCAGCTTGTACGTGTCTGGCTTGTCGCCCTTCTGCAGGCACCCCGTCGCGCTGTCCCCGGTGTTCGCACGCGCGGATGTGACGGAGGACACAGAGAGCGCGCCAGCGAGCAGGAGCGCCGCGACGAACGTGAAGGCGATGTGATGAAGTCGATGCATCTTGAGCCTCTCGCAAAAGTGATGATCTGGGACACGATGTGTCATGCTTGCCATTGCCGGTCGTAGGAGCACACTATGTACCCGGTACGCCTTTCGCGTCAGGTCGGATTCATCGGCTATGATCGGAAGGCGTGGCGGTTCAGCTTTCAGCCCCCCACGAGCGACAAAGCTTCACTATCGGGACAAAGGCAGCTCCATGATTCTGTTCTTCGCGGCATTTCTCCTGGCAGGCCTTCTCGTGGGCGTCGTCGCCATGCTCGGCGGCATCGACCGGAAGCAGCGCCACGGCCCCTGGGTGAAATACCTCAATCTGCCGACGGCGGGCGCGGCAGCCGCGCTCTTCGGCATCGTAGGGTATCCGCTCGCGAAGTACTCCTCGCTGAGCATCCCCGCGATGCTCGCCATCGCAGGGGCGGCGGCCGCAGCGGCCGCAGCGGTGATGGTTGCCATTATCGCCGGATGGGCGGTGCCGAGCGCGGCCCTGCACATCGAGGATCCACGTTACGCGCTGCAGGGGCACCCGGCCCGGGTTTCGCAATCGATTACGACGGCTCACGCCGGCGAGATATTCTTTGAGCACGACGGCGCACGACGCACCGTTCCCGCGCTGGGCCTCGAAGGGGCAGCGATCTCCGTGGGCACCGAAGTCGTGATCGAACGAATCGAGGACGGCATTGCGCACGTAGAGCTTTGGAGCAATATCGAACGGGAGCTGGAAAAGCTCAGCTGAGTCTCGCTGCCGCAGGCGCGCGGCCGATGAGTGAGTTATGCGCCGCGGTGTCGCGAGGTGACGTATGTCCGAAGGGCTGCTCTTCCTGCTCATCTTCAGCGCGATCTTCATCGCGCGCATCGTCTTCGCGACGATGTTCTTTCACGCGGTGCTCCCGGACACTGATCGCTGCCCGGAGTGCGACACGCCCACCCTTCGCGTGACATCCCGCGGCTGGAATATCCTGATGCCCTGGTTCCGGACGAGCTGGTGCTACAACTGCGACTGGCGCGGGCTGCTCCGTCACGGACATCTCACGACGTCGACCGCGGTGCTGCCGACGCGGGTGCGACCGGCCGTCCGCAGCGATGACTAGGCGCCGCGAGCAAATATCGTCAGCCACCCGGGCCAGTTTCCACTCAGCTCCGCAAAGTCCTCGAAATAGACCAGTCCGAGAGACTCGAGCTCGCTGGTAAGAGCGCCGAGTGCTTCTTCATCGTAAAGAGGGCCGATCGCGATCATCTCGCCCTCGACTCGAAATTCGTCAGGGGTGAGATTGTACTTCGTGTCGTAGTGCGCGCGCGCGAGACCCGCACGCTCGAAGGCGGATTTGCGCACGAGCATGGTC
>JBBRYY010000198.1:0-3971 GCA_038237245.1 Gemmatimonadales bacterium | reverse complement strand
CGCCGACATCCGCGCGCGCGTGAAGCAGCAGCACGGCGACTTCACCACCGGCGACCCGACGTGGTACGCGTACATGTCGGAGCACATCTATCGGTATGGCCTCGCGCGCTCCTCGGCGGACGTGATCACGGATTTTCTCGGACGACCGATCAGCGCCGATGCGATACTCACGGACATGCGGCGCATGGCGGTGCGGTAGCTGTTGTTATGAGGAACGCTTCGAGCCTGTAGTGAGCAGCTTACAGCGGCCACATAAAAAACGAATTGAACGGATCAGAGGCACGGATCCAACGGATAAGTGCAAATCGCAAATCAGTTAAATCCGTGCCCTTCATCCGTTCAATTCGTTCTGCCAATTCGTTGACCTTCGTGGTTTCTCTACACTCAGCTTTTCTGCTTGCTGAATCGGTCCAGCGCCGCGCGTTCGTTGGGCGTGAGGCTGTTGATTCCCTTCAGGCTGATCTTGTCCAGCAGGCGATCGACCTCGTGTCGGTTGATCTCGTGGAGCTCACCGCGCGGGATCGTCGCCCACCGCTTCATGTCGTCGCTGCGCGGCGGCGTCGGTTGACGCACCTGCGGGCGTGTGGCGGTCGAGATCACGGGGCGCGTCGGGCTGCGGCTGATGATGAAGAGGTAGACCGCCGCGCCAACGAGGCCCCCGAGATGCGCGTAGTGCGCGACGCCCGGCTCGAAGCCACCGAGTCCGGCGACCGACATCACGACCGTGAGCACGACGAGCCACCGCACCTGAATCGGCAGCACGCCGTAGATGTAGACCTTGTCGAGCGGCCAGAAGCGCGCGTACGCGAGCTCGACACCGAGGACGGCGCCCGATGCACCCAGAATCGGGACGTAGGGCATGAACGCCGAGAAGAGCGCGCCCGTGAGTCCCGCAATGAAGTACAACGTAATGAAGCGGCCGCTTCCAAGACGCTCTTCAACCCTCGGGCCGAAGAAGAAGAGCACGATCATGTTGAAGAGGATGTGCCAGAAGTTGCCATGGATGAACATGTACGTGATCGGCGTCCACGGCGCCGAGAGCACTAGCGCGGGAACCAGCACGAACGCTTTCGTCAGCTCGGGATAGGCGAGCTGCATAAGAAAGACGCCGACGTTCGCCGCGAGCAATCGTTTGACCCAGGGTGTCATGCTCGTAGGCTATTGGGCCGCCGAATGATTTTCCAGAGCGGTCGGGAGCTTATCTTGGGCCATGCCGAAAACCGGTCGCGGTAGAGGTGCGCTGAGGGTGCTGCAAGTCGGCGCGATCGCCATCGTGCTGGCCGCCGCGACCTACAGGCTGTTCGAGCTTGATCGGTATTTCGTGCCCAAGGAGCTCGCGCTACACCTGACTGCGCTCGCCGCGATCCTCGCGTGCGTACAGGGGGCGCGTCGCCTCGAGCTCACGCGCGTCGATACGCTGCTCGGGCTCTACCTCGCCCTCGGTCTCGTCTCGGCGGTCCTCGCCGACAACCACTGGGCCGCTGCGCGCGCGCTCGGCATTACCTTTTCGGGGCTTGCGGTCTTTCTCGCCGCGCGCGCGACGGCCACGTCGGGGTGGCGCTGGCAGCTGCTTGCCGCGCTTTCCGCCGCGATCGTGCTCGGTGCCGTGACCTCGCTGCTGCAGACCTACGGGGTGACGAGCGACTTCTTCTCGCTCAACCGCTCCCCCGGCGGCACCTTCGGCAATCGGAACTTCGTCGCGCATCTCGCGGGGATCGGCGCGCCGGTGCTCCTGCTGCTCCTCGTGCTCGCGCCACGCGCGGCGGGCATCCTCGCGTCGAGCGTCGGCGTGGCGATCCTCGCCGCCGCGCTCGTGCTCTCGCGCAGCCGAGCCGCGATGCTCGCCATCGTCGCCGGCGTCGTGATCCTCACGCTCGGCGTGTGGGTGGCGCACCGGCGCTGGCGCGATGCGCGCATCGTGCGACGCGTGCCACTCGCCACCGCCTTCGCCGCGCTCGGCGCCACCGCCGCGATCCTCATTCCGAACGCGCTCAACTGGAAGAGCGATTCGCCGTATCTCGACACCGTCACCGGCGTCGTGAACTATCGCGAGGGGAGTGGGCACGGCCGCCTCGTGCAGTACGGCACCTCGCTCAAGCTCGCCGCAGAGCATCCGTTGCTCGGCGTCGGCCCCGGCAACTGGGCGGTTGTCTATCCGAAAGTTGCCGCGAAGGGCGATCCGTCGATCGACCACGACGACGGGATGACATCGAATCCGTGGCCGAGCAGCGACTGGATTGCGATGCTCGCGGAGCGGGGAATTCCGGCGACGCTGGCGTTCGCGCTCGCCCTGGTCGGGCTCGCGGTGCTCGCGTTCGGCGCGATGCGGAACGCCCTCGACCTCGACGAGTTCCTCCCGCCGCTCGTGCTCGTGGCGACGCTCGCGGCGACGTTCGTCGTCGGATGCTTCGACGCGTCGCTGCTGCTCGCGCCGCCGACGCTCTTCGTCTGGGCGCTGCTCGGCGCGCTCGCCACTCCGGCCGCGATACGCATGTCGATCCCGCTGTCGACGGCGACGGCGCGCGGTCTCGCGATCGTCGGCGGATCGATCGTCATCGCGCTGCTCCTCTCGCTGCGATCCGCGACGCAGCTCGCGTCGATGGCGATGTTCTCGTCTGCGACGACCGTCGGCGCGTACGACCGCGCATCGATCGTGGATCCGGGGAGCTACCGCATCCAGATGCGCATCGCGGAGATCGGGGCGGAGCGCGGGCGGTGCGACCTGGTGAAGCGGCACGCGATGCGCGCGCACAATCTCTTCCCGTTTGCCCCGGAGCCGCCACGCCTCTTGAGCGCGTGCGGCGTGAAGCTCAAGCGCCGCTGAGCTCCATCGCAGCGCGATCTTTCGCGAGCTCGGCGGGAATCCAGCAATGCATCCCGACCGATCGCAGCCCCGCGCTCTCGAATTCGCGCCGGTAGAACGACGGCGGACGCCTGAAGTACGTCTTCATGTCGCCCTCGATGTCGTCGGCGCTCGTGAACAGCCCGAGATACGCGACACCGCGCAGCCGCGTCGCGATCGCGCGTACGCCGATGCGGAGCGCCGGCGTTGCGACGTAGTGCAGGACGTCGTTGCAGATGATGACGTCGAAGGGGCCGCGAATGCGGAGCGCGTCGAGCGAGGTGATGTCGCCCTGGCGGATGTTGCGGCGCGCGCCGAAGCGCTTTGCGGCGTACGCGCTCGGATCGATGCCCGTGTACGCGAGAGCCGGCCGATCCGTGCGGAGTGCGGCGCGCCAGAGTCCCTCGCCGCAGCCGACGTCGAGCGCGGTGCGCACGCGTCGCCCAAGCAGCTGCTCGGTCAGCGAGATGATCGTGCGCGCCGCCCGAGCGCGCTCCGCCGGGGTGGATACGCGATGACGCGGGTGCCGGTACCAGCGGTCGTAGTACGCCTGGTCCCGCCCGTCGGTCAGCTGGCGCTCCGCGGAAGCTCCATGTGTTCGGGCGCCGGCTTCTGCACCTTGAGCAGATAGCGCTGCGATTCGGAGATGCGCTCGACCTCGATGGACACCGACTCGATCCCCTGCTCGATCCGCTCCAGGCGCGCGCCGAATTCCGCAGGCATCGGGGTCTTGAGCGCGCGCCGCTCGATGATGTTGCCGAACACGCGTACCAGTGGCTTCCCGATAGCGATAACCGCGATCATGAGAAACAATGCGAAGCCGAGGTCCTGAATACGCGGCGGAATGTCCAGCGGCGAGTCCGGCGGGACCGTCGTGCTCGTCACGGGCGCATCTGCACCGTTGACCATTACTGGCGCCACGATCGGTGCGACCGGCGCCACTGGCGCGTGCGGCGTCTGGACGGTGATCGTCTTGCCATTCTTCGAAATCTTCACGCCGGTGACGCCCTGTGCGGCGCCGTCGGCGGCGCTCTTCGCCGCCTGGTCGCTGAGCCCCGCCTGCTTGAGCTGCTGGTTCACCTGCGCCCGAATCTGGGCGGCCAGGTCCGTCGCGTTGACATTGGCGTCG
>JBBRYY010000197.1:0-3974 GCA_038237245.1 Gemmatimonadales bacterium | reverse complement strand
CGCCGTCGCGCGCCTGATCTCCACCTGCCCGCGCTGCAGAATCCGCAGCACGGTGCGCAGCGATGCCTGGTCCGGCTGCTGCATCGGAATCAGAAACGCCGCCGGCCACTTCTCGCGCTGTGCAGCCTTGTTCCCCTGCACTGCACGCTCGCCCACACGCGCGAAGTTCTCCAGCCACGTCGTGCGCATCGGCGCCGCCGAGTTGAGGAGTGCCCACGTCGCGCTCGTCTGATAGTCGACGATGTTGCCGATCGTCCACGTGCCGCCAGGCCACGGCACAAGGAAATTCCACGACGAGACCTTCGAGTCGTAGCCGCGCCCCGGCTTCAGCGAATCGAACGGCGTCACGAGCGGCGACGCGATGGCCGCGCTTGCCGTCTCCGTCAGAATGCGCGCGCCGCCGTGATAGTGCTGATACGACCTGCTCGGCGTCCATGCATCGTACGTCGAGTTGTTCGTGATGCCGGTCTTCCCCTGCGCCGTCAGCCGCCAGGTCATATCGAGCCCGAGCGCGTTCACGCCGGAGATGAGAATCGGATCCACATTCGGCTCGATCGGATCCATGTACGGCGGGATGAACAGCCGTGCCTCATCGCTCCCCTGCTGGTGGATGTCGTTCACGATCTGCGGATGCCAGAGACTGTGGAGCGAGTCGATGGTCATCTGCGTCTCGACCTGCGTGAACGCGTACCAATCCCGATTGTTGTCGTGGCCGGTGTAGTGCTGGTAGAGCACCGGCGGATCGGTTCCCTCCGCCGGCGTGCCGAGCGTGCTCCGATACCAGTCGCCGACGATGTCGACGCCATCTGGATTCAATGACGGCACCAGAAGCACGATCGTCTGCGCGCGAATCGCCTTCGTCTCCGCATCCTCACCACTCACGAGCTTGTGCGCCAACACCAGCGGGGTGAGGATCCCTCCTACCTCGTCCGAATGGATGCTGGACGTGATGAGCACCACGAGCTTTCCATCCGAAATGAGCGAATCGCGCTCGCCCAGTCGCCGCACGCGCGGGTCCGCGAGGCGACGCTGGATCTCGCGGTACTTCGGCAGATTCGCGATCGTCGCGGAATCCGAAATGATCGCCGCAATGAAGGGACGGCCGAGCGTCGTCTTGCCGAGCGTGTGCAGCTGGATGCGAGGGCTCGACTTCGACAGCGCAGTGAAGTACGCGACGACCTGCGACCACGCGGGAAGCTTGCGATCGGTGCCGGGGACGAAGCCGATCACCGATGCGGGCGTTGGTATCACCGCCGACGGCGCTCGTGAGTCCTGTGCACCGAGCAACGACGGAAATCCAAACGCCACACCAACCGCGATGGCGAGCGCGACACGCCGCGCCGCGCCCGTCACGCGATCAGACGTCGATCTTTCGAAGCTCGTCCGCGGCCTCGAGCACGTGGCCGATCTCGCGAGACAGAGCGCGTGCCTCGACGGTCGCGCTGTTGACGTCGCCGATGGCTGACTGCACACCGGATGAGCGAAGCTTGAGTAGGTCATACTTCAAATTCTGCAACGCGAGACCGGCGCTGTCGAGTTGTCCGGTCAACCTCGCCCGCCGGGAACCGAGCTCTGTCATCGATACGAGCTGCCGTTTGAGCAGCGACAACCGCCTCTCGCGGTCCGACGACTCGGCCGGCTCCCGCTCGACCTGCGCGATGCGCGCTTCGAGCTCCGCCACGAGTGCCGGAGAGCAATCGGCATCGAGATGGTGGAGCGTCTGCGCAACCGAGGCGACGCGCTCGACGAGCGCGGTCACCGTCGGCACGACGTCCGGAAGAAGATCGCGGTCGGCCTTCGCGAGCGATGCAACGGTTGCCAGCACCGCGGCGCGATCAGCAACCGCACGACGCACATTCGCGCCGTACGGCCCCGCGAGCACCTCGGGCGGCGCAAGCTTCGCCGCCTCATCCTCCGCGATCGCCGGAGGCAGCACGCGCATCGCGCCCGCCGCCTTGTCGCCACCGGCGCCGATCGACGCGAGATCGGGCGCCGAGGGACGCGAGAGGATCTGCCCGAGCGTGACGCCCTCGGACCAGAGACTCCCCCACTCCTTGATCAATCCCACGGTCATGAAGATCGCCGGGAACAGGAACCAGGGAAAAACCGGATTGGTCAGCAGGTTGATGCCGCCGAGCATTCCGATCACGGCGACATTGCTCACGACGTGCTTGCGGAAGTGCACGATGCGCTCGCCGATGGTCTTCACCGGCCGGCCGTCGATGCCGAACTTCAGCTGATCGCGATAGTTGCGACGCCACTCCTTCCACTCGCGGCGCGACATTGGATGCGCGGGCAATCCGTCGGGGCCAATCGGAAACGCCGCCTGATGCGACCATGGCGCCGCGAGATCGCGCGCGCCGGGATGCTGGAGGGGCGCCGGCGGAGGCTGAGGCGCGGGGGCGTAGCGCGGCGGCTCGTACTGTGGATACGACGGCGGCGGTGCGCTCTGATACTGCGGCGCGGGATTCTGCGGAGCCGGAGCCCCTCTGCCCGCCGGCGGAAGCTCCTGCGCCGGAGCCGCGCTCGCCGATGCCGGCGCGCGCCACCCGGGAACCGCGAGCGCCGAGGCCATCTCTGCGGCGCTCGGGAAGCGATCCTCCGGCTTCTTCGCGAGCGCATACTCCGCGATCGCCGAGAGATCCGACGGCGCGTCGGAACGCAGCTCGCGCACGGGGCGCAGCTTCTCGGTGAGATGCTTCATCATCATCGACGGCGTGTTCGATGCCTTGAACGGGAGCTCGCCCGTGAGCATCAGATAGCCGACGACGCCAAGCGAGTAGATGTCGCTTCGGCCATCGGCCTCCTTCTCGCCGAGCGCCTGCTCGGGGGACATGTACGCCGGCGTGCCGATCGCGACGCCGGTCGCCGTGATCTGCGCATCCCCCTCGGCCGCGCGCGCAATTCCGAAGTCCGTCACCATCGCGCGGCCCGTCTCGCGATCGATGAGGATGTTCTCGGGCTTGATGTCGCGGTGTACGACTCCCCGCGCGTGCGCGTACGCGAGGGCGCCCGCGACCTCGCGCAGGAGGCGTCGCACCTCGTCGTTCGACATCCGCGGCGCGCGCGCGATCCGCGCCGCGAGCGTTTCGCCGTCGACGAGCGCCATCGCGAGATAGACGATGCCGTTCCGCTCGTCCGCCGAATAGATCGGGACGATGTTCTGATAGTTGAGCTTCGCGGAAGTCTCGGCCTCGCGGAGAAAGCGACGCCTTACTTCCTCGCGAAAGGCGAGCTCCGGCGGGAGCACCTTGAGCGCGACCGCTCGCTTGAGCCGGCGGTCGACGGCTCGGTAGACGAGCGCCATCCCGCCGCGCCCGAGCTCACCCTGCACATCGTAGAGATCACCGACCGCTACGACGACGCGGTCGTGCATCACGTCGGTCATGACGTGCCGCGGGCGCCACTCGAGCGCGCGGATTCCGCGCCGTAGACCGCGGCGTCGACCTCATCCGCGAGCGAGCGCGCGCGCTCGGTGAGCTGCGTGATGTGGCTCCCCGCGCTCGCAACCGCGCCCGCGCGCAGGCGCAGGATGTCGAGCCGCATGTTCTGCAGCGCGAGCACGCAGCTGTCGAGCTTCGCGCGCGAGTCATCGTGACGCCGCGTGACGTCGGCGACGCCGCGGCGCTGGCGCTTGAGCAGCGCGAGCCTGCGCACTCGATCTTCGCTGCCGCGCTCGAGCGGATTCGCCTGCGCCTCGAGCTCCGAGATCTGCGCCTCGATCTGCGCAAGCGCATCGGGCGCACTCGACTTCTCGTCGGCGGCGGCGGCCTGCGCGAGCAGCTGGATGCGCTGGAAGAGCGCCTCGGTTGCGGGGATCACGCCCTCGACGAGCGACTGATCGCTCGGCGGCAGCGAGCTCACCATGCGGAGAATCTCGCCGCGATCCTGCTCGGCGCGCTGCACGGTGCCGCGATAGACGCCCATGTCGGTGCGCATCGGATCGAAGCCGGCGGCGCGCTGCTGCTGCGTGT
>JBBRYY010000196.1:0-4002 GCA_038237245.1 Gemmatimonadales bacterium | reverse complement strand
CGTCCCTCCGGACGTGATGCGCGGCGGGCACATCGCTGTAGGAGTGATCGAGCCCGTGTCCGGCTCGACCATCTCCTCACCGGTCACCCTCGCCTGGCACCGTCTCGATGGTGCGCAGAGCTACAACGTCGAGCTCCTCGCTGAGCGCGGCGAGGTAATCCAGGCGTGGAGCACGACCGATACGACGCTCGCGCTTCCCGACTCGTTGCGCATGGGCGCGCACAGGAGCTACGACATGTGGGTTCGCGCGATGCTCGCCGATCGCACCGTGGTCAGCTCACCGCTCGTGCGCTTCAATGTGAAGTAGCGGCCACTCCCGGTTTTACGAAGCCATCGCCCGTGAGCACGAACGCCGCCCATTCGCGCGACGGCGCGCCACGGTGTATCGCATCGAGCTGCGCGAGACGCAGCGCATTCGTCGCAGCAACGCCGCTCGCCAAAAATCCGTAGAAGCGCTGCACGAACTCCGCGCTCCCGCGATCGTTCACCGGCCACAGCGTCGCGACCACCGAGTGCGATCCCGCCTGCAGCAGCGGTCCGGTGAGCCCAAGTATCCCCTCGCCACCGACGATCAGCCCCAGCGCCGTGCTGCACCCGGAGAGCATCACGAGATCCGCATTGAGCCGCAGCGCTCCGAGATCTGCGCTCGTGACGAAGCCATCGTCTCCGCCGCCCGCCGCGAGCGCGATCGCCGAGCGCCCGGGCGCGCGCTCGTCCACCTCGGCGTGCGTCGCGAAGTGGAGCAGCCGGAACTGATCGAGCCGAACGCTCTTGAGCTTCGACTCGCTTGCATCGGCGCCGAGCAACGCCTGCGATCGCGGCCAGTGACGCGCGGCATCGCGCGCTTCGGTGCCACTCGCGGCGAGACGCGTAAGCCCACCATTCGATGCGAACGCGGCGAAGTGCGCGCGCGTCGACGGTGGGTTGCGCGCATCGTCCAGCGGCAACCGTGCATCGCCGAACGCGAGCATCCTGGCGGGCCCCGGCGCCGGACGCGCGCCCCACAGCGACAGCGCCACCGCTGACGACGGCGCCACGTGCACCGCGAATCGCTCGACCACGCGATGCCCGCCGACGATGAGCGCCGCGAATGGAAGTCGATGCAGCGCGTCCTCAGGCACCAGCACGAGATCGGTGATCTCCGCCGGCAGCCTGCGCACCACCTTCCCGAGAATCGCCTCGCCGAGCCTTGCCGCCAGCACGCTGTCCGATAGATCGCCCTGAAGCACGGCGAGATAGCGTGCGATGTCGTCGCGCATGCTGTCGAGCGGCGCCACCGGCACAGCGAAGCCGCCGCGCCGCGTGATCACGATCGCCGTCGTCGGCTGACCGCCCCGCCCCGCCACCAGCTCCACCAGCGCCGCCCGCGCCGGCAACGCGCGCGTCATCGCGTCGAGCGTCACGCGCGATGAATCCTGCGCGAACGCGGTCTTCGCTGTGATCGTCGCCGACTTCTCGTGCCGCGCCCTGAGAAGCCCATCGCGCAACATCCGCGCGCGTCGGCGCTCCGCCAGCTCGAACGCCGACGCCACGCGCCCCGATGCCGCCACCGCCGCGAGCACCGAGGCCGATCCGAGGTCCGGCCCGCCGAATCGATCGGACAGCTGGAAGGCGAGCACACGCAGCGTGCTGTCGCTCAACCCGTTGCGCCACGAGTCCAGCTCGTCCGTCGCCGTGGTGAGCCAGCGCTCCGCGCTCACGGTGTCGCGTTGCGCGAGTCTCGCTGCCGCGAGTCGCCCCTGCGCGAGATAGCGCGAGACGTGTTCGCCCGTATCGGCAGCCGCGAGCGACAGGTGGAAATACCGCTCGGCAACCGCCGGTTGATTTCTCCACAGCGCGATGACGCCGCGCTCGTATGGTAGCGCGGCCGTCTTCGCGGGGCGCCCCGTGCGTCTTAGCGCGCTCCCCGCATTGTCGAGCAGCGCCAACGCCGTCGCCCAGTCGCCGCGCCGCGCTGCGATCGCCGCGAGGTGGATGCTCGTCTGCGACGAGAGCGGCGCATCGTTCGTTCGCGCGGCGCGCTCCGCGAGCTCGCCGTACAGCGTCGCCGCGCGATCGATGTCGCCGGATGTATACGCGAGCTCGGCCACCACGCCCAGCGCTTCCGTCGTCCCCCACGCATCGCCGAGCTGCCGCATCAGCGCGAGCGCGCGCGTCATGTGCGCTTCGGCCGAGATCGGATCATCCAACGCGATCGAGACCTCCGCGAGATTGAGCGCAGACCACGCGAGAGGGGAGACGCTCCCGGTGGCCTCGCCCTCGACGATCGCTTCGCCGAGCAGTCGCTGCGCGGAGTCGAGCTGCTGCCGCTCGAAGGCAGCGTAGCCGCGCCACTGGAGAATGGTGGAGACACCATGCCGGTCGCCGAGGCGGCGCGCGAGCGTGGCCGCCGTATCGAGAAGGCGATCGGCGGCGTAGGAGCGCCCCAACCGCTCGTAGCCGCTCGCTTCGACGTGCAGGCAATTGGCGACGACACGCCACGCACCCGCGCGACGGGCAAGGCGGGCGCCCTCGCGCGCTTCCGTCACGGCGCCTTCCTCCGCCTTTCGCGCCAGCACCGTCGCATGACCGCAACGAATCCTCGCCGCGAGATCGAGGTCACCTCGCGGAGTGATGCGCGCGGCTGAATCGAATGTGGCGCCGGCCGCCTCCGGGGAAGTCGTGCGAAGGCGAAGCACACCCAGGTTCACGAGCGCGAGGACTTCACCACCGCGGTCGTGCGTGGCACGCGAGAGCTGCAGCGCAAACTCGTTCGCGAGCGTCGCGTCACTCTCGCGAGCGGAGGTGAACAGAATCTCGGCCTGGCCGAGGGCCGAATACGCACGATACCGCGCGACCCCGGCTCCCGACATCGCGCGAACGCGATCGTAGTCCCGGCTCGCGTCGGCGTAGCGATAGGTCAGCCGCGCGAGCGTGCCCCGGCCGAAGAGGGCGGCGGCATCGCCGGGGCGTGTCGCGAGCACGCGGTTCCAGCGCGTGGCGAGCGCCGGAGTCTGCCGGTTCTCCACCGCGCGCTCGGTCTCGCGCACTATGAATCGGGGATCTGGGCTGGGAGGGGCCGCGATGTGCGCGGGAGCCAACCCGACGAGGAGCAGCAGCACCGGACGCGACAGCATAGGCTCAACGTGCCCTCCTTCGCACTGGAGCGCAAATGTGCGCTGGCGAGGGCGTGAGAATCCTGGGCGATTCCGTCGTTTCTCCCTTCTGCGGGCCGCAGCAGGGGCCTCGCCTTGCTGCACGCCACTCGAGCTGAGGACAGTCCGATGAAGAGCCATTCCCGATACGTGGTGCTCGCGTTCGTGACCGTCGGACCGCTCGCGGCGATGTCGGCTCGAGCGCAGGCGGGGGACACGCTGACGAAGACCCAGGCGGGGGGCTCGATCGCGACGGCGACGGTGGACACGTCGGTACACAAGAAGGGGGGAATGTTCGGGAAGCTGAAGGGCATCGCGCACAACAAGACCGTCCAGAACATCACCAAAGCCGCGGTGTGTCAGGCGCTCCCTGGCGGCCAGTACATGGTAGGGGCGGCCGAGGCGGCGAAGAACAAGACGTCGATCGCATCGGGGGCGGCGAATGCGCAGTCGTGCATCCCAGGGATGGGGGGCGCGTCGCCGCTCGCGGGGAAGGGACTCGCCGGTGTGGGCGCTGCGGGGGCGATGGGTGCGATCGGTGGAATCGCGGGCGGACAGACCGCGGCAGGCGCGGTGACCGGGATGAGAAATGGAATTCCCGCGGGCGGCAACTCTGCAATGACGTCGACGGCGCAGGAATTGGCGGGGATGCAGAGCGCGATGGCGCAGATGCAGGCGGCGTCGCTTGCGACGGGTGGAAACGGGGGAATGACGACCGAGGCTTCGGGCGAGCAGATCAAGCTCTCGGGCGCGGTGCCGGAAGAGATCAAGAAGGGGAAGCTGACGATAAAGAAGATCGACTGGGTGCGCAGCAATCCCAGCGTGTCGCCGCCGTCGACGCAGGGATTCATGGATCTGATGCTGAGCG
>JBBRYY010000195.1:0-4014 GCA_038237245.1 Gemmatimonadales bacterium | reverse complement strand
GATGTACGAGCCCACATCCGTGCCGACGTAGAGCAGATCCCGGTTCACCGGATCCTCGCGGACCACGTGCAGGAAGTCCGGACCTCCCTTCGGCAGATCGCTCGCGATCGACTTGAACGTCTTCCCGAAGTCGCTCGTGACGAAGAGATAGGGCGCGAAATCGTCGACGCGATGATTATCGAACGTCACGTAGAAGGTCGCGCTGTCGAAGTGCGACGGCTCGATGCGAACGACGTACGTTTTGGGCGGAACTCCAGGAAAGCGCCCCGTGAGGTTCTCCCACGCTGCGCCGTTGTCGTGCGTCAGCCAGACGTTGCCGTCGTCGGTACCGGCCATGAGCAGCCCCGGACGCACGTACGATTCGGCGAGCGTCGTGATCGTGCCGTAGGTCTCCGCACCGGTCGCGTCGTTCGTGATACCGCCGGTCGAGTCCATGCTCCACCGCACCTTCGACATGTCGTGCGTCGAAAGGTCGGGGGAGATCGGAAGGAAGTCATCGCCGCGGTTCGTCGACATGAGCACGCGATTGCCCGCGGCGTAGATCGTGGACGGCGCATGCGGCGAGATGAACAACGGCGTGTTCCAGTTGAATCGCAGATCGAGGTCCGTCGAGTCCTTCTCCTGCATCACACGCAGCTCGGCGAGGCGCTTCTTCCGGGACGACGGTAGTGGCTTCGCGGTGTCGCCGCGGGCAACGAGGATCGAATCCTCGACCTGCAGATAGCGTGGACGCCACGTGGGCTTCACGAGCGGCTTGGCGTCGCCCGAGGCGTAGTCGAGGCGGCGGATGTTGCCGCCCTGCGATTCTGCGTAGATGATGTCGGGGTTCGTCGGGTCCTGCGCGGTATAGAAGCCATCGCCGCCGCCCACGGTGAACCAGTCCGCGTTGGTGATCGCCCCGCGCTTGCGGCTCGGACCGCACCAGCTGCCGTTGTCCTGCAGCCCGCCGCAGACGCGATATGGCACCGCCATGTCGTAGCTGACCTCGTAGAACTGTCCGATCGAGATGCGATTGAGGAACTCGAAGTTGCCGCCGCGATCCCAGCTCTGCGACACGCCGCCGTCGTCGCCTACGAGAAAGTGCTCTCCATCATTGGGATCGATCCACATCGCGTGGTGATCGACGTGGATGCCGACGGTGCCGTTGCGGACGGTCTTGCCGCCGTCATCGGAGAAGTTGAACGGCGTGGACGACCAGTAGACGCGGTTCGGCAGCTTCGGATCGACGCGCACCTGTGAGTAGTAGAACGGCCGCACATCGACATCGTTCATCCACTGCCACGTCTTGCCCGCGTCCTGCGACCGATAAAGTCCGCTCAGCAGTCGCTGCTTGATCGCCGCCTTCGGCTTCTCCCCGGCAGAGTCGCTCGCCGGCGCGCGAAGCGCATGCGTCGTACCGCGCAGGGAGTCCGCCTCGACGAGCGCGTACATGGTGGTGGGAGTGCTGCGCGAGATCGCGATACCGATGCGCCCCTTCATCGTCTCGGGAAATCCGCCGCCCTCGACCTTTGCCCATGTGGCTCCCGCGTCCGTGCTCTTCCACAGCGCGCTCCCGGGGCCGCCGCTCTTCAGGAAATACGGACCGCGCGCGCGCTCGTAGCTCGAAGCCCAGATCACATCCGGATTCGACGGATCCATCGCAACGTCGACGAACCCCGCCTTGTCACTCACGAACTTGATGAGCTGCCAACTCTTCCCGCCATCCGTGCTCTTGTACAGCCCGCGTTCGGGATTGGCGCCCCACACGTGACCGAGTGCGGCGACGTAGACGATGTTCGGATTGGTGGGATGCACGATGATGCGACCGATCTGCTGCGTCTTCTCGAGGCCCATGAGCTTCCATGTCAGCCCGCCGTCGGTGCTCTTGAAGATCCCGCCGCCCGGCGAGATCGAGTTGCGGCTGTTCTGCTCGCCGGTTCCGGCCCAGATCACGTTCGTGTCCGAAGGCGCGATCGCGAGCGCGCCCATCGAGACCACGCGCTGGTCGCCGAAGAGTGGACGGAAGCTCGTTCCCGCATTCGTCGTCTTCCAGATGCCGCCCGCGGCGCTCGCGACGTAGAAGGTCTTCGACGGACTCGGAATCCCGACGATGTCCGCGATGCGCCCGCCCATGTCCGCAGGCCCGATGTTTCGCCAGGAGAACGACGCGAGCGTGGCCGAATCGAGCGGCGTGGCGCGATGCTGAGCGCGCGCGGGAGTCGCGAAAAGCAAAGGCAATGCAGCCAGCGCAGCGAGGGCGAGCGAACGGGAAGCATTCATGAGTCGGCAATCATCGGCTGGAGACGGTCGCGGCAACGACGCGTTGTCGTGGCGGATGTCATGATTACGTCGACATCCGCCAATGCGTTGGGCGTCGCAGCAGGACTACAATCGCAGCCGCGTGCTGTAATCTCCCAGACAGCTTCGAGGGGTTCCGAGAGTCCGTCGAAACGAGAGTAGCGCGCGCTTCACTACTCCGGAATCGCGGCGCGCCGCGTCGGCTCCCACATGGGCTTGCGCTGCCCGCGCATCGCGAGCATCCACGCGCTCAGCCCGCCGAGAGTCGAGGCGAGCGCAAAGCCGGCCATGGCGAGGGGAAGTGGCACGCGGCGCCCTTCGGGCCAGCGCATCGCGGCGAGCCCCGCGGAAATTCCGGCTATCATCGCGAAGACGAGTGCGAGCGCGATGCGCGACGACAGCGCGAGCCACACGATCCCGACCACGGCGAGCGGAATGGTGAGGTAGACGAGCCAACGTGCGAGCTTGTGGCTGGCGAGTGCGAAGGCGAAGGCGCCGTAGCGGAATGGATTCATCAGCGACGCGCCGTAGCGGAGGGTTTCGAGCCCCTGCGCCATAGTCCTCGCCTTGCGCTTCGTCTCCGCGCGCAGCGACGGCGTGCGCGGCACGACGGCGGTCGCCTCGTTCACCGACACGGCGCGAAGGCCGAGTCGCTTGGCTATGAGGGCGCTGGCGAAGTCGCGCGCGAGATCGCCGCGCAGCACTGTGCGCTGAATCTGCGCGCGAGTAGCGTAGCAGCATCCGCTCGCGCCGACGATGCCACCCAGCTGTGTCTCGAGATCGCGCACCCACATCTCGTAGCCGACGTAGCCCGACTCTCCGCGATTGCCTTCGATCTCCGCGCCGACGCTGATGTCGCGCCCGGAGGCGACGCCGATAGTCGGGTCCTGAAAGGTGCGCACCAGCGCCTTGACCGAGTGCGGCTGGATGCGGATCGAGGCGTCGGTGTTGACGACGATCTCACCGCGCAGCGAGGCCGCGGCGGCGTTCTCGGCCGCGGTCTTGCCGCCGCGCTGCGCGACGCGATAGAGCTCGACCCCGCGGTCGGCGTACTCGGCCACGATGCCATCGGTGTCGTCGCTGGATGCGTCGGAGACGATGAGGATCTGCCGTCGATCGGCAGGATAGTCGATGGCGAGGAGACTCTCGATCGTCGAGCGGATGCGCGCGGCCTCGTTGTAGGCCGGGACGGTGATCGAGATGAGGGGCCAGACTTCCGGATTCGCCGGTGTGGTGCGCGCGGGATGGAAGCGCGACGCGAGCCAGAGGACGGCAGGATAACCGGCGTACGCCCACCCGAAGATCGCGACCGGGAGTGCAACGAGAATGTACGGTACCGCGTTCACGATTTGCTTCCGCTATGTGCGCGGGCGCCGATGAGGTGCCGGTAAAGTGACTCGTAGCGCGCGGCCCATGGAGCGACGTCGTACTCGCTGCGCTGGCGCTGCTCTGCGGCCTGCGCGCGCATCGACGCGGAGGCGGGATCGTCGATCGTCGCGCGGATGGCGGCGGCGAGGGCGAGAGGATCGTCGGCGGGGACGAGCAAGCCTTGCGCTGCCGAGAGCAGATCGGGAATGCCTCCCACTCTCGTCGTGACGATCGGCACGCGAGCGGCCATCGCCTCGAGCAGTACCATCGGCAACCCCTCGGCACGCGAGCTCATGACGTAGACATCGAAGGCGGCGAAGTAGCGCGCGGCATCCGGAACGGATCCGAGCCACTGAAAGCGGCCGGGCG
>JBBRYY010000194.1:0-4097 GCA_038237245.1 Gemmatimonadales bacterium | reverse complement strand
CTGCTTCTGGGCATCTCGACCTTGCTGGTCTTCGGCACCAGTCCGGTATTTGGACATCACGTGGCAGGACGAGCTGACGCGCTGCTCGCCGGGAAAGATCATCTCTGGGTGATCTGCCTAGTGGCTGCGCACCAGATTCTCTCTCCCGTCCATCTCATCTTCCATGCGTTGCTCATAAGCGGTGTTGTCTACGCAGCCTGGGATCGCGCACGCGCCTGGAGGAGTGCGCGCCGTTGGCTCGCCCTCGACGAGGGCGAGACGCCAAAAGAGGGCGACGTGTTTTGGACTGGTGCGCTGGGAGCTGGGCTTTCGCCAACACACGTCGTGGTGGTCGAGGGACTTCCGGTGCCGGCGTTCACCGCGGGCTGGATTCGCCCTCGTGTGTATGTCGCCAGATCCTTGGCACAGCTACTCGCGCCCGACGAGCTCGTTGCCGTGCTGGCACACGAGGCGGCGCACGTTCGACATCGCGATCCGCTCGTTCAGTCGCTTCTTCGTGGTTTTGCGCTCGTACTGTGGTGGATCCCTGCGCTCCGCCGCCTGGCCGACGATGTGGCTGACGAAGCGGAAGTGCGAGCCGACGACGCTGCGGCGAGACAGGACCCGCTCGTACTGGCGTCCGCAATTCTCTCGTTGGCGAAATGGCGCGCATCGTCTGATGCAATGGAAATACCCACCACGGTAGTGGCGTTCCAGCGCTTCGACCTGCTCGACCGTCGCATTCGTCGGCTCGCCGGTGAGGAAGCGCCGATCGGGACTCACCTGACGCGACGATCGCTCGCGTTTGCGGGGACAGCCCTCGTCCTCGTCTGGATATCTGGTATCATGATGTTGCACCCGCTGCCGACCGCCGCGAATCTCGCGCAGGGGGAGGATCACTGCGAGCGGCACTGCGCTCCCGTTGTCATGCACCTGCTCTGTCCCCTTTCGCCTGAGCACGGGCACAATGGCTGAGCGCGTGCGACTCGCCATCCTCGTGTCGCCACGGCGGTTTCGGGCGAGCCTTGTCTGTCCGCTTTCGTATCCTTAAATTTTACGCTACATAAAATCTGCTCGCCGTACCTCCGCCCATATCTAGTCAATGTCACGTCTCGCCCGTCGCGCGAACTTCGCACTCGTATTCATGCTGTGTGTCGCGCCCGCCACGAGCGCCGCGCAGCATGAGCACCAGATGTCGCCCGCCCCTGACAGCGCGCGCGCAGACACGATGGCCATCAGTATGGACGGCGCCATGGCCGGTCCACTCGGCATTCCCACGAGCCGAATGGGCTCGGGAACGTCCTGGGTGCCAGATGATGCCCCCATGCACGCGCAGCACTTCCAGGCGGGCGGCTGGGAGCTCATGCTGCACGGAGTGGCATTCATCCAGTTCGACAAACAGTTCACGAAGCGCGGCGACGAACAGTTCGGCAGTGTCAACTGGGGCATGCTCATGGCTCGCCATTCGCTTGGCGGTGGTCTCCTCACGCTACGCGACATGATGAGTCTGGAGCCGTTCACCGTCACCGCAAAGGGCTACCCGCTCCTCCTGCAAAGCGGAGAGAGCTATCGCGGGCAGCCACTCCACGATCGGCAACATCCACACGACTTGTTCATGGAGCTGGCGGCGCAGTACGAGCGACCCGTCGCGCAGAATCTCGGACTATCCCTCTATTTGGCGCCCGTAGGTGAACCCGCGCTGGGACCTGTCGCGTTTCCGCATCGCCCGTCGGCGGCTGGCGACCCGCTTGCGCCCTTGGGGCATCACTGGCAGGACGCGACGCACATTTCCTTTGGTGTGATCACGGCCGGGATATACTCCCGGATGTGGAGGCTCGAGGGATCCATCTTCAACGGCCGTGAGCCGGACGCAATTCGAACGAACTTCGACTACGCCGGACGCAGTCTCGACTCGTACTCCGGGCGCCTCACCGTGAACCCGGATCCACACTGGAGTCTGGCCGCCTCCTATGGCTATCTCGCCAGTCCAGAGGAACTGCACCCCGAGGAGTCGCAACATCGCGTATCTGCCTCCGTGCTGAACGAGCACACGTTTCGCAAGAACGGTGATTTCGCAACCTCCCTGATCTGGGGCGCGAACAAGTACTCGGGGGTGAGCGGACTCTCGAACAGCGTGCTCGCCGAGACCAATCTGGATCTCGATGGCACAAACACAATTTTCGGCCGCGCAGAATTCGCGCAGAAGTCGGCGGGAGATCTGGTAATAGATGGGGTGCCGCCATCGACCACGTACAACGTGGGCTCGCTCGTGCTCGGCTATATCCGCGAAATCAGTAAATTCACTGGCGGTTCGATTGGCTTCGGCGCGCGCGGCTCGCTCGATCTGATACCGAGATCACTTGAGCCGGCGTATGGCACGCGCACGCCGGGCGGCTTCACCGTCTTCCTTCGCTTCCGCCCGAGCCGCATGCACATGGCGGGAATGTCCATGACCGCTCCTGCCGGGCATGAGACGAAAGGCATGCCGGGGATGGCATCGCCTTCGCCAAGCGCAGCGCACTCGCCTGCGCCGTGACAGCCGCGATTCGCCGACGACTTGGGTTCATCGCGGGCTGCGCCGCGATCCTGGCCTTCCCGGGCGTGCTGTGGGCGCACACGCATCTGGTCAAGAGTACGCCTTCGGCGAACGCACAGCTCACGACTTCACCGAGCTCCATCCGCCTGTGGTTCTCCGAGGCTCCCGAGCTTGCATTTACACAGGTGATCCTGCTTGCGCCTGACAGCACGCACGTGCCGCTGGACAGCGTTGCGAAGGACACCCAAAGTTCGATGGCTGTGATGGTGCCGATTCCGGGGAGCCTCGCGCCCGGCCGGTACACCGTCGTCTGGCGTACGGCCGCCGCGGACGGGCATCCCTCGAGCGGGCGAATTGTCTTCACCGTTCTGCCTGGCGCGACCGCTGCGAACCAGACGCGGCGCGACACCGCAACGCAGAGCGAGTCTTCAGCTGCAACTCGCTCGACCACGCTGGTTCCTGTTACCTCCGCGAGTCAGCGCAGCGACCACACCTTCGACGCGAGCTCACTTATTTACATCGTCGTGCGATGGCTGTTGTTTACGATGTTGCTCGCCCTGATCGGCGTCAACGCATTTCACTGGCTCGTCCTCGGTGCCCTCCGGCTCCACGGCGGAACGCATGCCCCGTTCGCAGAGAGCGCGAGCCGGCGCGCGGCATTCGCGGGGATGGGAGCCGCAATCTTCCTGGGACTCGCCAGCGTCGCTCGACTCTACGCAGAGTTGGCTGCGATGAACGACATGCCCGAGATGACCCATGAAATGAGCGCCGATACAATACTCCTGCACACGGTGTGGGGGAGCGGTTGGATCGCGCAGATGTCACTCGTCATCGTCGCCTTCGCGGGATTCGCGATGGCACGGCGCGCGTCGCGCGCAGGATGGACCGTTTCGCTCATCGCAGCCACGCTGCTCGCGTTTACGCCCGCGTTCGCCGGACACGCGGTTGCCGCGCCGCGCTTCACTGCGATCGCGATTCTCGCCGACGGACTGCACGTGTTGGGCGCGGGTGGGTGGCTCGGAAGTCTGCTGGTGGTCGTCGCCGTCGGAATTCCAGTTGCGCTCACGCTGGACGCGAACGACCGGGGGCCAGCGGTGGCCGCCCTCATCAATGCCTTCTCCCCACTCGCGCTGGGCTTCGCGGCGCTGGTCGCAGCGTCCGGGCTCGTATCGGCGTGGCTGCATCTCGAGCACATAAGCGCGCTTTGGCGGAGTGACTACGGGCGCATGCTCCTCATCAAGCTCGGCGTGCTCTCGCTCGTTGTGCTCAGCGGCGCATACAATTGGCTGCGCGTTCGCCCAACGCTCGGTGACGCGCGGGGCGCCGTCCGCATTCGTCGCTCCGCCATCGCCGAGTTGTTCATCGGTGCCGTGGTGCTAGCGGTCACTGCCATACTCACAGCCACATCGACACCAGCTGACCAGGCCACCGTCGGACAGGTTCGCAGCTCCGACGTCACACCGGCCGTCGCCTCTCGTCCCTTACGGCTCGACTTCGATTAGCAGCGTCAGACCGCCAGCGCCATTCGTCTCGACGTTGTTGTTGAGCGTGTGATGCGGAATGTGGCAGTGCATGATCCACT
>JBBRYY010000193.1:0-4161 GCA_038237245.1 Gemmatimonadales bacterium | reverse complement strand
GCATCTCCCGCAGGCTCATGTCGGGGACGAGCAATACGTCGAAGTGGTCACGCAACTTGCCCGCTTTCGCGCCCGAATCGGTCAGAGAGACGTAAGGGAGGTGGAACTGTTCGAGCACCCAGCGGCACCAGCCTTCGTCCATGTTGCCAGTCCAGGGGCGGTAGATGGCGATGCGGGGGAGGCGGGTGAGGGCGTAGCTGTTCTTGCCTGACCAGACGCTGACTTTCTTGCCATGCGCCAGCGAAGAGGCGATGGTTGAGTACTCATCGGTATGCGACGCATTGGGAAAATTCTTCTCCAGATCCTGATCCGTCGTCACTTCGCCCTTCCGCACGATTGTGGGCACGTTCTGAAGCGGCGTGACTCGCACATCCATTTGAAGTGGTAATGTCCACCCCGTGACGTCATACGGCTGTTCCGGCGGGCCATTGGGCCACAGCAACCGCTTCGGATAGTGCTGGACCTCCATCAGATCCTTGACATGCGCGCGGAACGGTTGAGCCATCGGTATCACGTAAGAGGAATCGGTGGCCACGATGTTGATGCCGCCAAGCGTGAGGATCTTCGCCATCGTTTCTGCCGCGCTCGGATCCCGTTGCCTGAAGGGAATCTCCCACGCCTTTACCGAATCACTCTCCCCCATCGCGATCTGCCGCCGTCCGAGCGTCACGAAGTCGCGCACGTATCGCTCGCGCTCCGAGCTCGCGAGATGCACCAGTGCCTCGCTCGCGATCAGCTCGTAGTCCACGATGTCGCGCAGCGTCCAGAGCCCCGCCTTCCAGGGATTCGGGAAGTTCACCGAGCGTTCGTACTTCGGCAGCCCGCGTTCGTGGCCCGTCAGCTCCGAGTCTACCTGCACGATCGGCGTCGCGACCTTCACGCTGGCGGCCTCGGTGAGCAGCCCCATCATGTTGTGCCGCGCCGGCGTCGATCGCGCGCCACCATCCCACCACATGTCGTACACGGCGTGATCGACCACCCCGGTTTTCCCGCGCGACTCGAGCGCGCTCGCCATGTCGGCGCCGATCAATCCGATCCCGCGCACGATCAGCGGATCGATGTTCGGATCAACGGGATCGAGGAAGGGCGGCACGAACAGTCGTGAGCCCTCGGAGCCCTGCTGGTGCACGTCGTAGAAGATCTCGGGGAGCCACTCCTTGTAGAGCGCGTGCGTCACGAGCCGCGTCTCGATCTGCGTCATCATGAACCAGTCGCGGTTGTCGTCGTGCCCCGTGTACTTGTTGTAGATCCACGGCATGTCGCCGCCCTCCCACTTCGTGCCGAGCTGCGAGCGGTACCACTCGACCACCATCTCCTCTCCATCCGGATTCACCGACGGGATCAGAATCACCACCGCGTTTTTGAGCTCCGCCTGGAGCGTGTCGTTGGTCGCCAGCCGGTACGCCAGCTCCATCGCCATCTGCGAGCTCGCGATCTCGTCCGAATGGATGTTGCACTGGATCACGAGCACCGCCGGCTGGCGCGCGTACAGCGCCACCTCGTCCGCCGCCTTCAGGATTCGCGGATCCGCGAGCGTGCGCTGCGCCGCGAAAATCGCCTCGCGGTTGCGGACATTCTCCGGCGTCGAGATGATCGCCGCGATCAGCGGCTTCCCCATCGTCGTCTGCCCGAGCGTCTCGATGCTCACCGCGGGCGTCGCGGCCGCGAGCTTCCCGAAGTAGCCGACGATCTCATTCCAGTCGGCGAGCTTCCGGTCTGCGCCCACCGGGTAGCCAAGCACCGACTGCGGCGTGGGCACAGCGGTTCCCTGCGCAAGAACGCTCGCGGCGGGAATGCATCCCGACGCGAGCGCTGAGGTAACGACGAGGGCGATCAGCGAGCAGCTACGGGCTCGCGTGCTGGGCGACGGCATTAGCGACTCTCCTCATGAGTGAAGATCGTACCCGATTGTCTACTTCAACAGCCCGACCGCCCGTCCCACCTGCGTGAACGTCGTCACGGCGTAGTCGAGGTCCGCCTTCGTGTGCGACGCCGAGAGCTGGCACCGGATGCGCGCGTGCCCCTGCGGCACCACGGGAAACCCGAAGCCCGTCACGAACACCCCCTCGCGGAGCATCCGCTCGCTCATGTCGAGCGCGCGCGATGTCTCGCCGACGATGATCGGAACGATCGGCGTGTCCCCCGGAATCGGCGCGAACCCCGCCTCCGTGATCGCCGCGCGGAAGTACTTCGCGTTCTCGCGCAATGTCTGCACGCGCTCCGGATGCGCCTCGATGAACTCGACGGCAGCCAGGGCGCTCGCGGCCACGGTTGGCGGCAGCGCATTCGAGAACAGCTGCGGACGCGAGCGCTGCGTCAGATAGTCGGAAAGCGACGCGGGCCCTGCCGTAAATCCTCCCGCGGCGCCGCCGAGCGCCTTGCCGAGCGTCGAGGTTATGACATCGACCTGACCCAACACACCATAATGCTCCGCCGTCCCGCGTCCCTTCGTACCGAGCACGCCGGTCGCATGCGAGTCGTCCACCACTACGATCGCATCGTACGTCCGCGCGAGCTCCAGGATCTCCGGGAGCTTCGCGATGTCGCCCTCCATCGAAAAGATCCCATCCGTCCAGATGATTCGCCGGCGCGCGCCCTTTGCCGCCGCGAGCTTCTCCTTCAGATCATCCATGTCGGAGTGCTTGTACACGGCCGTCGTGCACTTCGTGATCGCTTTTGCGAGCCTGATCGAGTCGATGATCGACGCATGATTGAGCGCGTCCGAGATGACGAAGTCGCCCTCCTGCACGACCGTCGCGGTGAACCCCTCGTTCGCGTTCCACGCCGACACGTACGACAGCGATGACTCCGTGCCGCTGAAGCGAGCGAGCGCCCTCTCGAGCTCCCGATGGACGGTGAAGGTGCCGCAGATGAAGCGCACGCTCCCGGTCCCCGCGCCGAACTTGTCGAGCCCCTTTCGCCCGGCCTCGACGATGCTCGGCTCCGCGCACAGCCCGAGATAGTTGTTCGACGAGAGGATCAGCACCTCGCCGCGCCCCTCCATTGTCACGTGCGCTGCCTGCGGCGAGTCGAGATAGTTGAGCGTCTTGTAGACCTTGTCGCGCTTCAGCTCGTTGAGCTGCCCTTCGAGCTCCTTCGAAAAGTTCTCGTTCATCTGTTCACGCGATGTCGAAGATGACTTTGCCCGCCGCGCCGGACTTGATCGCGGCGATCGCCTCGTCCGCCTGCTCGAGCGGGAATCTGTGTGTAATGACAGGCGTCGGGTCGAACACCCCCGATCGCAGGAAGCGCGTCATCTGGTGCCACGTGTCGTACATCCGGCGCCCGGTCACGCCGTACACAGTCACGCCCTTGAACACGAGCTCCGTCGCGAAGTCGAAGGTGATCGGTTTCGCGGGAACGCCGAGCATCTGCACGCGCCCCGCCGGCCGCACCAGCGCGAACGCCTGATGGATCGCGCTCGGCACCCCCGACATCTCGAGCACCACGTCGACGCCGAAATCCGTCACCTTCTTCACCAGCGCCTCGACCTCGTTCGGATGCACGATGTCCGTCGCACCCATCTGCCGCGCGAGCTCGAGCCGCGTGTCGTTTATATCGGAGCAGATCACTCGCGACGCGCCCGCGGCGCGGCAGATCCCCGCCGCGAAGATCCCGATCGGCCCGCACCCGGTGATCAGCACCGTCGCCCCGGGAATGTCCGCCGTCAACGCGGTGTGAAACGCATTCCCCATCGGATCGTGGATCCCGCCCACGTCGTACGAGATGTTGTCGTCGAGATGCCAGACATTCGTCGCCGGCATCGCGATGTACTCCGCGAAGCAGCCGTCACGATCGACGCCGATCACCTTCGTGTATGGGCAGGCGTGCGCATTCCCCGTGCGGCACAGCATGCATCGTCCGTCCACGATGTGCCCCTCGGCCGTCACCCGGTCATCCACCTTCACGTCGCTCACCATCGAACCAACCTGCGCGACGTCGCCCGCGAACTCGTGTCCGACGGTGAAGGGCGGGACGCAGCGCCCGCTCGCCCACGCGTCCCAGTCGTAGATATGCACATCCGTCCCGCAGACGCCTGCGCGCCGAACCTTGATCAGGACTTCGTTGTCACGGATCGTCGGCACCGGAACGTCGCGGAGCACGAACCCGGGTCCCGCCGTCTCTTTCACCAGCGCTTTCAAAGACGCTCCTCAATTGCGG
>JBBRYY010000192.1:0-4196 GCA_038237245.1 Gemmatimonadales bacterium | reverse complement strand
CCGTCCCGTTTCCTCGCCCCGCCCGGCCGCCGTTCCGATTCACCGTGGCCCGCAGGCGATGTCTCCGGTGGCGGCATCACCGTACACCCCGGCGCCGTTCCAGCACGCACCCAACGCCGCCCTGCTCATCGACTTCGACAACGTCACGATGGGCATCCGCTCCGACCTCGGCCACGAGCTCCGATCCCTGCTCGGCTCCAGCATCATCAAGGGGAAGGTCGCAGTGCAGCGCGCCTACGCAGACTGGCGCCGCTATCCGCAATACGTGGTGCCGCTGGCCGAGTCCTCGATCGACATGATCATGGCGCCGGCGTACGGATCGTCGAAGAAGAACGCCACCGACATCCGCCTCGCGATCGACGCCATGGAGCTCGTCTTCAACCGCCCCGAGATCGGCACGTACATCCTGCTCAGCGGCGACTCGGACTTCTCGAGTCTCGTCATGAAGCTCAAGGAGTACGGCAAGTACGTCATCGGCGTCGGCATCCGCGAATCGTCGAGCGATTTGCTCGTGCAGAATTGCGACGAATACTACAGCTACAACGCGCTCGCCGGCCTGGTGAAGACGAACGAGGAAGAGAACGTCAAGCACGATCCGTGGGAGCTCGTCGTCGAGGCCGCACAGCGCATGAAGCGCAACGGTGACGTGATGCGCTCCGATCGCCTCAAGCAGGTGATGCAGGAGATCGACTCGACGTTCGACGAAAAGGATCTCGGCATGGCGAAGTTCTCACGCTTCGCGCAGGATGCGGCGCAGCGCGGTCTCATTCGCGTGACGAAGCTCGAGAACGGCCAGATGGAAGTCGACATCGCGGAAGGGAAGGCAGTTGCCGCGAGTGCCTCGACCTCCGATGCACCGGCGCGCATTGCGATCGACCGCACGGGCGAGACCGCGGAAGAAAGCGCGGCGCGTCGCAGCCGCCGTGGTCGCGGTGGACGTGGCCGTGGACGCGAGCGCGAGCCGCGCGGCGCGAGCGAGGCGACGACGTCCTCCGTCACACCGCCGGAAGGCACGGCGCACTTCTCTCCGGCGCTCGAAGCTCCCGTCACGGCGCCCGTCGCCGAGCGTGCGCCCGAAGCAACGAGAGCGACGCGAGCGGCCGCCGAGCCCGAGATGGTCGGCGAGCGGCTCACGCGCGACGAGGCGCTCACGCTGCTCAAGAAGGCGGTGGCCGAGCTCACCACGAGCGAGGACAAGCCGGTGCCCGCGAGCGCCGTTCGCCGCAAGGCGCGCGAGCTCCTGGGACGCGACAGCGAGACGCTCGACGAGCGCTTCTTCCTGCGCATTCTCCGCGACGCGCACGACGCGGATGTGATCGATCTCCGCAAGCGCGGCGATGACTTCGAGGTTGCGCCCGCGTCGGCGGCAATGTCGGTGGCGGAGCAGCTCGCGGCCGCAGCACCTGCGGCGGAGCCGAGCCAGTCGTCACGAAGCGCGGCCAACGCGGCGTCGCTTCGTCGCGGGATGCGTGGTCGTGGGCGCGGCGGCGAGATGCCACCCGAGCTCATGAACCTCGGCGTCATCGGCGGCAATGCGCCGGCGGACGTCAGGGCGCAGGCTGCATCGGCCGCTCAGGAGCCGGCACCGCAGCTGGAGCTCGAAGCGGCGCCGGCGCCCGCGCCAAAGGCGAAGACGGCGGCGGCGAAGCGCGGTCGCGCACCGGCGGCGAAGACCGCTCGCGCGAAGAAGACGGCGCCTGCGGCGGCGTCCGGCGAGAAGGCCGCTCCGAAGGCGAAGCGTCCGCGCGCGAAGAAGACCGCAACGGAGGCGTAGCCGTGGCGCGGAGGTGCGCGCCTCTCCCCGCGAAGTTCTACGATCGTGACACCGAGCAGGTCGCCCGCGACCTGCTCGGTGCCGTTTTACGATGCACGACGAGCGACGGCGTGGCGTCCGGAAGGATCGTGGAGACCGAGGCGTACCTCGGTGAGCACGATCTCGCCTGTCACGCGGCTGCAGGGCTCACGGAGCGAACCAGGTGGCTTTACGGCGCGCCGGGCACCGCGTACGTGTACTTCATCTACGGCGTGCACTGGTGCTTCAACGCCGTCACGCGAAAGGTGGGCATGCCGAGCGCGGTGCTCGTGCGTGCGCTCGAGCCGTTGAGCGGGATGGAGCTGATGCGTGAGCGGCGCGGCGATGTGAGCGACCGCGGTCTCACCAACGGACCTGGAAAGCTGTGCGAGGCACTCGCGATCACCGGAGCGCTGAACGGCGCGTCGCTGCGGAACGGGGCGATAGAGATTCTGCGCGGCGAGGAGCTTCCGGACTCGGGGGTGGTAATCACGCCGCGCATCGGGATCACGAAGAGCGCGGAGTGGCCGCTCCGGTGGTGCGTATCCGGCAATCCGTACGTATCGAAGACGCCGAAGCATCTACGACCGGCGAAATGAAAAACGGCGGCGCCAGTGATGGGCGCCGCCGTTCTCTTATACTGGCCGATCGAGCCGACGTTACGGCGTCTTTTCGATCGCGCTGCCGACGTTGTAGCGAATGCCGGCTTCGAGAATGTAGGTGGAGCGGCCGCTGAAGAAGAAGTTCGCGCGGGCCGGCATGTACGTCGCCTGGCCGAACACCGAGAAGCGGCGATACTGCGCCTGGACGCCGCCCATGATATCGAAGGCGACGCGGTCGCGCTGATCGTGGATCTCGCTGGCGATGACGTCCTGCTGATCTGCGTCGATCGTCTGGCCGCTCGCGACGGTTGCGTGCTGGATCAGGTTGAGCGAGAGTCCCACGCCGCCGTACGGGCGAAGGGAGCCCCAGTTGACGGGGAAGGCGAGGAGCGCGGCGGTGTACCGTCGCGAGTCCTTCAGGTTGACGTTCACCGCGCCGCCATTGCCGTCGCCGACGTAGCCGGTGGCGGTGAAGAACGCCTGCTCGGCGCTCAGATAGAGACCCGCCTTGTTGCGAGTGATCAGCCACTCGGCGCCGACGAGCGGCGCGGTCTTGGTCTCGATCCCGGTCGAGAAGTTCATGAGGCCCGCTTTGGCGCCCCAGAACCACGCGTTCTCGAACAGACGACTGGACTGTGCGGCGCTGACGACCGGCGTCAGGACCACGAGGGCGAGCACGGAAGACATCCAACGGACCGTGCGCATGGTGTGACTCCTCATTCTTTGTGCGGGCAAGAGGGCCTAATTGCGAGTGGCAGAGACGCCACCGGTGAGCAAGGCGTTGAACAGCATTCGGAACGTGCCGTACGACTGACCACGGTGCTGCGGACGAAAGCCGAACATCACGACGTGCCCGCGTCCAACCGGTGCGGATATCGCGGCTGCCTTCCCCGCGATCTGTGATGCTCCCTGCAGATATCCACTCAGCAGAATGTCTTCTCCCCGATCGGGGTATCGTGCGATCACTCGTACTTGCGACGCGGCGCCGACATCGAAGGTCACGGAGTTGGTGAAGTAGACCGCGGCCGTATCCGGCATCCCGTAGCTGACTGCATTGGTCGTATCGACGAGCACTCGCAGGATCGAGCCCGGTGCGTAGAGCGGCTCCGCGTTCTCTCCGGCGCCCGGCGCGCGCGATCGTGATTCGTCAGTCAGGCGGCGCGGAACGACGATCCGCTTCACCGGCACACCGAGCGACTCGGTCGCCAGCTCCGACGCATGGTCGAGCAGCACCAGCGTTCCACCATTCGTGACGAATTCCCGGATCGCAGCGATACCGGCCGTGCCGAGCCCACCGGCGTATCGAGGGGGAGTTTCCGCTTCGGAATTCCCGTCTCGCATCTCCCGCAGGCTCATGTCGGGGACGAGCAATACGTCGAAGTGGTCACGCAACTTGCCCGCTTTCGCGCCCGAATCGGTCAGAGAGACGTAAGGGAGGTGGAACTGTTCGAGCACCCAACGGCACCAGCCCTCGTCCATGTTGCCGGTCCAGGGGCGGTAGATGGCGATGCGGGGGAGGCGGGTGAGGGTGTAGCTGTTCTTGCCTGACCAGACTTTGACTTTCTTCCCATGCGCCAGCGAAGAGGCGATGGTTGAGTACTCATCGGTATGCGACGCATTGGGGAAATTCCTCTCCAGATCCTGATCCGTCATCACTTCGCCCTTCCGCACCATTGTGGGCACATTCTGAAGCGGCGTGACTCGCACATCCATTTGAAGTGGCAATGTCCACCCCGTGACGTCATACGGCTGTTCCGGCGGGCCATTGGGCCACAGCAACCGCTTCGGATAGTGCTGGACCT
>JBBRYY010000191.1:0-4204 GCA_038237245.1 Gemmatimonadales bacterium | reverse complement strand
TCCCATTCGCCGTGCTTCGCGGCGATGTCTTCCGACCATCCGCTGCGCAGCTCGCGTTCGATGCTCTCGAAAGTCATCCCGTTGTAGCCCGGGTTGGTGCCGGCGATGTGTCCCACCAGATACGCCGGACGCACCACCTCGTACGAGCGGTCCGCGAGACGCGTGGGAGAAAAGTCGTAGTGCGCGCGGTAGACGACGTCGTCCTCGAACGTCACCGAGCGCACGGAAGCGGCGACGTCACGCTCGGCCCACCAGCCTCCCATCGCCTGCGCGATCCCGTACACCACGAGATCCAGGGAGCGACCGAGCGCGGTGACCTCGCGCTCCTGTCCGGCGCGCGGCGGCTGCTCGTTCGTCCTGCGATCTTCGCTCGCCCGCCGATCGTCTCGCCTGCGCTCCATGACTCCACCTCTGCGTACGCGTCCACACTATCTGCTCAACGAAGATAACTTACACGGCCTGATTTGCGCCATTGCGACCAGGCCGTTTAACCGCCACGATTTGTTGCATGTCTCCCATCAGAGTTGGCACCCAGGGGTGGAACTACGACTCATGGGTGGGGCCCTTCTACCCCGACGGCACGCGCGCTCCGGAGTACCTCTCCCTCTACGCGCGCGCCTTCGACACGGTCGAGGTGGACTCGACCTTCTACGCGATTCCGGCGTCGAAAGTCGTGCGCGGGTGGGCCAGCCGAACCCCCGATAATTTTCTCTTCGCGCTGAAGCTTCCGCAGGAGATCACGCACGAGAAGCGGCTGCGCGGAGCAGAGGATGCGTCGGCACTGTTCTTCGATCGCGCGCGCGAGCTCGGTCCCAAGCTCGGCCCGGTGCTGATGCAGCTTGGCCCCGACTTCGGGCCAGCCGAGCTCCCCGCGCTTGCAGCGTATCTGCCGAGCCTGCCGCGTGACATCCAGTTCGCGGTCGAGTTTCGCGACCGTCGCTGGATCAACGATGGCATTATCGCGCTGCTCTCCGAGTTTCGCGTTGCGCTCGCGCTCACCGATGCGCGCTGGATTCCGCGGAAGACGATGCTCGCGCTGGCTGAGCGTCCGACGGCGGACTTCGCGTATGTGCGGTGGATGGGGCCGGACCGCGACATCGTCGACTACTCGCGGCTGCAGTTCGATCGCACGCGCGAGATCGAGCAGTGGTCGGAGTCGCTCCTGATGCTCATCCAGAAGGTGACCGCGGTGTACGGCTACGTGAACAACCACTTCGCCGGGCACTCGCCTGCATCCGCTCGGCAGCTGCAGCGTCTGTTCGGGCAGGCGCCGGTGGATCCCAACGATCTTGGCGAGCAGATCAGCCTCTTTTGAACGTCGCGCGGGCGCGCGCCGCAGGAGTGGCAGTGCCCGCGCCATTATCTTTTCGTGCATGAAGCGACGCAACGTGCTCGCTGCCGTGTTCGCGATCACCACGGCGCTGGTCTTCTCGCGGCTCGGACTCTGGCAGCTGCAGCGGTTGGGTGAGCGCCGCGCGCGGAATGAGGCGCTCGCGTCGCGGCTGCACACGCCCGCGCTCCCGCTCGCGCAGCTCCCGGCGGACAGCGTGGGCGCGCACTGGCGTCGCGCGCTGGCGACGGGGAGCTTCGACTTCGACCATCAGATCGTGCTGAGTGGGCGCACGAACGATGGCTCGCCGGGGGTGCAGATCATCACGCCGCTCCATCTCACGGAAGGCGGGCCGGCGGTGCTCGTCAACCGCGGCTGGGTGTACGCGTCGGACGCCGCGACCGTGGATCTCGGAAAGTGGGACGAGCCCCCTCACGAGACGGTGTCCGGCTATATCGAGGACTTCGTGCACGGCGGGCGAGGGGTCGCGCGACTCCCTTCGCGCACGAACGCGTGGACGCGGCTCGATGCCGCGGAGCTCCGCACTGCCTTCCCCTTTCCGATCGCGCCGTACTATCTGGTGCTGCTCGACACGATGGTGGACTCTCGCGCTGCGCACGAGCTTCCGACTACCACCCCCGTGCGCCTCACGCTCCCGCGGATGGACGACGGACCGCATCTGAACTATGCCATCCAGTGGTTCACCTTCGCGGTTGTCGCGCTGGTGGGCGTGGGCACCCTTATCGCACACGACTTGAAGCGCGGCTGACGCGGTTGCCAGCCGGGAAGTACGCTTTTCCCTCTGGGAACGTCTGACGGATGGTAGCTTTCGGCAGCACCAATCCCTCTCTCGAGAGCCACATGGGAAAGATCACTCAGGAACTGGCCACCGAGCAGGAAGCGCGCGATGTCGCGGAAGCGGCACGTGAGAGTGACTGGGTCGAGCCGAGCTTCCTCCGCGAACTCTTCCTGGGGCGGCTTCGCCTCGACCTGATCCACCCGTTTCCGCCCGAGAACGACGTCGAGGCCGAGAACGCGCGTCCATTCATGGAGAAGCTGCGCACGGTGCTCGACTCGGTGGACTCCGATGCGATCGACCGCGACGGGCACATCCCCGAAGAGGTCGTGCAGCAGTTCCGCGACATCGGCGCCTTCGGGATCAAGATTCCGCGCGAGTACGGCGGGCTCGGACTCTCGCAGATCAGCTACATTCGCGCGATCGGGATGGTGACGAGCAAGGATGGCTCGCTCACGGCGCTCCTCTCCGCGCACCAGTCGATCGGGCTGCCGCAGCCGCTCAAGCTCTTTGGCACCGACGCGCAGAAGAAGAAGTTCTTCCCGCGCCTCGCGAAGGGCGCGATCTCCGCCTTCGCGCTCACGGAGACGGACGCCGGCAGCGATCCCGCGAACATGCGCACGCACGCGACGATCTCCGAGGATGGAACACACTACATCCTCAACGGCACGAAGCTCTGGTGCACCAACGGCACACGCGCCGAGCTGATGGTGGTGATGGCGCGCACGCCGGATGCGATCGTCAACGGAAAGCCGAAGAAGCAGATCACGGCGTTCATCGTCGAGACGAGCTGGCCCGGCGTCGAGGTCGTGCACCGCTCGCACTTCATGGGACTCAAGGCGATCGAGAACGGCGTCATCCGCTTCGACAACGTGCGCGTACCCAAGGAGAACATCCTCTGGGGCGAAGGGAAGGGACTCAAGCTCGCCCTCATCACGCTCAATACCGGGCGGCTCACCCTCCCCGCGAGCGCCGCGTACGGCGCGAAGGCGATGCTGCAGATCGTGCGCGAGTGGGGGAACGATCGCGTGCAGTGGGGGCAGCCGATCGGGAAGCACGAGGCGATCGCGCAGAAGATCGCGCTCATGGCGGCCAACACCTTCGCGATGGAGTCGATCGCCGAGCTCGCGAGCGCGATGGCGGATCGCGGCGGCTACGACATCCGCCTCGAGGCCGCGATCGCGAAGCTGTGGAACACGGAAGCCGGTTGGCGCATCGTCGACGACGCGCTGCAAATCCGCGGTGGCCGCGGCTACGAGACGGCGGACTCCCTCAAGGCGCGCGGCGAGGCGCCGATTCCCGTCGAGCGCGCGATGCGCGACTTCCGCATCAACCTGATCTTCGAAGGGTCATCGGAGATCATGCGGCTGTTCATCGCGCGCGAGGCGGTCGACCATCACTTCAAGACGGCGTTCGACGTCGTCAATCCGAGAGCATCCGGAAAGGAGAAGTGGGACGCCCTCGTCCGCTCGGCCAAATTCTACCCGACGTGGTACACGACGCGGTGGATCGGGAACATGAAGGGCTACGGGGAGTTTGGTGTGCTCGCAAAGCACGTGCGGTTCATCGACGGCACGGCGCGTAAGCTCGGCCGCGCGATCTTCCACGCGATGGTGAAGCTCGGTCCGAAGCTCGAGCGGCGGCAGATGGTGCTCTTCCGCGCGGTGGACATCGGCGCGGAGCTGTTCGCGATGAGCGCGGCCTGCACGCGCGCGCAGATGCTGAGCAAAAAGGGCGAGGCGAATGCAGTCGACCTGGCTGACCTCTTCTGCCGCGAGTCGCGCCTCCGCATCGCTGCGCACTTCGACAATCTCTTCGGCGTGAATGACGCGGCGATCTACCGCGTGTCGCAGCAGGTGCTGCAGGGCGAGTACGAGTGGCTGGAGCACGGCATCATCGACGCGCCGGAGCCGTCGCCGAGCGGGATGGCGGCGGAGCAGGAGAGCGAGCGTCCGGAGCCGGCGATCGTCGCGTAGCCTCGATCGGCAGCGAGGGTCGCGGACTACTTCTTTTTGAAGCCGTCCTGCGGCAGGTCGGGGAAGGTGATCTTGTGATTCCCCGGCTGGATTCCCTCGACG
>JBBRYY010000190.1:0-4206 GCA_038237245.1 Gemmatimonadales bacterium | reverse complement strand
CAACACGCGCTGCCATGTCTTGCCGCCGTCGGTCGTACGGAAGATGCCGCGCTCCTGCTGCGGCCCATAGGCAGTACCGAGCGCTGCGACGAGCGCGCGATCCGGATCCGAGGGATCGACGGCAATGCGCGCGATGCGCCCACTGTTCTCGAGGCCGATGTGCGACCAGCTCTTCCCCGCGTCCGTCGACCGGTACATCCCAAATCCGATGGAGATGTGACTGCGGATGAACGATTCGCCGGTGCCGACCCACACCACATTCGGATCGGACGGCGCGACCGCGATCGCGCCGATCGATGAGACCGGCTGTCCATCGAAAATCGGAGACCAGTGCGCGCCCGCGTCGATCGTCTTCCACGCGCCTCCGCTTGCGGCGCCGACGTAATAGACGTTGGGATCGCCGTTCACTCCGGCGATCGCATCCGTGCGATTTCCCTCAGGCCCTATGTACCGGTAGTGCAGCGCCGCAAGCGACGTGGTATCGGGGAAATCCTGGTTCGCCACGGTCGTCGCCTGCGTGCGCGCTTTTCGCTTCTACGCCTGCGCCGATGACGGGAGAAATGCCGCGGTCGCAAGCGAGACGGCAAGAGTGGCGCGAAATACGCCTCGATAGTACTGCATGGCAACATCCTCGCAAAAAGTGACCGCAGCCCTACGATAAAGCGTTCACCATTGCAACCACATGAGCCTCACACGATCGCCCTCAGCTCAATGCTGCGCCCTTCGCCGCACGCGCCGCGTGGTCTGCCGCACGAAACGCAAGCGCCTGGATAGTCATCGTCGGCTGTCCGCGACCCGATGTCACGAAGCTGCTCCCATCCACTATGAAGAGATTCGGCACGTCGTGGGCGCGGTGGTTCCTGTCGACCACCGACGACTTCGGATCGTTTCCCATCCGCGCCGTTCCGAGCAGATGCACCTGCGGGAACCACGGATCGCGGCTGAAGCGCCAGCTCTTCTTCGCGCCCGCTGCATCGAGCAGCTCAATCGCACGGTCTTGCATATACTCGTTCAGCTTCACGTCGTTCGGGTGCTCGGCGAACGTCATCCGGATCGCCGGCAGCCCCCACGCATCCTTCTGCGTCGGGTCGAGCGTAATCGAGTTCGTCTCGACCGGGAGCGATGTCGCGTGCGCGAGCACGTACACCGACCGCGTGTAGTACTCCTGCAGCATTCGCTTGTACTCGGCTCCCCACTTCGGCGCATCGATCGGCAGGCCGCCGAGCGCGAAGGAGATCGGCGAGAGATCGTGACGGAAGTCGAAGCCGCCGCCGCCGGCGAGGCCGACCTTCGGGTCGAGCTCGTACGTGTCCTGGATGACGCGTGACGTCACCACGCCCTTGAAGCCGTTGATCTCATGCTCGAACGCGCCCCCAGCGAACGCACCGCCGTTGAACATGAGATTCTTCCCGACGTGTCCGCTCGAGTTCGCGAGACCATTCGGAAAGCGATTCGACTCCGACATCAGCAGGAGCTTCGGCGTCTCGGCCCCATTCGCGCACAACACCACCGACTTCGCGCGCTGAAAAATCTCCCGCTTGTTCGCGTCGAAGTAGGTGACGCCGGCGGCGCGGCCCGCGGCATTGGTCTCGACGCGGCGAACGTAGCTGAGCGGGCGGATCTCACAGTTGCCGGTCTTCTCGGCCTCGGGGATCATCGTAGCGAGCGTGCTCGACTTCGCATTCATCTCGCAGCCGTACGTCTCGCAGAAGCCGCAGTTCACACATGCGCTGCGCCCGCGATACGGCTGCGAGATGATCGCCATCGGCGAAGGGAACGCATGCCATCCCAGCTTTTTCGCCGCACGCTCGGCCAATACCCCCGCGGGCTTGATCGGCAGTGGCGGCAGCGGATATCCCTTCGTGCGCGGCGGGTCGAACGGGTTGGCACCCGCAACACCCGAGACTCCGATCTCCCACTCGATCTTCGTATAGTAGGGTTCGAGATCCGCGTAGGTGATGGGCCAGTCGGCGAAGCTCGATCCCTCGATCCCGCCCTTGCGACTGCGCTCGATGAAATCGATCTCATGGAAGCGCCAGTAGTTCGCGGTGAAGTGCACGGAGCCGCCGCCGACGATGCGTCCATACTTGATCACTTCCTTCTTCTTCGCAACGTCCTTCTCGGACGTGCGAAACGTGTTCGGCTGGCTGTGGAAGTCGTTGGTGAGCGCGGCGAGTTGCCCGATCGCCAGCTCATCGTGGCGAAAGTCGGCGGCGCGCAGATACGGCCCCTGCTCGAGCACCACCACGCGAAAGCCACGCTGCGAGAGCTCGCGCGCCATCACTCCGCCGGCGGACCCCGCGCCGACGATGACGAAGTCCACTTCGTCGCTCGGCGCGAACAGGGTGCTCGGCGGCGTATCGAGCAACGACTTACGCATGGGTCGCCTCGTCGCGGTCGTAGTAGCCGAAGGGCGGTTGCCAGAAGAAGCGATCCTCGAAACCGATGAGCTTCCAGCCGACCTTGTCGCGATTGCCGCCGTAGTCAGGATTCGCGAACATGCCCGCCGCGGTGGCGGCCAGCATCGCGGTGAAGAAGTCTGACTTCGATTGCTCCAACGCATGCAGAATCGCGATCTGCTGCTGCCTATCGAGTGCGGCGAACGACTGCGATCCGGGGTGCGCCGTGCTCACGCGCAGTCGAAGATCTGCGAGCCCCTGTGTAAAGAGCGGCTGCTGCTCCTTTGCAAAGCCGTTCAGCGCGCGGTCGATGAAGTCGATCACGTGCGCCTCGCGCGCACCCGGCGTCGCATCGCTCGGAATGATCTGGGCGGCGATCGCTTCGACATCGGCAGCGTCGGCAGCGCTGAAGGTCTGCCAGCTCGTTTTCGCTTTGGTCGGCGCGCACGAGATCGCGGAGAGGGTGCCGAGCTCGCCAAGTGCGGCGGTGATCCAGATCGCGCTGACGGTGCCTGCGGACTGACGAAGAAACCGTCGTCGTGCGATGTCGCCCTCGGACATGGCTTGCCTGGATCGGGGGGTGTTGCCCGCGTCGGTTGAACGCACCCCGAAGTTACGCCTGCCGGCCAATTGCGCTACCCGCGACACTCGGCCCGTGATGGACTAGCCGTGCCGCCAGCCTGGAGCGCGGCTACGGCGCGTACCCCATCCACTGTGCCGGCGAGTACGTGTCGCCGAGGATCTCGGCGAGCAACCCCGGAAACATCGGCTCGGCGTTGGCGCTCGTGCTCAGCATGATGATCGCGGACTTCGGCTCGCGGAAGGCGACCATGTAGTTGCGCCAGCTCTGGTCGTCGTGCCCCTCCTTAAAGAACGCAGGCCCGTAAGGCGAGACGAAGGTTCCCCAGCCGAGCGCGTACGACAGCTGGATCGCATCGTCGCGCGTCGTTGTGTCGAACTGCGGCGACGGAAATTCCGCCTTCGTGCGAATGCGGAGCTGCGGCGACCACATCGCGCCGCGGCTCGCGTCACTCAACCCATCGCCACGCAACACGCCGCAAACGAAGCGCGCCATGTCCGCGATGTCGGTGTCCGCTGAGCCCGCGGCGCGGGCCGAGCTTCGCAGATTGTGTCCGACGACCTTGCCTGCGGTGTCGTAGCCGAGTGCGTATTCGGACGCGAATGCGGGACGCCAGACCATGCCGGTGCGCGTCATACCGAACCGGTTGAAGACGCGCGTCTGCATCATGTCGCCGACCTGCTTCCCCGTGTGCTCCTCGATGACGAATTGGAGGAGGTTGATCCCTTCGCCAGAATAGCCGAAGTGGGTGCCGGGATCGAACTGCAGGTGGAGCTTCTGGTCGGGGGTGAGGAAGCGCCAGTTCGGCAATCCGCTCGAGTGCGCGAGGAGCATGCGCGGCGTGATGCGCTCCCAGCGCGGATCACCGGCGAGATCGGCGTACTTCTCATACGACGGCAGCGGCTTCCGCAGATAGTTCGCGATGGGAGTGTCGAGTGCGATCGTGCCGTCGTCGACGAGCTGCATGACGAGATGCGCGAACATCGCCTTGGTGAGCGACGCCGCGTACATGACCGTGGTGTCGGTGAGCGGCAGCTGCTTCTCGACGTTCCGGTAGCCGAACCCCGCCATGTACACGACCTCGCCGCGATTGATGACGGCGAGCGCGAGGCCCGGTACGCGCGCCGCCGACATGGCGTGCGTCACGATGCGCTCGACGGAGTCCGCGGAAATGCGACGGCCGTCGAGGCGCGTGACGTCGTGTCGAATGGATGCGGTAATTGGCAT
>JBBRYY010000189.1:0-4229 GCA_038237245.1 Gemmatimonadales bacterium | reverse complement strand
CTCACCATCGCGACGATGCTCTGCGCCAGCACGTCGAGCGAGTTCTGGATCGCGCGCGTCGGCTCGACGTCTCCCGCGCGCATCGCCTCGACAATGGCCGCGCTCTCGACGAGGTCGTCGCGGAACGTCGGAATCACGACACCCCTGCTCACCGCCCCGAGGTTGTGCCCCGCGCGCCCCACCCGCTGCAGCCCCGCACTCACGCGCTTGGGACTCTGCAGCTGGATCACGAGATCCACCGACCCGATGTCGATCCCGAGCTCCAGCGAGCTCGTCGAAATGAGCGCGGGCAGCTCGCCCGCCTTGAGCGCGCGCTCCAGCTCGAACCTGCGCTCACGCGCGAGCGAGCCATGATACGGCCGCGCGATCTGCTCCTCCGCCAGCGCATTCACCCGCGCCGCGATCCGCTCCGCCTGCGCACGGTTGTTCACGAATACCAGCGTCGTTCGCGACTGCCGGATGTAGTTGAGCACGAGCTCCGCCACCGCGGGCCACACGCTCCCACTCACTTCGCCGAGATCCGGCACGGGCGACACGACGCTCAGCTCCATCGTCTTCACGAGCCCGCAGTCGACGATCGTCACCGGACGAAAGTCAGCGGCGGCGTCGCCACCGTCCGGCTTCTTCATTCCCCCGAGAAAGTGCGCCACCTCCTCGAGCGGCCGCTGCGTCGCCGAGAGTCCGATACGCTGCACCGGCGTCTCCACCAGCATCTCGAGTCTCTCGAGCGTGAGCGCGAGATGCGCCCCGCGCTTCGTCCCCGCAACCGCATGGATCTCATCGAGGATCACCGCCCGCGCCGTGCCGAACATCCCGCGCCCCTTCACGCTCGTCAGCAGAATGTTCAGCGACTCCGGCGTCGTGATCAGAATGTGCGGCGCCTTCCGCAGCATCCGCGCACGCGCAGCCGCCGGCGTATCCCCCGTGCGCACGCCGATCCGGATCTCCGGGAACTCTTGGGTCTCCGCCTCGAATCGAGCTCGCAGCTCCGCAAGCGGTTGCTCGAGATTTCGCTGTACGTCGTTGCCGAGCGCCTTGAGCGGCGAGATGTAGAGGATCTGCACCGCATTCGGCAGCGGCGACTCGAGTCCGCGCACGATCAGCTGATTCAGCTCCCACATGAACGCCGCGAGCGTCTTTCCAGTCCCTGTCGGCGCGAGGATCAGCGTATGCTCGCCACTCGCAATCGCCGGCCACCCCAGCCTCTGCGGCTCACTCGGCGCCCCGAACCGTTCGGCGAACCACTCCCGAACGAGCGGATGAAACGAGGCGAGCGGTCCCTTCGATGAGCGGCGCGGCATGAGCGAAAGTTACGCCGCGCCGGAGTCTACAGCAGCCGCGCCATCGCGGATGAGCCGAGCTCGCACATCCGCTGCCATAGCCCGCGCTTCTCGAACTCGGCGATCGTGATCTCCTTCGAATACTTCAGATCATTCAGAAAGACGGAGTCGAGGACGGCAGCCGTCGGTGCATCGAGGACGTTGAGATTCGCTTCGTTATTGAAGACCATCGACCGGTTGTCGAAGTTCATCGAGCCGATGCTCGACCAGAGCCCGTCCGCCACGAGCGTCTTCGCATGCATCATCGTCGGCGCGAACTCCCAGATGCGCACGCCGCCTTTCAGGAGGTCACTGTACTGCTTGCGCCCCGCGTACCGGGTGATCTTGACGTCGGTTGCGGTACCGACGGTCAGGATACGCACGTCGACGCCGCGTTTGGCGGCCTCAATGAGCAACTGCTTGAAATCGTAGTTCGGCACGAAGTACGAGTTCGCGATGTACAACCGCTTCCTCGCGCCGGCGATACTGAGCGCGAGAAAACGCTCGGCAGGCGTACTCCCGATATTGGGCTGTGCGTCGAGCAGCCCCGCAGTGGCGGCCGGCTCGTCCTTCAGCGGCTCCTTCGGAAAATACTTCTCACCGGTCAGCAGCGTCCCGGTGGCCTCCACCCATCCGTCCGCAAACGTAGACTGCAGCCGCGATACGGCTGGTCCGGTGAAGCGCACGTCCGTGTCGCGCCACTGGTCCTTCGTGTGCCCGTTGCCGAACCACTTGTCGGCGATTCCAAAACCGCCGGTGAATCCGATGCGGCCATCGATCACGATCTCACGGACGTGCGAGCGGTTTTGCAGCTTCTGCATGTCGTACCAGTGTAGCGGGCGGAAAACCGCCGTTTGCACGCCGGCTGCCTTCAGCTGGTCCACGTACTCCTGTTTTATCTTCTGCCCGCCGAACGCGTCGGTGAGCATGTGAATCGCCACACCGTGCTGCGCCCGCTCCCGAAGGATCGCCGACAGCGTGTCCGCCATTTTACCGGGCTCGAAATAGTACATCTGCAGCGTGATCGTCTCCTTTGCGTTGCGGAGCTCCTTCCAGATCGCAGGGTACGTCTGCTCCCCGTTCAGCAACACGGTGACGTGGTTCCCGTCGGTGAGATGCGTGCCCGTAAACACCTCCATCGTACGCACGAACAGCGAGTCGCCGACCGGCGGAGCCGCTCGACCAACTCCCTGCAACCGTGACAGATGCGCGCCGTGTAGCGTAAACTCCATCCCGATGATGGTGAACACGATCAGCAGAAAGGCGCCTGCCGTGAGCGTCACCTTCTCGAGCACGGAACGCTTCGAGTCGCTCCCGGGCCTGGCCGACTTCGCACGACTGGCGGTCTTCTTCATGGCTCTTGCCCATGCAAGGCTGACGCCGCTTTTCTCCGGCGCCTTCCCCATCGCCTTGCTCACCCCGCATCGCGCATCCACCTTTCCCTTACATGGTTCTCGCCTCGCGACGCCGAACGGCTGCGCGGACGATCGCGCTCGACCGGTCGCTCGAAACGCTTCCGATCTTTCGGCTCAGTGATTCCGCGGACGACTCGGCAATCACTTTTCTACCGCCCGCGGGCGGTAGATGGCGCGTCCTCCCAAGCCCCGGCGATCGCCTTCCCGGCACCTTCGACCAGGACGTTTACGTCGAGCTCTGGCGCCGCTACGAAGAGGCCGGATCGCCCGCCGACGGGATCGTCACCTTCACGCTCCATGCGTTCCTGCGCTCCATCGGACGACGCGTCGACGGACGCACCTACGAGCAACTCCGCTCCGCGCTCGCACGCCTCGAGCACACGACGCTCGAGTCGCAACAGGCCTACTACGATGGAGCCCTCCACGCCGTCGTCGACGCACGCTTCAGCATTCTCACGAACGTCGTCATCGAGCGACGCCGCCTCGCCGACCGCGACCAGCTGGGCCTCTTCTCCGCCTTTCCAGCGTCCGAGCCCGGCGAGGCGTATGTCACGATGTCCCCCGTCGCCCGGGCGAACATCGCCGCCGGGCATTCGGTGCTCCTCTCCGCCGCGCAGTACATGGCGCTTTCGTCTCCCGTGGCGCGCCGGCTCTATCGTCTCTTCGAAGTCTCGCACGAGGAAGGGTCGGAACCCTGGCGCGTGACTCTGGCCCACCTGGCCGAACAGCTTCCCCTGGCACAGCGTTATCCATCGCACCTCCAGCGCGTCTTGCAACCAGCGCACGAAATGTTGATTGCGGCCGGCCTCTTGCGCGAAGTGACCGTGCAGCAACAGATGCGAGAGTGGTATGTTGAATACACGCTCGTAGACCGGACTCATACGTAGCGCGAGCAGAGTTATTGCGGTGCCGGAGTTCCTAAACCCTACCTCGGAGTGCTCGTCATGGCGACAAAGCTCGAAAAAACCCTGAAGCGCGAAATCGACATCGATGGTGCGGCCTACATGGTCGCGATCTCCCCCGAGGGAGTGAAGCTCACCCAAAAAGGCTTCCGCAAAGGTCCCGAGCTTACCTGGAAGCAGATTCTCGTGAGCGGTGGTGGCGCGACGCAGACCGGAAGCGAAGGCGGCGGAGAGTAAGCTCCGCCGCATTATGCGCGCGAGTGAGACGGGAACTATCCTCTCGCGTGATCAGTATGTCAGAGGAGATCGATTCTCCTCATTCCAGGTGTTTATGTCTCGTATTCGCACCGCGGCGCTCCTCGGCGTCATAGCGCTGCCGATCGTCATCGGCGGCGCCGCCATCGAGCGGCAGTCCACCCGCGACGGCGCTCACGTGTTCGACCAGGTGCTCTCGCTCGTCAGCGACCGCTTCGTCGACACGCTCCAGCAGAACCAGCTCTTCGAGAAAGCTGCGCGCGGTCTCGTGCAGCAGCTCGCCGATCCATATTCCGAGCTCTACACCCCCGCCCAGCTCAAGCGATTCTCCACCGTCG
>JBBRYY010000188.1:0-4240 GCA_038237245.1 Gemmatimonadales bacterium | reverse complement strand
TCGTACTCTCCAGATGCCGCCTCGCCCGCAACTCCGGAAACTCCGACTCGAGCCAGCTGCTCACCTGCAGCGGCTCGCGCCACGCATGTAGCGTCGCGCCGTACGGCTTCGGCTCGAGCACCACGCCGTCGTCACCCAGGATCTGCCACCCTTGGCGGGCGAGTGCGTAGGCGAGGGTGGACTTGCCCACGCCGCTCGGTCCGGCGAAAAGCCAGGCGATCCCATGCGGGTCGACGGCGGCTGACGCGTGGAGCTGGTAGAGTCCGCGCGCGCGCAGCGCAATCATGGCGCCGGCGCGCACGAGCCGGATGCGCGCATCGCGGGGGGCGGTGTCGTAATGCGCATCGCGCGAGAGGCGGGTGCCGGTGACGCGCAGCTGTGCGCCGCTCGGGGCGTCGTGCAGGAGCGCGTTGGCTCCGGAAGCGACTATGTCTACGGGACCGATCCGCCACGGAGTTTCGGCAGCGAGTTGCAGGGGCGACGGAGCGTCGGCCGGCGAGCTCACGTCGCTGTGTGGTGGCTCGCTCTGTCGCTCAAGGGCACCCGACCCCGCCGCCCCCGACCACACACGAGATCTGGGCGAGGCCGAGCAGCATTTTCGGCGCGGAGGGGACGCCGAAGAATTGCTGTGTCAGCACCATCATCGACTCGTGCACGACCAGCTGCGGCGCCGTCCAGGGACGGCGCTGCGGCTTCTTCTCAGTCGATGCGGAGTCGGGAATGCGGTCGCTCATATGTCCTAGTGTCGTACTGGCTACTGGAAAGACGAGGTATGGGCCAAAACGTTGCGAGCATACCTGCCGATTCTCCTCTGGGTTACGGCTTGGGCGTGGCGTGGAAGGCGTAGTTCACGTAGCTGACGACTGCGGAGGCGCTCGCATCCTGTGCGGTGGGACCGAAGAAAGTCGACAGGTGTGCCGCCTGGCCGCCGACGTACTGCGCGTATTGCGGAAGAAAATTGTCGGGAAGCAGGTTGTTCGCGGTCGTGAACGCCTGCACGCCGTCGACGTACACCGTCGAGGACGTCGCGCCGAACTTGCCGACACGGTACGTGTGGAACTGCGAGGTCGTGACCGACACGGTGCCGCCGGCGGCCCACTCCCACTTGAGCGAATTGAAGTTGAACGTCGCCATGCCGATCTTGCCGTTGCCGATGCCGAGTCCGACGAACTTGATGCTGTCGATGAGAGCGAGGATCATCACCGGGTTGCTGCCGCCCGCGGTCAGCTGGAGGCGCGACTCGATGTAGGCATTCTCGCTGCGATTGAGATTGTCCGAGCGATAGAAGAACATGTCGTCGTCCGAGCGGCGCGAGTTGTTGGTAACGGCCATCGTCAGCCCGCTCGACCTCGCAGTGTCCGCGCCGCCGTAGGTGACCCCAATGCGCTTCCAGCGCGGCGATGCACCGACATCGGGAAGCGAATCGTACGTCGGGTTGTAAGCGACGGCCCAGCTCGTGTCCTGCGACTGCATGCCGCGAGGCCAGGGCGCGCTCAGAAGAACCGTGAAACGGAAGCTGTTGACCGTCGACGGCGCGGTGAACGTCCACGTCGGGTTGTTCTTCGTGCTGTCACCCGCGAGGCCCTTGGCCGAGAGGCGGTCGCGGTACCAGTAGTACTTCTGATTGATGCCGGAGAAGCTCGCCGTGCCCTGGGTGTTCAGCACGTTCACCGTGGCGCCGCTGTTCGCGGGCGACACGACTGACGGCGCCGTTGGAAAGAAGACGTACACGCCGACGGTGTCGGCCGGCGTCGACGTCGCGCCATCGATGGCGCCGACCGGGAAGTTGAGCAGGTTGTGCACGGCGAGCTTGAACGTCCACGTCTTCGTGCCATTGACGTTCGTGAGCAAGAAATTTGACGAGGTCACTTTCGCGGTGACGTTTTGATTGCCGTAGATCGCGCCCGAGGTATTGCTGTCGCCAACCTGGATCGACGGGTCGAGCGACTCGAGTACTATGGTACCGTCTTCGCGCACGGTGCCGCGGAGCATCCCTGCGGTGTTATTCACGACCGGCGTGACTGGAGCAACCGGGGCCGCGCTCGACGTGATCTGCTGATCGCTGCATGCTCCTGCGACCATGACGAGAGCCGTCACGAAAGCGGTGCGAAGCGAGAGGCGGTTCGATGAAGAGAGCGACATAGAAAATCTCCGGTGCGACCGAGCAGAGGGGAGTATCTGTTGTTGTGTTCGTCCGATAGCCAGTATCGACACTGCGGTCGATTCTTAACTGATTCTCATTATCTCCTTCTAAACGTTTGAGATGGAATTCGGTCACGGCTACGTACATTAAAGCTCAATTTTAATAACTAACTGTCTAAGAAAACGACAGCTACCGCAGCGCGCAGCCCTACTCCGTGCTCCGGCACCGCAGCGTCGCGAGCGACATGGTAGTTCTCCGGGAGGACCGCGCTGAAGACAATGCTTAGAGGATTCTCACAATCTCCCTAAAGACGGTCTCACTCCCGTGGGGACACATTAATACGTCCCCCGTCGCCCCTCTCTATCACATTCGCCCCGTTACCACCGGCACGCTCCGTCTACCCCATCAACTCCAGCCTTCTCCCCAGGCCCACCCACCCCGCCACCGCTGCCGGATCCTCCCGATCCCACAGCACCACCCCCTTCATCCTCGCCCCACTCGCCTCAACCGCCGCCAGCAACGCCGCCAGCGACGCATGCGTGCTCCGCCCCCGCCGCACGCAAACCACCACCTCACCCACCGACCCCGCCGCCACCGCAATCGTCCCCTGCTCCGGCGTCGACGCACTCACCACCACGGTCTCATATCGCCTGCTCAACCGTTCCACCTCACTCCCGAACTCCTCCGCCACCGCTTGCAGCGTTCCCGCCAACACCCCACTCGGCAACACATCAATACTTCGCCCTCGGCTCACCAACACGTTCGATATCGCGCCCGCCCAACCCAATCGCTGCGCGAGCACGTCGGCCACACCGGGCCCCGCCGGCACTCCCATCATCGTCGCCACGGGCTGCGCTCGAAAATCCGTGTCGAGCAACAGCGTCGGCCGCCCCGTCCTCGCCGCGATCGCAGCGAGATTCGCCGCCACACTCACGGTCACGAAGGGATGATCTCCCACAATCGCTATCACAGTCAGATCGAACGTCGCATCCGCGAGCTGACCGTAAAGCAGTCGATATGCATCCGATGACTGCTCGATCGACGGAGGCACCTCGCGATCCGCACCCCGTCGCTGACGATCCGGCTCCTCGCTCCGCGCGCCGATGGTCACCAGCACACGCGCTCCACTCAGCGACTCCGCCTCCGCGACATCCGCAATTCGCGGCCACCGCAACTCCATCCCGAGCGCAAGCGCGAGCGCGATCACGATCGCGACCACCGCCGCCGCAAGCACGAGCGTCGCGCCTCCTACTCCAAACATTCCGGGCGACTCATCCTCATCGCGAGCACGCGCGACACTGTCCGCTGCACGCGCGCTCGCCACACCCTGCACCGCCACCGTGTACGCGTGCTCCGCAGAATCCCGCACGGCGATGAGCGGCATCGTATCGACGACCGCGCCCATCACCGGCGGCGGCGTCAACGAATCGATCTGCCGGCGAAGCTCCGCTCGCCTGTTCCGCGCTACCGTCTCTATCTCGTGGCCGATCGCGCCTACGCGCGCCGTCAGCGCGACGAAGATCGGATCCGCACCCTCCGACGATCCGAAGTCCGAGCGCGCCTTGTCGAGATCGTTGAGCGAGTCGAGCAGCTGTCCGATGCGCGGCGCCCCAGTCATCGGCGCCGCAGTGCCCAGCGCGCGGAACGACGCGACGAGCGGCGCGTCGTCCGATCGCACGAGAAGGCGCGTGAGTTCCGCCGCGGCGCTCGCGAGCGAATCGCGCCGGGCACCAGCGGCTGGCGAGAGCGCATCGCTCCGCAGCGCACTTCGATGCTGCACGCGCGCGGCCGTCAGCGCACCCTCCGCTCCCCGCAGTCGCGACGCCGCACGCCGCTCCGCCGAATCCAGCGCCGCACTCTCGGCGTGCAGCGAGAGTGCCGCACCGCTTCCCGCCTCGCGCGCCGCCGAGCGTGCGAGCAGCACAAACGAGAGGAGCGCGATCACGAATGCGATCGCCCCGACCTTCGCGAGGAAGACCGGACGCTCGTACACATTGCTCGCGCGGCGTCGCATCCACGTCGCCGTATACTCGGCTGTCGACACTCGGCTACCGCGGGTGATGATAAAAGGGGCGACGATGCCTCAGCATCTTCGCC
>JBBRYY010000187.1:0-4242 GCA_038237245.1 Gemmatimonadales bacterium | reverse complement strand
GAGCTCGGATTGCGGGCGGCCCGCCGGAGCTGACGCAAGGGGCGTACGGGCACTTTGACGACGCCCTTCCACGCCGTAGATTTATCGCATGCAAGACTTATTTGACATCGACAGTGCCCTCTCCGAAGAGGAGCGCGCGGTTCGCGCCAGTGTCAGGCAATTCGTCGACGAGCGCATCCTTCCGATCATTGGCGACTGCTACCTCGAGGGCCGCTTTCCGAAAGAGATCATCCCCGGACTCGCCGAGCTTGGCGTGCTCGGCGCCAACCTGCCGGAGGAATACGGCTGCGCGGGGCTGAACAACGTCGCGTATGGGCTGATCATGCAGGAGCTCGAGCGTGGAGATTCCGGCATTCGCTCCTTCGCATCGGTCCAGGGCGCGCTCGTGATGTATCCGATATTCGCGTTCGGCAGCGAGGAGCAGAAAAAGGAGTATCTGCCGAAGATGGCCGCCGGCGAGATCATCGGATGCTTCGGGCTCACGGAGTCCGACTACGGATCCAATCCGAGCGGGATGATCACGATGGCGAACGAGCAGGCGGACGGCTCGTGGATCCTGAACGGCGGCAAGATGTGGATCACCAACGGCTCGCAGGCGAAGATCGCGATCGTGTGGGCGAAGACGAACGGCGAGAAGAGCGACAAGTCGATTCGCGGCTTCATCGTCCCGACGAACACGCCGGGCTTCACGGCGAAGGATCAAAAGGGGAAACTCTCGCTGCGCGCGTCGGATACGAGTGAGCTCGTCTTCCAGGACGTGCGCCTTCCGAAGGATGCGATCCTCCCGAAGAGCGGCGGGATCAAGAGCCCGCTGATGTGCCTCACGCAGGCGCGCTACGGCATCTCGTGGGGGGTGATCGGCGCCGCCATGGCCTGCTACGAAGAGGCCCTCGACTACTCGAAGAGCCGCGTGATGTTTGGCAAGGCGATCGGCGGCTTCCAGCTGCAGCAGCAGCGGCTCGCAATCATGCTCACGGAGATCGTGAAGGCGCAGCTCGTCTCGCTCCACCTCGGCCGCCTCAAGGATTCGGGAAAGTTCACGCCGCAGCAGGTGTCGTTCGCGAAGCGGAACAACTGCGACATCGCGACGAACGTCGCCCGCGAGGCTCGCCGTCTGCTCGGCGCCAACGGCATCCTGGCCGAGTACAGCGCGATGCGACACATGGCGAATCTGGAGAGTGTCTACACGTACGAGGGGACGCACGACATCCACACGTTGATTCTCGGTCAGGCCGTGACCGGGTTGAGCGCGTTTACTTAACCCAGTGTCAGTGTGAAAATCGCGGTGTGCATCAAGCGCGTTCCCGACATGGAGACGCGGTTCAAGATCGCGGCGAGTGGAACGGCGGTCGACGAGGCGGGGCTCAAGTACGACATGAGCGACTTCGACGGCTACGCAGTCGAGACGGCTCTCCAGCTCAACGAGAAACAGGGGCCGGGCGAGACCGTCGTGATCTCCCTTGGGCCCGACGTCGTGCAGGAGCAGCTGAGGAAGGCGCTCAGCATGGGCGCGGACCGCGCAGTACAGCTCAAGGCGGATCGCGTGCCCACCGATGGACTGTCGATCGCGCGGGCGCTCGCGGCTGAGCTGAAGGAGGGCGGCTACGATCTGATTTTCTTCGGACGGCAGGCCGTCGACTCCGCGAACGCCACCGTCGGCCCCATGACCGCGGAGCTCCTCGGCCTTCCGTGCGCGACGGCCGTATCGACGCTCGACATCGCGAATGGCCGCGGCACCGCGCGTCGCGATCTCGAGGGTGCGGCGGAGATCGTGGAGTTCGCGCTTCCGGCGGTGGTCACCATCGATGAGGGGATGCCGCGCGCGCGGTATCCATCGCTCAAGGGGATCATGGCGGCGAAGAAGAAGCCGCTCGAGGTGAAGCCTGCGCAACTCGGAGCGGAGAGCTTGACGCTCGAGAAGATGGAGCTGCCGCCCGAGCGCGCGGCGGGACGCATCGTGGGCGAAGGGCCGGGTGCGGTGCCCGAGCTCGTGCGGTTGCTCCACACCGAAGCGAAGGTGCTGTAGTGGCGAACATTTTTGCGTTTGCGGAGTCGCGCGGCGGTGCGCTGCGGCGCGTGGCATTCGAAACGGTGAGCGCGGCGCGCGCGCTGGCCGATGCGAGCGGCGGCGGCGAGGTGCACGCGCTGCTCGCGGGGGCCGCGGGTGTTGCGGCGCTGGCGGCGGAGCTCGGGAAGTACGGCGCCGATGTCGTGATCGTGGTGGAGCACGCGGGGCTCGCGAACACGAACGTCGAGGCGCTGGCGGCGACTGCGGCCGAGCGCATCAAGTCGGGCGGCTATCGCGCCGCGATCTTCTCGGCGAGCGCTCAGGGGCGCGATCTCGCGCCGCGCGTGGCTGCGAAGCTCGGTGTGAGCATGGCGGCGGATGTCACGACGCTGGAGCTCGCCGGCGATGCGCTCGTGGTCACGCATCCGGCGTACGCGGGGAAGGTGATCGCCACACTGAAGCTCGCGGGGTCGCCCGCGATCGTGACGTTGCGTCCGGGCGCGCGGGCGGCGGTCGAAGCGGCGCGAGCGGCGCGCGTCGAGAGCGCGCAGCCGTTATCGGATCCGGCGGCATCGAAGCTCGTGGTGAAGGAGATGGTCGTGGGCGGCGGCGCGAAGCTCGACATCGGCGATGCGCCGGTGATCGTGAGTGGCGGACGCGGGCTCAAGAGCGCCGCGAACTTCAAGCTCGTCGAGGATCTCGCTGCGGCGTTCGGAAACGCGGCGGTCGGGGCGACGCGCGCGGTGACCGACGATGGCTGGCGCCCGCACAGCGACCAGATCGGACAGACGGGGCGGCAGGTGTCGCCCGATCTCTACGTGGCACTCGGAATCTCGGGTGCGATTCAGCACATCGCCGGGATGCGCAATTCGCGCACGATCGTCGCGATCAACAAGGACAAGGACGCGCCGATCTTCAAGGTTGCCGACTACGGCATCATCGGCGATGTGATCGAGATTCTTCCCGTGCTCACGGCCGCTGTGAAAGAGGCGCGCTCCAAAGGCTGAGCCTCGCTGGTTGTCTCGTTACTGGACGCGCCCTAGCTTCGGTGCCATGCGAACCGAGAACGCTGTTTTCCTGCTCGTCCTGCTCCTCGCCGTCGGTTTTTTTTCGTACAACGTCCAGCGGCTGCTGGGCTATCTCTCGATAGCGCTTCCCGACGACCGCGCCGGGCATCCGCTCGTCCGCCTCAAGAACGTCATCACCGTTGCCTTCCTGCAGAAGAAGATTCTGCGCGATCCGGTGGCCGGCCCGATGCACGCGCTGATCTTCTGGGGCTTCGTCGTGCTCACGGCAGGGACGACGGAGCTGCTGCTCAACGGGAGCTTCCCCGCGTTCTCGTACGCGTTCCTCCCCGCACCGCTCTACGGGTTCTACTCCGTCTCCCAGGATCTCTTCGGCGCGCTCGTGCTCGGCGCCATCGCCTTCGCCTTCTATCGGCGCCTCGTGCTGCACCCTGAGCGTCTCGAGGGCGACAACCTCGAGCACAGTGACGCGCTCCTCATCCTGGGCGCCATCGCCGGCCTGATGGTGACGATGTTCGCGGTAAATGCCCTCGAGCTCGCGCGCGATCCCGACTCGATCATCCGCGCCAAGCCGCTCTCGCTCGCGCTCTCGATGCCGCTGCGCGCGCTTCCCGCAGGGCTGCTCACCGGCGCGCACGCGCTCTTCTGGTGGACGCACGCGCTTCTTGTGCTCGCGTTTCTGAACTATCTGCCGTACTCGAAGCATCTCCACATCGTCTCGTCGATCCCCAACGTCTACTTTTCGAACTCGCAGGGACCGGGGCCGAAGGGCGTCATCCGCTTCCTCGACCTCGAGGCGGAGAACGTCGAGCAGTTCGGCGCCGCCGACGTCGACCAGATGACGTGGAAGGATCTACTCGACGGCTACACGTGCACCGAGTGCGGGCGGTGCACGGCGGTGTGTCCGGCGCATCTCACGGGGAAGGTGCTGAGCCCGCGCAAGATCATCATCGACACACGCCGCCGGCTCATGGAGAAGGCGCCGCTGCTCGTGGGCGACCGCTCGGAGCTCGCGCACCACGCGCTGGTGCACGGCGAGGGCGACGAGGGCGCGCGCACGGCCGCGGAGATCCTCGAGCACCGGCTCCTCGACAACTTCATCACCGAGGAAGAGCTCTGGCAGTGTACGACGTGCCGCGCGTGCATCCAGGAGTGCCCGGTCGGCATCGAGCATCTCGACCACATCGTCGACATGCGGCGCAACCTCGT
>JBBRYY010000186.1:0-4247 GCA_038237245.1 Gemmatimonadales bacterium | reverse complement strand
GCGGGTTGCTGAACCAGTTGGCGCCCTGACGCATGTTGAACTCGTACGTCGTCTTTCCCGGCGCTCCCTTCTTCGTGATGATCTGGATCACTCCGTTCGCGGCCTCGGTGCCGTAGAGCGTCGTCGCGGCCGGCCCCTTCAGGATCTCGATGCTCTCGATGTCGTTTGGGTCGAAGTCGTTCCAGCGTGTCGTCGTGTTCGCGCCGAAGCTCTGGTTGCCCGTGCCTGTGCCCTGCGAATTGTCTATCCGAACTCCGTCGATGTAGACCAGCGGCGTGTTCGTGAGCGCGAAGCTCGAGATGCCACGAATGCGGACCGTCGAGCCGGCGCCCACGACGCCCGAGTTCGCGACCAGCGTCACGCCGGGAACGCGGCCATTGAGCAGCTGCTGCACATCGTTGATCGGCGCCTTGTCGACGAGCGTCGACGCGTCGATCTGCGCGACGTCGACGCCGAGCGCTCGGCGCACGGTGCTTCCCGGCGTGCCGGTGATGACCATCTCGTCGAGCTTGACTGCCGACGGCTCGAGCTTGATCGCGATGTTGTCATCGCCGACGTGAACCGCGGCCGAGCCACTCGCGTAGCCGATTCGGCGCGCCACGATCGTGACTGCCGTGCCCACGGGCTCGGAGATGCTCGCGATGTGAAAGCGACCGTTGTTATCGGTGGCGGCAGCGTAGCGTGTGCCGGTGATCGAGACCTGGGCCGCGACGACCGGCGCGCCGGCATTGTCCGTGACGGTTCCCGAGATCATGCTGGTCTGCGCGTACGCGGCTGTCGACATCAGTGCCGACAGAACCGCCGCGGCGACCAAAGTGGTACGCCAGCGCGATGGCGATGACCCTCGCGCGTGCAGGCATTCGTTCGACTGGTGGCGCAATGCACACCGGGGGAGTGTCATGAGCCGTCCTCCGAGGGGGGAATTGGTGGAGCGAGATCAGGTATCGCGTCTTCGCGACGTGTTCTTGCTTCCGTGCGGGTGGAGGAACATATCGCGCGTTCCGCCGCTCGCAATAGTCTCTTTGTACGAAAATTCACTCTGTTCGCATAAATTGCCCGCCGATGCGAAAGGGCCCGGCAGTTCGCCGAGCCCTGCTCGCACTCAACAATGTGCGCGAGCCATCGCGGTCGCCCGGCGCGTCGCCGGCAGCGGCACGGTCGCGCTGTTCGGCGAGGCTACGGGAGGTAGAGCTCCGACCCGCCGCGCTTGATGTCGCGCACCCCATGCGCGACCGCGGTGCCAACGCTCGTACCGAGGATGAGTGCGGTGCCGAGCCCAACGAAGGGGAGAAATGCGGCCACGGGAATGCCGACGAGGGCGACGGCCGCCCCCGCGAGCCACGGGGCGACGGGACTCTGCACCTTGTCGACGTAGCGAAGCCGGCGGCGCACGAAGTCGCGCGTCTGCACGTAGGCGATCACGGCAACCGCGATCGAGATTCCGATTCCGATGAGACTCAACATGCGCGCTCCTGGTAAAGGCAGGTACAGAGTGCCTTACGAGGGCGGCGGGCGAACTGTTTCGCGCGGGGTCTGCGCGCGGAGCTACGGGGCGAAGCTGAACGTCAGCACCTTCGCACCATTCGTCACCGCGGGGTCGCTCGACGCGAACGTCCAGTCGTGCGCGAGCGCGCGCACGCACGACTCCACCTCGCCCGCGCTGATCCCCTGCCAACTGCGCTTCGTCACGACCGCATCCGATACGGCACCGTCGCTACCCACGGCCAGCTTCACGGTGATCTCACCCCTCAAATCCGGATTGTACTTGAGTCCGAGCTGCGTGTAGCAGTACTGCGCCTCCTTGTCGCGGTCGGAGAGGAGAGCGCCGGGAATCGTGAACGGTCCGAGCGGCGTGTGGATCAGCTTATCGGCAGGCGGGGCCGGTGCGGCGGGCGGCGCGGGAGCCACGGGAGCGGCAGCAGCGACGGGCGATGGCACCGTATCGGCAACGGGCGCAGCGTCGACGGCTGGCGCCGGCGCCCCCTTCGGCACCGGAAGCGGAAGCGGAAGCGGAAGCGGAAGCGGAAGCGGCATGATATCCACCCGGCTCGCGAGCAAGATCATCGGCTCACTCGGCGCCGGGAGCACCAACTCAGGCGGCGCGTCACTCGTCGAGGCGCTGAGCGGCACGTTCGGCATCGAATCGGGAGTCGTGGGCTTGACACCGATGGTTGGCGGCGCGGTCGGCGGTGGCGGCGGTGGCGGCGGTGGCGGTGGCGGCGGTGGCGGCGGTGGCGGTGGCGGCGGTGGCGGTGGCGGCGGCGGTGGTGGCAACGCAACCGCAACAGCGACGACTACCGAATCGCGCACGGCTACCGGGGTCGGTGTCAACGCTGGCACAGGCGCCGGTGTCGGCGCGGGCGCTTGCGCGACCATCGTCGAAGGCGGCGAGAGATCGCGCGTCGCGTGAGCAGCCGAGTCGAGCACGGCGAGGAAGTCGCGCGCGGTCGGCTCCGCCATCACGATCGGCTCTTCTCCCGTGACCAGCAGTCGCAGCCCCGAGTGCGAGCCGCCCACGCGCCGCGTCATGGCGACGCCCGCGCCCATCGGCGCGCCACTCGCGCGCGAATCGAGCGCGCTCGAGTCGTCCGACGGCAGCGGAGCGATCGAACGTACGCTATCGATCCAGTGTTGCAGCTTCGCCGCATCCATTTCGTGCGCCTGCGCAAATGCGTCGCGGAAGCCGCGCCCCACGAACAGCTCCACCAGGTTCGCGCTCGTCCCGCGCACCCACACGATGTAGCCGCCCACGGTAACGGAGCCCGTCTCGCGAAAGGTCCTTTGCGCGCGCGCGGACGCGGCCGATGTCGCCAGCAGCCCTGCGCACGCGATCGCGATACGAATTCGTCCTCTCATACTGCTCCTCGGCTCACTCACGGGCACACGCGTTCTGCCACCAGAAGGACAGACGTCGCGCCACTCGCGCAACACGCGTAACGCCGTGTTACATGGGCCATTGCGTTACACGTGCTGAAAAGAAGATTTGCACGGGGCTTGCGATGTCCCCATTATCGGGGGCACTCACCAGCACGCGGAGCGTAGGTGGAAGTCGGATCACTGGTTGTTTCCTGGATCACGCTGCTCGCAGCGGGGATCGGGGCGCTCGCGGGCGCCGCGATCGCCTCGTTCGCGTGGGCGCGCCGCGCCCGCCAGACGAGACAGGATTTTTCCTTCTCGATGCGCAAGCGCGCCTCGCAGTCGGAAAAGCTCCGCGATCAATTCGGCGAGCTCCAGGAACGGCTGCGTCATCACGACGCACAGACGGTCGACCTCCTCTCCGCGCGCAAGGATCTCGCGGCGCTACGCGTCGAGCTCGAGCAGTCGCGGGCCACGCTCGATGATGCGCAGCGCGCCCTCGATGCTTCGCGCGCCGATATCGGCGACGCCGAGGCCCGCTTTGCCTCGCAGCTGGAGTCCGAGCGCATGGACAGCGCCGAGCGCCGCCACCACGTGGAGTCCGAGCTTGGCAGCGCGCGAGACGCGATGCTCACGATGCAGGACGAGCTCACCTCCGCGCGCGCGAACGCGCAACGCACCATCGAGCGACTCGAGACCGACCTCGACTCCACGCGCGCGCTGCTCAACCAGCAGTCGGACGCGCTGCGCGGCGAGCGCGAAGCCTCGGCATCGATGCGCGATGAGCTGCGCGCGCAGATCGCGACGGTCGATTGGGATCGCCAGCGCGCCGAGGTCGAGCTGCAGGAGGTCCGTCGCGAATGGGCCGACAAGCTCGCTGCGACACAGCCGTATATCGCGACGATGCGCGAGCAATATCTGCTCGCCGCGGCCGAGCGCGATGCAATGGTGAAGGAACTCACCGCGCAGCGCGAGCGCACGGAAGAGAATGCGCGCACGATCGAGCACACGCGCGCCGAGTTCGCGCTCGCGCTCGACGAAGAGCATCGCACGGCGATGGAGTTGCTCAATCGGGCGTGGAGCTACGTGCAGACGTATCCGCGCGTTCCGGATTCGTGGGGGCGCCCGCGCGCCGATACGCGCGCGACGCAGCTCCCCGACGACATGCCGCAGCCACAGTCGCAGCAGCACGTGCGTCGTACCGAGTCGGAGACGCGCATCGACGTGGAGCCGCAGGCCGATCGCGCCCCCATCCCCGCCCCTGCGGCGGCGACCTCGCGCGCCGACCTCCACTCCGACTACGACATCGAGGCGGAGCTCTCGGATGCGATCGCCGAGGACCTCGAAGCGCGCAGCTTTGCGCGCAACAGGAAGCCGCGCAAGCCGATCGG
>JBBRYY010000185.1:0-4300 GCA_038237245.1 Gemmatimonadales bacterium | reverse complement strand
TCATCACGCGCTACGACATCCCCGCGGCGCTCGGCGCGAACATCGCGGGGCTGCGCGCACTCTGCGAGGCCGCGGTCGCGGCCGGTTGACCGGCTCGCGTGCGCGAACAGCGCGATGAAGCTCGCCGACACGCGGTCGAAGTCTCTCTCGTTCAGTCTCGCATTTAACTTGCGAATGCGAGCCTGACATCACGAGCACCGAACCTCATCCGACGCCGACCATGTCGATTTCAGAGCTACTGGTTCCCGAGATGTACGGGCCGACGGCCGACGGGTAACACGCGAATACAGGAGCACGACCATGGATGAAGACGCATTCAATCTCTCGATCCGGAAATTTCTGAAGCACTTCGGCGTCACGGCGCAGCGCGAAATCGAGAGCGCCGTGCGGAAGGCCATCGCGGATGGAAAGCTGCGCGGAGACGAGAATGTGCCGGTGCGCGCGACGCTGCTCGTCGATGGCATCTTGCGCGACTTCCAGATCGAAGGCTCGCTCACGCTCGCCGCGCCCCCTGCCGCCGAAGCGCCGGCACCCTGACCCGCTCCAGTCACGTGCCGCGCGCCATCTCGCTCGCAACCATCGGCTATCAGGGCGCGACGCCGGCGAGCTTTCACCGCGCGCTGAAGGATGGGCGCATCGAGGTGCTGGTCGACATCCGCGCCGTCGCCAGCTCCCGACGCCCGGGATTCTCCAAGACTCGCCTGTCGGCCGGTGTGCAGGCGGCTGGCATCGAGTACGTCCACATGCGCGCGCTCGGAACTCCGGCCGATGGCCGCGCCGCGGCGCGCGCCGGACGACACGCGGAGATGCTTCGGATCTTTCTCGAGCATATGCAGACCCCCGACGCGCAGGCCGCGCTCGAGGATCTCCAGGGCATCGTCGCGTCCGGGAAACGCGCGTGCCTGCTCTGCTTCGAGGCGGATCACCAGCACTGCCATCGCGACATCGTCGCGGGGCTGCTCGCCGCCGAGCTTCCACTCGAGATCGCGCATCTCGCTCCGGACACCGAGCCGCTCGACTAGCGCGTCTCCGCAGCTACGGTGCAGTCTCGTTCGTGAGCTCGGGACTCGCCGGCTTCTCACCATCGTCGGCGCGCGCGGCGATGGTGAACGGTGCGCGCACGCGAGCGAGGAGCGCATCGACGGCGAGCTGCTCCCACGCGAGATGCCAGCTGTAGCCGCCGCTCCCGTTCTTCGCTCCCGAATACCAGATCGACACCGTTCCGGTCATGGCATTTAGATCGATGCTGGAGCGATAGACGACGTCGCGCAGCTGGTCGGTCGCCCCCTTCATCAGTACAGGCGAAGGAAAGGTCGTCCAGTGCACGCCGTCTGCGCTCGTTGCGAAGCGGAGGCGGTCCGTCGTGCATCCGCCCGCCTTCTTCACCGGATACACCGCCCAGTACTCGTTACGCGAAGGAATCCACTCGACGTCGATGTGCCACGGATAACCGTCGGGATCGGAGATCGTCGTCGTCTCGGGAGGGCGCCACGTCACGCCATCGGTCGAACGGCGCAGCTCCACGGTCGTTGTCGATGCACCGCATCCCACAACGCCCGAGTTGACACTCCACATGAGCCATGCCGTCGCGGAGCGCCGCACGATCGCCGGCGACACGATGAAGTGGTTTGGTGCATGCACGGACAAAACAGGTGTGCTCCACACCACGCCGTCCGAAGATCGAGTCATCCAGATCTCGTTCTCGGTCGTGACTCGGCGATAGTAAATTCGCAGCTCGTCCTTATCCGCATCGTAGAGCATATCCGGATCCGAGAGATAGCTTCCGCCCTGCGGCGTCTCGAGCGGATTGTGAACTCCCGTCGGCACTACCCACCCGTCGCCCGTGCTCCCGGTGTACAGCGAAGGATTTTCGAAGTTGCCATTCCCCTGCGGATACGGCGTCGCGACGAGACGGTAGGGATCGCCCGTCCAGGACGCAGGAAGTCGCGCGAAGTCCGGATGCACGGCCTGCCCCGATCCCTCGTACGTCACGATCGGAAGCGCGCGCACACTCGACGATCCGCCCGGGTCGGCGATCGCCTTCACTTTCACGGTTGCACCACCGTCCGCAGTCACGATGATCGTGTGTGTCCCTGTCCGCCCATCGAGACGCCAGCTCGCGCTCGCCGCACCATGCGCATCCGTCACCTCGGACGACGGCTCGACGACATCCGATGTCCCAAGCATCACCGCCCAGGCGACGCGCGCGCCGGCGAGTGGCTTTTCCCTCGCATCGCGCAGGACCACGACGATCGGCTCCGGTAGCACGCTCCCCGCGGGCGCGCGCTGCCCATCGCCGCCCGCGATTGCAAGCTGCGCGCTGTTCGGGCCGATGCCATCGCTGCAGGCCACCAAGAGAATCGGCGCGCAGCAGACGCAGAGGAGGGCGAAACGGGCGACACGGGGGCACATCGGAAGAGCTGGCAGTGATGTTGGCACGAGCGATGCACGCGTCGATAGGCGTCGGGGGTGAGCAGCCGCTTTCAATCCCCGGAGACCTCAGCGTTCGCACTCGCGTCACCGTTTTACATCGTTCTGACACTCGCCACCGCATGGCGACGTTCATCGAGCGACCGCAAAGGAACCATTTCGCAACCCCGAGCGACCGGAGCGTCATGATCCGTAAACTCACGACCGGCGAGTATCGCCGCTACTCGCGCAAGAAGAAAGCGAAAACCCGGAAGCGCCGTAATCTCGGCACCTTCAAATCAAGAGCGGCCGGTGAGAAGCATGAGGAGGCCGTCCAGTTCTTCAAGCGACAATAGACGTGGCCGCGAAGAAACCGTCCAACGCAGGAGTGTCGACGCCGCGCTTCTTTCGGAGCGCTCCCGCTTTCCGCAGCTGGCTCGCGGCAAATCACGAGTCGAAGACGGAGCTGCTCGTCGGCTTCCACAAGCGCGATTCTGGCCGCGACAGCATGACGTGGCCGGAGTCGGTGGCCGAGGCGCTGTGCGTCGGCTGGATCGACGGCGTGCGGCGGCGCATCGACGATGACAGCTACTCCATTCGCTTCACCCCGCGAAAACAGTCGAGCATCTGGAGCGCGGTGAATGCGAAGAAGATGCAGGAGCTCCTCGTCGCCGGACTGGTCTCCCCCGCGGGGATCCGCGCATTCGAGCGGCGCAGCGCGAAAAAGAGCTCCATATACGCGTACGAGAACCGCGAGAGCGCTGTCCTCGATGCGGAGTCCGAGGCCGAGTTCAAGCGGCATCGCGCCGCGTGGAGTTTCTTCGAGTCCTGTCCGTCCTGGTACAGACGCACGGCGACCTGGCGTATCGTCTCCGCCAAGCGCCCCGACACGCGTGCCAAGCGGCTCGCGGAGCTGATCGCGTGCTGCGCCGTGCGCCGGAGCATCCCGACGCTCACCCTGTCGCGCACCGCCAGCGCCGATTGAGCGCATAACCGGTCCACCGCGCGTGAAAGTCGACGGCCGTCGCGTTAGCCTTCATCCCATGAAGACGACAGGGATGCTCAAGCAGGAGGACGCCAACGAGGCACTTCTCGCGCGACTGCGCGCAGCCGCCGACGTGCTGGAGGAAATCGGCAGCGATCGCGGCGTGCTTGCGCGCGTCCCCGACGACGATCGAAAGCGGCTCCTCGCCGCCGTCGGCGTCGTCTTCAGCCCCGACATCGGCGCGCGGCGGCGCCTGCGCAAGGAAGCGATCAAGCAGCAGAAGGCGTCCGTCGTGCGTCACGAAGATCGCGTCTACGCCGATACGGGAATCCGCAAGCTCCGCCGTGAGACGGTGTTCACCACTCCGAACGTCTTCCCGCCTTCAGGGATCGATGCAAACGGCGACGCCGCAGAGCCGGCAGCGGGTGAGCTGCGCGAGTCGATTCACTGCTACGTCTGCAAGCAGCACTTCACATCGATCCATCACTTCTACGACCAGCTCTGCCCGCAGTGCGCGCAGATCAACTTCGCAAAGCGAACGGAGCTCGCCGATCTCCGCGGCCGCGTCGCACTGCTCACGGGCGGCCGCGTCAAGATTGGCTACCAGGCCGGTCTCAAGCTCCTCCGCTCCGGCGCGCAGCTGATAGTCACGACGCGCTTCCCTCGCGACTCGGCCGCCCGCTACGCGAAAGAGCCGGACTTCGCCGAGTGGGGCGATCGCCTCGAGATCTTCGGACTCGACCTTCGCCACACGCCGAGCGTCGAAGCGTTCTGTCACGAGCTGCTGACGACGCGCGACCGGCTCGACTTCATCGTCAACAACGCGTGTCAGACCGTTCGTCGCCCGCCCGATTTCTACGAGCACATGATGGCGGGCGAGAGTGCGTCGCTTCGTGAAATGCCCGG
>JBBRYY010000184.1:0-4339 GCA_038237245.1 Gemmatimonadales bacterium | reverse complement strand
TTGCCCGGGCCGAGCTCGCGCGCGATCTGCAGCGCCACGTACACGATCGCGCCGCTCGACATTCCCACGAACAGCCCTTCCTCACGCGCCAGCATGCGCGCGAGTGGGAACGCATCCTCTTCCCACGCGGTCACGATGCGGTCGACCACCGATCGGTCGAAGTTGTCCGGGATGAAGCCCGGGCCCATCCCCTGGAACTGATGCGTGCCGCGCTGGCCGCCGCTCAACACCGGTGAGCGCGCAGGCTCCACCGAGATCACCTGCGTCTTCGACGAGCGCTCCTTGAGGAAGCGTCCCACGCCGCTAATCGTTCCGCCCGTCCCCGAGCCGTACACGAACGCATCGATCCGCCCGCCCATCTGCTCCCGGAGCTCCGGTCCCGTGTGCTCGTAATGCACGCGCGGGTTCGCAGGATTCGAGAACTGATTCGGCATCCACGCGCCTGTGCGATCCCGAATGCGCTCGGCCTCCTCAATCGCCGCGAGCATGCGGCGCTCCGGATCGGTGAGCACCAGCTGCGCACCATAGGCGATGAGCGTGCGCTTGCGCTCCTCGCTCATCTGCGACGGGAGGCAGAGAATGAGCTTGTAGCCGCGCGCCGCCGCCACCTGCGCCAGCCCGATCCCCGTATTCCCCGACGTCGGCTCCACGATCGTCCCGCCCGGCTTCAGCACCCCGCGCTGCTCCGCGTCGGTGATCATGCCGAGCGCGGTGCGGTCCTTGATCGAGCCACCGGGGTTCATCCCTTCGACCTTCATCCACACCTCCGCCATCTCCGGCTCGACGACCTTCTCGAGCCGCACCAGCGGAGTTCGTCCTATCGCCGCATCAATCACGAGCCTCTCCGTTACTTCAATTCCAGCTCCCACTCCACCGGGATGCTCTTATCGAGTGAATCGCGCACCGAGCAGTATTTCGTCACCGACAGCTCGATGGCCCTGAGCGCCTGCTCGCGCTCGATCCCCGCGCCCGATATGCGGAAACGGAGCAGCGCGTGCGTCAGCGGAGCAGGGGTGGCAAGCGCGCGCGTGCCGATCACCTCGACCTCGAGCGATGACGCAGGCGTACGCTGCTTCTTCAGGATCCCTACAACGTCCATCGACGCGCACGTCGCGAGAGCGCCGAGCAGCGTATCCACCGGCCCCATCCCCGACTTTCCGTGCCCGTCGACGAGAGCGGTCGGACCGCCGGGCTTCCCAACGTCGAACTCCTGTTCGCCCTTCCACACCGCGATGACGCGGTTGGGCGGCTTCACCACCGGCGCGACGTCGGTCATTTCTCGATCGGCATGCGCACGGAGTTTCCCCACTCCGTCCAGCTGCCGTCATAGTTGCGAACTTTCGGATAGCCGAGCAGGTAGGTGAGCACGAACCAGCTGTGCGAGGAGCGCTCGCCGATGCGGCAGTAGGCGATCACGTCATCGTCCTTCTTGAGCCCCGCTTCCGTCTCGTAGATCGCGCGCAGCTCCGCGGCGCTCTTGAAGGTGCCGTCGGTGTTCGCGGCCTTCGCCCAGGGAACGCTCTTCGCGCCGGGGATGTGGCCCCCGCGCAGCACGCCTTCCTGCGGATACTCGGGCATGTGCGTCTTCTTGCCGGAGAACTCGTCGGGCGAGCGCACGTCGACCATCGGCTTCTTCGCCTTCGAGTGCGCGAGTGCCTCATCGCGGAACGCGCGGATCTTCGCGTCGTTGCGCGCGGGCGCCTTGTAGCTGGTACGCGCAAACTGTGGGACGTCGCTCACGAGCTCGCGCTTCTCCGCTTCCCACTTCACGCGGCCGCCGTCGAGCACGCGTGCGTTCTCGAAGCCGAAGAGCTTGAACACCCAGAAGGCGTACGTCGCCCACCAGTTGTTCTTGTCGCCGTAGAAGACGACGGTGGTCGATTCGTCGATCCCCTTCGACTGGAGCAGCTTCTCGAACTGCTCGGGGCTGACGTAGTCGCGCACGATGTCGTCGTTCAGGTCGAGATGCCAGTCGACCTTCTGTGCGTTCCTGATGTGGCCCAGGTCGTACAGAAGCACATCCTCGTCGCTCTCGATGATGCGGATCTTCGGATTGTCGAGATTCTGCGCGAGCCATTCGGTCGACACGAGCACCTCGGGATGCACGTACCCTTTGGCGGCGATCGCCGTGTCGCTGTCTGCTGCCGGAGCTGTTGCCATGCCGTTCCCCCTGCTGGATTGATATTCACGTGCTGAACGCCCGAACGCGCGCCCAGGTTTCGTCGACGCTGGAGCCATCACGGATCCCTGTGCCCTGTTACGCCGTCGTTCGCACGACCTTCGCGGTCGCCACGATCCCTCCCACATGCCGCTGCGTATGTTCGGCGATGTGCACCAGTAGCCCGAACACCGTCGAGGGCAGGCGTCTCCGGCCGACGCCGCGCATCTCGAGATACAGCTCCGGCGGCGTCTCGCGCATGACGCCGATCGCGCGCTCGATCAACGCCACCGCCGCGCGCGCGAGCTCCTCCGCGCTCCGCGAGTCCGAAACCACCTCGCCGTCGAGCTCCGTCATCTGCTCATCGCTCAGCATCTCGCCCTCGGCGTACGTCAGCAGACGGTCGATGCTCCCCGCGAGATGGCGGAGATGGAAGCCGACGGCCGCGGCACCACCGGGGAGCGCCCACAGCTGCTCCTCCGTCAGTCCCGCCACCATCCTCGGTATGTCCTCTGCCGCCTGCATGAGGGCGTGCGCGGCGGGCATCACCATCGCGGGCATCCCGGCGATTGGTCCGCGAAGCCAGGGCTCAGCCATGTGAGTGCATTGAAGGATTACTCCGCTAGGTGTGCGATTTATAAGCGAAATATGCACCGAATAGTGTCAACGTAGCGTCTGCTTCATGAGCTCCTTGGCGCTAGCTTTCTCGCATGGGACAGTACAAGCGTCACGTGTTCGTGTGCACTTCGGGCGGCACGTGTCCAGGGCAGGGAAGCGATCTGGTCTTTGCGGCATTGAAGAAGGGCGCAGCCGCAGCGGGGCTGCAGAACAGCGTTCGGGTCAATCACGCAGGATGCATGGGGCAGTGCGGGAACGGGCCGATGGTGGCCGTCTATCCGGAAGCCGTATGGTATTCGCACGTGGATGTCACCGGCGCCGAGCAGATTCTGCACGAGCATCTGATCGCCGGACAGGTCGTGGAGCAGTATCGCTACGTCGCTCCGCCTGGCGACAACAAGCTTCCCAAATAGAGCAGGGCAGAGTTACATGATGACATTCGACGAGCACGACGAGGGATCGCGCGACGATGCGCGCACGGACGCACCGGCGCAACAGTCATATGCGGCGCTGCGCTCGCTCGAGGAGAGCGGCGTCGATGTCACCGGCTCCGAGTCGAGCGCGGAGCTCGTCTCGATGCAGACAGCGGTCGATGCATTTCGCCGCGCGGCGGAGGCACTCGCGGGGCGTGCAGGAGGGACGCAGATCGGGACGCCGGACGATCCGTACAGGCAGGTCGTGCCGCCGCGCGCCGCCGACGAAACGCCGCGCCAATATTCCGAGCGCGTGAACAGAATGACGGAGCGCTTCCGCTCGCTCACGCAGGGCCGCGAGCGCCCACGCTGAGCTGACCCGCTAGCCGGCGGCTTTCCGTCGCTGCGCCTGCTTCGAATCCCGGCGCGCGAGCTGTTCCTCCACCGCGCGCAGATGACGTGGCCACACGGCAGTCGCCAACGTGAAGAAGTGTTTGCGCGCGGTCGGCTCCGCGGCAAGAAATTCCGCGAGCTTGCGATGCCCCTTAAGCGTGTTGCAGCCCCTGCACGCCGTCACTAAGTTCCCACCGGATCGGTCTCCCCCGCGCATGCGAGGCTGCACGTGATCGACCGTGAGGTCATCCGCGGGAAAGATCTCTCCACAATAAACGCAGCGATGCCTGTCGCGCGCGAAGAGCTGGTCTCGAGTCATGACTAGTCCGATAAATCCACGTCGTGCGCTCATGGGTGCGGCGAAGAAGTATTTCCTCGAGCAGGGCGAAGCCGCGCTCTCCGCGTCAACGAACGATGACCCGCCACGACTCACCCTCAAAGCCCTAGAGAAGATTGCCATGTCTCGCAGCCGCGAACGCATCCTCAACAATCTCGACGAGATGTATCGCGAGAGCTTCGAGCGCGCCAAGGCGACCGAAGACAGCACGTCGATGGCCACACTCGACTTCGCCTATCGTCGTGAGCAGCTCTACTTCGAGATCCTCCTCGACATCCGCGACGCGATGGAGCGTCGCTAGCGAAAAATGAACATCCCTCTGCGCACGCCGGGTCTTGCCCATGCGGCTTTCATCATGATGTCCGCGTTCACCCTCGCCGGCTGTTCGGGCGGTAAGAGCGATCCCGTCACCCTCGCCGT
>JBBRYY010000183.1:0-4342 GCA_038237245.1 Gemmatimonadales bacterium | reverse complement strand
AGATCAGCGTACACCGTCGGCGCACGTGCCCCATCGCGGTCGATCCACATCGTCGAGCCCGCAGGAAGCTCGCGAATGCCCCGAAAGAAAGTGCGCGGCTCGGGCACGTGCCCCCACACGAAGAAGCCGCTGTGCCCCACCGGCTCTGGCGTCGTGTCGATCGAGCCGCCGGCGAGCAACGCCTTCACCTCGGATGCGACGCGAATCGTGCAACCATCGTCGGCGTAGTAGAGCGGCTTGATCCCGAAATGATCGCGCGCGAGGAAGAGTCCCTTCTTTTGTTCGTCCCACAGCGCGAACGCGAACATTCCTCGCAGCTCGTGCACCATCGCCTCGCCCTTGTCCGCGTAGAGCTGCAGAAGCACCTCGGTGTCCGTGCCAGTGCGGAAACAATATCCCTTGCTCACGAGCGACGCGCGCAGCTCGCGGTAGTTGTAGATCTCGCCGTTGAACGAGATCACGTACTCACCATCGATCGTGGACATCGGCTGCGCGCCCGCATCGCTCAAGTCGATGATCGCCAGCCGCCGGTGCGCCAGCTGCATGCGCCCGTCGCTGCTCATCCACTCGCCGCTGCCGTCGGGGCCGCGACACTCCATCCACGCCGATGCCGCGCGCAACTCCTCCCTTCCCGTCGCGACGCCGCGCGCATCGTACGCATAGAGAGCCGCGATCCCGCACATCGCGTCTATCCCTTCACAGCTGTCGTCTTGCCGCCCGTCCACCGCTCGACGTTGTGCTCGTAGATCTCCTGCAAAATTCCGTCGATCGAGTACTCGAGTCTCCAGCCAGGATAGTGCGACTCGAAGCGCGCGAGGTCGGAGATCCACCAGATGTGGTCACCGACGCGATTGGTCTCCGAGTATGTGTGGTTCAACTCGCGGCCGGCGATGCGCTCGCACGCTTCGATCGCCTCGATCATCGAGCAGTTGCTGAATCGCCCGCCGCCCATGTTGTACACCTCGCCACTCCGCGGCGCGCGGAAGAACTCCGAGAAGCAGGCGATGAGATCGGCGCTGTGGATGTTATCGCGCACCTGCTTCCCGCCGTAGCCGTAGATCGTGTACGGCGTTCCCGTTACGGTGCAGCGCATGAGATAGGCAAGGAATCCGTGCAGCTGCGTTCCCGAATGACCGGGGCCTGTGAGGCATCCGCCGCGGAAGACCGCAGTGCGCATGCCGAAGTAGCGGCCGTACTCCTGCACCATTACATCCGCCGCAACCTTGGACGCACCAAACACACTATGGAGTGTGTTGTCGATCGACATATCCTCGCGAATCCCGCCGGCATACGTGTGTTTTGGATCGATCTCCCACCGCTTCTCCAGCTCGATGAGCGGCAGGCGGTTGGGCGTATCGCCGTACACCTTGTTCGTCGACGTGAAGATGAACGGTACGTCGGGCGCATAGGTGCGCGTCGCCTCGAGCATCACGAGCGTGCCGTTCGCGTTCACGGTGAAGTCCATGATCGGATCGCTCGCCGCCCAGTCGTGCGACGGCTGCGCGGCCGCGTGCACGACGAGCGCGAGATCGCCACCGTACGTCGCGAACAGCTTGTTGATCGCGCTCGCATCGCGGATGTCGGCGCTCACGTGCGTGTAGCGCGCGCCGAGCTGGCTTTCGAGCTCCTTCCGCTTCCACGACGTGGACGCTTCCTCGCCGAAGAACACACGCCGCATGTCGTTGTCGATGCCGACGACATCCATCCCGAGCCCCGCGAAGTGTGCGGCGGCTTCCGATCCGATGAGGCCAGCCGAGCCGGTGATGATGGCGACGGTCATGCCTTACTCCAGTGGCCGTCGATGATCTCGCCGATCGCACGGCAATTCGCATCCCGGCCGAAATTCTCCAGCACGTGCGCACGCCCGTGCGCGCCGATGCGCTCGGTCTCCGCGGGATCATCACTCCACGCACGCAGCAGCTCGGCGATCCGCTCCGCCGCGCGTGGCGCCGCCGGATCGACCACCGCGCCACCCTCGCCCTCGAGAATCGCACTTGCCGTCTCCGATTTCTCCGGCCCCACGAATAGTACCGGGCGCGCGGTCGCCATCGACACGTATGCCTTCGTCGGAATGGCGATCCCAACGAACGGCGCACCCAGCGTCACGACGTGCACATCGGCAAGCCCGTACACAGAGTTGATCCGCTCCCGTGGATAGTAGTCACGATACGAAAAATTCCGAATTGCATGGTCGGCCGCGTACGCCTCGATCCGCGCGCGCTGGGGCCCGTCTCCGATGAAGAGAAACCAGATGCGCGAATGATCCTTCAGCGAGCGCATCGCCTCGAGATAGTCCCCGAAGTCGTGCGCGAGCCCCGCGTTCCCGATGTACGCAACGACGAACTTTCCCTCGAGCCCGAGCTCCGCCACCAGCGGATTCTCCGCACGCGGGGTGGGTGTGATTTCGTCGCCGTCCACCCACACCGGCACGATCTCGATGCGTTCCGCGCGCGTGCCCTGCGCCAGAATTCGTTCGCGCATGTATGGCCCAAGCGCGATCACGAAGTCGGCACTCCGATAGCCGCGTCCGTTTGCCCAGAAAAGAAACCTGCCGAGCATGCTGCGGCGGCCGAGCATCCCCGCAGCGACCTCTGCTTCGGGATGCAGATCCATCGACCAGATCGCGTAACGTCTGCCGCGCAGCGCGCGACCGAGCCAACCCACGAACGAGAGCAGCGGCGGCGTGGTGAGGAAGACGATACCGCGATAGTTCCGAGAGCCGAGCGTTGCGCGAAGCGCCTGGATGTGGAACGAGGCGTAGTCGAGCAGCCGTCCGACGATCGATCCTCGACCGTGAGAGCTGCTGCGCACGCGGCGAATGTGGACGCCGTTGCGCACCTCGCTCTCCTCGGCCTGCATGCGACCGGCGACGTAGTTGCCGCGGCTTGCGCAAATTTCCACCTGGTGTCCCGCCGCCACGAGATATTCGGCGAGGTCCGTGAGATGGTGCGCAGTCGCCGCGATGTCCGGATAGTAGTGCGCGTTGACGAAGAGGATCGGGCGCTCTTCCGTCACCGCGCGATCATTGCTCGAGCAAGATCCGCGCGATGCGCTCGGACGCGCGTCCGTCCCACAGCTCGGGGATCGTGTGCTTCGCTTTTCCTCTCTCGAGCATCGTGCCCACCGCGCTCACGATATCGCTTGCCTTGCTCGCCACGAGCCGGTTCATCCCCGACTCGATCGTGACGGGGCGCTCCGTGTTCGGCCGAAGCGTCAGGCAGGGAACGCCGAGGTAGGCCGTCTCCTCCTGCACGCCACCGGAATCCGTCATCACGATCGAGGCAACGCTCTCGAGCGCCAGGAAATCGAGATAGCCGGCCGGCTCGATGAGCTTCACGCTCCCACTGAGCTCTGCGAGCCTCATCTCGTCGATGCGCGCGCGTGTGCGCGGGTGCACCGGAAATACCACCGGCATCTGCTTCGCGACCACGGCCATCGCCTTCATGATCTCCGTGAGCGTCTCGGGATCGTCGACGTTCGAGGGACGGTGCAGCGTCGCGAGCGCGAAGTCGTTTGGCGTCACTCCCACCGTCGCACACGCGCGCGCGGGGTCCGTTTTCGGAAGCAGACGGACGAGCGTGTCGATCATCACGTTGCCGACGAAGAAAACGCGTTTCGGATCGACCCCTTCGTGCTCGAGATGCGCGTTGCCGTCGCGCGATGGAGTGAAGAGATAGTCCGCGATGCTATCCGTCAGAATGCGGTTGATCTCTTCGGGCATCGTGCGATCGAAGGAGCGAAGCCCGGCCTCCACGTGCGCGACCTTCACTCCGAGCTTCGATGCGACGATCGTGCAGGCGAGCGTCGAGTTCACGTCGCCGACGACGATCACGACATCCGGCGCGTATTCGAGCAGCACCGGCTCGAAGGCCGACATCGCCTTCGCGGTCATCTGCGCGTGCGATCCGGATCCGACGCTCAGATACGCGTCCGGCTCGGGGAGATCGAGCTCCTCGAAGAAGACCTCGGACATCGCGCGGTCGTAGTGCTGGCCAGTGTGCACGAGTATCTGCTCGAATGCACCGCCCTCGGCCTTCATCGCGTGCATGAGCGCCGCGGTCTTCATGAAGTTGGGGCGAGCACCTACCACGTGCAGAACCTTCAAGCGATCAACCCGCGGACTCCCGCACCACAGTAAGCTCCTTGCTGGCGTACGCATCGCGCGTGGATTCCGCGACTGCGTGACCGATCGCCTTGGAGCTCGAGAGCCACGCTTCCAGACATGGCACGAGGATGTGCGCCAGACGCTCCGCGCCGAACGGGCGCGAGCCTTCGCCGGAGCTGCACCAGATGCGGAGCACATACGGCTCGCCGTCCGTCGGATTCGCGGAGGCGAGCATGT
>JBBRYY010000182.1:0-4353 GCA_038237245.1 Gemmatimonadales bacterium | reverse complement strand
TCAGGCCACGGGGCGGCGCAGCTTCAAGTACGTGCAGGGGCCGATCTTCGCGAACGCGGTGCTCGCCGACGAGATCAACCGCGCGCCGCCGAAGACGCAGGCCGCGCTGCTGCAGGCGATGCAGGAGCACGCGGTGACGGCAAGCGGACAGACGCACGCGCTCCCCGAGCCCTTTTTCGTGCTCGCGACGCAGAATCCGATCGAGCAGGAGGGGACGTATCCGCTTCCCGAGGCGCAGCTCGATCGCTTCATGTTCGAGCTCCACGTCGGCTATCCGACGCTCGAGGAAGAGGAGCGCATCGTGTCGACGACCACGGGCGACGACACGCTGACGATCAAACCGGTGCTCACCGCGGCGCAGCTCGCGAAGCTGCAGCATCTCGTGCGGCGGCTCCCCGCGCCACCCACAGTCGTGCGCTACGCGGTGAAGCTCGCGCGCTCGACGCGCCCCGACACGCCAGAGGCGACCGCCGACGTAAAGAAGTACGTAAGCTGGGGCGCCGGACCGCGCGCGTCGCAGTACCTCGTGCTCGGCGCCAAGGCCAAGGCCGCGATGGACGGCCGCTCCGTCCCCGATCTCGACGACGTGCGCTCGATCGCGGACTCGGTGCTCCGGCATCGCGTGGTGCTCAACTTCCAGGGCGAGGCGGAAGGGTTGAGCGTGAGCAGGTTGATCAGGCTCGAGGAGTAGCCCGGTGCCAGTAGCCCGCGCTCGAGCGAGGCGCGCAACGGATAGCGAGCACCTGCTCGCTATCCGTTTTGCCTCACGACAGCAGCGTTAGTTGGCCTTCTCGAACAGGAAGCTGAACGACGTATTCGAGGACTCGACGAACGCACCGGGGGCATTCGCGGTAATCGAGGTCGACGTGGCAGCGGCCGTGTAGTGCGCGCCTGAAAATGTGGTGCTCGTGAAGGTGACCGTCGAGCCGGAGAGGGTGTACGTGCCTGCATCGGCGATGACGTTGTCGTCCGCGCTACCGTTGGCACTGCCGGCCGCGGCGACCGAATACGTGTGGTCAGAATTCAGATTGAGCGTCGCGGATGACACGACGATGTTATCGGTGCTGTTCGGGAATGCGTACGGAAGCGAGTTGCCGCCGACGCTCTGCAGCGTGTAGGTGCCGCTCACATCGCCAGGACCCGTGCTGTTGTTGTCACTGCCGCACGCTGCGAGGCCGGCGACGAACGCGAGAGCCAGAAGCGGACGCGCAAAGCCGTGGCGAAACGAGAACGGAATCGACATCATCGAGCCTTCTCCTGCCGAGAATGGGACCGTGCACTGTGCGCAGTGGTGCGCAGACGATGCGGGTAGGATGACGGCCCTGCCCCTTTCCGACAAGAGTTTCAAGCGTGCGGATGTGTATATGGTTTTATTCGCGCGCCTGCAGACTCACGATCAGCTCTCCAGCTCACGGCAATTTTTTGTAATACACGGGAATCGTGATATCGATCGAGCCGAGCAGCGATCCCTGCAGCGCCATCGCCAGCGAGCTGTCAGTCGCAACTCCCGTGAAGATGATCCCGTTCAGAAACTTGCTGTCGAACGAGATCGTGGACCCCGACGCGCTGAAGGTCCCCGTGTCGTTCGCGGTCGCCGGCACAGCGCCCGGATAGGTCTTTCCCTCGGTGTCATACGTGTAGGACGAATCGCTGTTGAGAACCATGTGCCCCGAATCCACGACGAAAATCGTGAACTGAGGGTGCGCCACACGGTGGGGAAGCGCCGAGTCGGATATCGACTGCATTGCGTAGCTACCCGCGAAGCCGACGGGCGGCGGCGGTGCCACGGGACCGCGGCTGTCACCGCCGCACGCGGTGAGGAACGACAGAGCGACGATCGCGATTGCGGTGCGGCAGAGATGCGTGCGCGCGCTGTTCGCATCGATGAGCATGAGGCATCTTCCGAGATACGTATTCGAACGGCCTGCGCACCCACTTTCGAGCCAGCGCGGCACGAATGTCTATCCGTATCCAGTAGATCGCTTTTCCGGAGTGCCTGCCGTCACGCCGCCTGAAAGAGCCCGATTATGGTTCGGTTAGACGCCGACTCGGGTGATACCGCTCAGCTCTCGCCCGGCATCAGATGCACTTCCGTCGTGAGCCACCTGCGCCACCACGGCGCGTGCTCCTCCGCGGCCATCGCCTTCCCCGCCGCGATCCGCCACGCATCGCGCATCGCCGTCGCATCCGCGAAGCGATCCTCCGGCAGCGCCGCGAGCCCGCGCGTCAACCACTCGGCCACATCCGGCGCGATCTCCGACAGATCGACATCCCCCGCGAGCTCGCGCGCCAGAATCGCTCGTCCGTCACCCGTGCCGAACGGCGGCTTGCCCGCGAGCAGGAAGTACGTGATCGCCGCGATCTCGAAGCAGTCCACAGGCGAGCCCTGCGTCTCGCCGAGCAGCTGCTCCGGCGCCGCGAACTCCGGCGTGCCTGTAGTGCCGCTCAGCTCCTCCCCAGGAATCTTCGCGACACCGAAGTCGGCGATGCGCCAGCGCCGATAGCGGTCGATGAGGATGTTCTCGGGCTTGAGATCGCGATGGATGATCCCGCTCGCGTGCGCGGCGGCGAGGCCGTCGAGCACCTGATCGATCTGCGGCGCGATCTCCGCGATCGAGCGCGGACCCGAGCGCGCGACGAGATCCGCCAGCGAGCCCCCCTCGGCCAGCTCCATCGTGTACCACGCCACACCACCGCTCGAATCCCAATCGTAAATGGGGACGATGGACGGATGCGCGAGTTGCGCGGCGAGCTGCGCCTCGCGGCGGAAACGATGCACGGCGTTCTCGTCGCGCGCGACTTCCGGGTGCAGCATCTTGAGCGCGACCTCGCGCGCGAGCGAGAGATCGCGCACGCGCCACACGGAGCCGAAGGTTCCGGAGCCGAGTCGGCCGATCACTTCGTAGTCCTCACCAGTCGCCCAGCGGAGGCGCGCCTCTTCGCTCTCGCCCGGCCCGCGCATCGCGGCCTGCATCGATCCGCTGGTGAACATCGACGTGTGGCTGCCCACCGCGCGATCGAGCTCGCGCAGCATCGCCGCCACCGAGTGGTAGCGATTCTCCGGCGCGCGGGACAGCGCGCGCGCAAGCACCTTCGCGACGGACACCGGGATGTCGGGACGCACGAGGGTGAGCGGCGGGAGATCGGCCGGCGGATATTCGCGCGTGAACGCAGCGAACGCGGTGGCGGCGAGCTGCCACTGGTCGCTCTCGGGGGTGGGCGTCCAGGTGACGCCGTCGGACTCCGGGGGCGCCGGGGTCCAGCGCGGATTCGGCGAGAGGCCCGCGGGGAGCTCGGTGCGCGGGGCGCTCCATTCCCAGCCGAGAAGCCAGATGCGGCCGGTTGGGGTGACCCAGCAGGTTTCGGCGGACATCGCGCCGTGGACTGACCCACCCGAGTGCATATAGGCGAGGGCCGAGCCGGCGGAGCGGAGGAACTGGAGGACGAAGGCGAGATCCTCGACGCCGGTGCGCGAGAGGCGCGACCAGAGCGTTTCGCCGGCGATCCAGCGTCGCAGATAGCCGGGACCGCGCTGCAGCTCGAGGTTGCGCGGCCAGTAATAGTAGGTCGTGGGGATGGACGGGTGATTCAGATGCGCGAGATGACGCGCCTCGGCGTGCAGCCACGACTCGTGATCGGCGTCGAGGGAGCTGACGAGCGAGAGCGAGCGCCCGAGCTCGTCCACTACCTCCTGGTAGTGACGATGCTCCCCTTCGACGCCCTCGGTACCCCAGCGCCAATCCGGCGGGAGTTGCCAGTTGGCGAGGTGCGGAGGCAGCTTGTTCGTGACGCGGTCTCGGAATGGACGATCGGTTGGTGACATATCTTTATGTAAACAAAAGACTTAGCTGACAGAGCGCAACGGTGCGCGCTGCCGGAAGGCACGCCAAACGGAGAATCGGGAATGACGGAAGGCTCGCCCACGATTACATACGAGACTCTCTATCCAGACGTTCCAACACCGTTCCGCGCCACTCGGCAAGCCGCCGGATACGACGTCTGCGCGTACCTGATCGGACGAACCGTGCGGCTTTCGGATGGGTTGAAAGTGCGCGAGCGCGCGAGCGATGATGAGCACCGGCTGCACCTGGAGCCGGGTGAGGTCGCGCTGGTGCCGCTGGGGTTCAAGGCGCGGCTGCCTGATGGCTACGAGGCGCAGGTGCGGATTCGGAGCTCGATCGCGTTCAAGCGGGGGCTAATCATTCCGAATGGGCCCGGGACGATCGACGCGGATTATCCCGACGAGTGGATGGTGATGCTGAAGAATGACTCGCCGAGGGGAGTGGTGATCGAGCATGGAGAGCGGATCGCGCAGATCGTGCTGGCGAGATACGCAGTGTTGGAGTGGTCGCC
>JBBRYY010000181.1:0-4377 GCA_038237245.1 Gemmatimonadales bacterium | reverse complement strand
TGTTGTTTCTCCAGCCGACATTTTTGGGTGTGACGCCGGAGACGATGACGGAGCCGCTCTTCGGCCTCGTGCTCATCGTCGCCTTACGGCTGCATTTCGAAGGACGGGTTCGCGCGGGCGCCGTGCTCGCGTCGCTCCTCCCCCTGGCGCGGCCCGAGGGCCCGTTTCTGGTCGCGCTCTGGGGTCTGTGGATGCTGCTCGACAGCCGATTGTCGGGCGCATGGTGGCGCCGGATACCTACGACGGTCCTCCTCGCGACTGGAGTCGTGGTGTGGTGGCTGGTCGCACTCGCAATCACGCGCGATCCGCTTTGGATCAGGCATAACGCGCCCTGGACGCTCACGAACGCGGCCGCGAGTCACGGCTCCTTCTGGCTCTATTGGAACATGCGCTGGGAGATTGTGGGCCCCCAGCTCTGGCGCGTCTTCATCGTCGGGATGGCGGCGCTTCTGATTCGGCGACGGACGCTGCAGCTGCCGTCTCTCGTCCTCGTCATCTTCCTCCTGCACTCGACGATGTGGGCGAAGGGGCTGATGAACACGGAAGGCTTCCCGCGCTACATCACCTGCACCGCTCCCGCAATTGCGCTGATCACGCTTGCCGGCTGGAACGTGTTGGCGGACGCACTGTCATGGATGATGGAGAAGGTCGGCGCAGCGCGCGTTCGGCAGCCCGTAATCGCGCTGCTCTCCGCGCTGGTGCTCCTCAGGTCGGGCTGGTACGCGTTGACGTATGTCGATGGACAGGAAGGATCACGCGCATCATGGGCGATCGACGATAGCTATCGCTGGTTTCTCGCTCATCCGCGCCCGGTGCGGGAGCTCGCGTGGAGTCGTCCCTATGTCCCGATTCTCTTCGGATGGGATCCATGGAAAACGCTGCATTGGACGAGCGATCGGCAGCACAATCTGTCGCTCATTCAGGGTGCTCCGTCCGGAACGCTTCTGTTCTGGGACGATGCGACGGGACCTGATTGGTATCACGTCGCAGCAGAGGATTTCGCCGGCGCCGGCTTCGTACGGCTTCGCTCGAAGTCGTACGAGCTCTTCCCTCTTCTACCGGGCGACTCGTGGGATCACAGCACCCGACCAAGGCACGAGGCGATGCATTTGTTTTACAAGGAGTAGCACATCCGCGAGCGAGTGGTCGGGCGGCTATCGCGTGCTGTCGTGAGGTAGTGCCGAAGTGCCGGTGAACTTCGCGGGACCGTCATCCAGCAACACGTAGTCATAGTTGCCGTCGCCATTGCCGTGGCAGGGAAGCTGCGAGCCGGCGACTGACCGCGCGACGCCCGGCATCGTTCCAGCTACAGGGGACCCGTCGCGCTTCACCCAGAACTTGAGGGCGTGTGTTCCCCACACAGCGCGCGGCGCGTCGTAGTTGCTGCCGACGCACACGCCCTCTTCGAAACGCGAAAGCGCGGTATCGATGGAAAGTCCACCGCTCGCGTCGGGAGAGTAACTGGCGACAGTATAGATATCGCTGTCGACCTGCATCTCCAGTACGTAGCGATGCCCGGGCGCGAGTCCATGCGCGCGAAGCTGGAAGCGAAGCGATGCGCCGGTCGGCGCATAAAGCACCTCACCAGTGGCGCCGCCAGCGCTTGCGGGGATCGGCCGGAAGGCGGGATCCTTCTGCTTCAGCGCCACGAGCACGAGGCCGTCGCCGCGGGCCTTCGGAGCGCGATTCGAAATGCGCGTCGAGACGTACACCACAACAGCCGTAGCGACGAGAGCGGGAACGAGCGCGCGGAGAAGGGTTGCGAAGGGAAAGCGGGCCTTCGTTGGTACCGGAGAGTGTTTCTGATCATTCCGCATGCCTTCAGTTTCCGAGCCGCTCACAGCGGTGTCAATCGCGCTATCCCGGTGTGCGCACACGGCAGACCCGCGCAGTATCCAGCTTCCATCGCTCTTCCCAGCTGGCGAGCGCATCGGCGATCACGCTATCCTGCTGTGCGCTCTTCACGCGGACGTCGTAAAAGCTCCACCCCGGCGGCTCGCCTCCAGAGTAGCCATTGATGGTCGGCACTCCGCGCTCCACCGAAGCCCACATCGCGTCAACCTGGTAGCTCCACGGATCGTCGTCACCGCCCATCGTCGTGTAGAGAAAAGCCTGGCACGACGCGCCGATGCCAGCCGCTACACGCGCGACGCGCATGCGCCCCTCGAGCTTGTCGTAGGATCGCGGATCCCCACCCTGTTCAGCCACGACCACCGCGAGTATCGCGGCGATCGCGAATGTGCGTCGGCGCTGATCGCGGCGCCGAATCTTCACCGCCGCGCGCGACGGCGGAACGCGCCGCGCGCGGGAGATCGCGTTGATCAGGAGCGCGACGCCGAGCGAGGCGGGAAACAGTATCGCGATTCCGATGCGCGAGACGGCGCGCAGCGCGTTGGCGGCCGGCACAACGAGATATACCTCGCGCCAGAGGGTAAAGCCGCCAGGCCATTCGGTGGCGAGCACCGCCATAGTGAGCGGCACGAGGACCATCCACTGCACCGATGGCCGGCGTCGCGCGAGCCAGAGACCAAAAGCAGCGAGAAGCGCGGTGGCGACGCCGATGCCGAGATGATGCTCGTGCTCGAGAGGGAGCGCGCGAAAGATCTCGTGCGACGCGAGCCATCCGTAGAGCCAGCTGTGGCTGCCGAGGTACGCCCACGACTCGACGCGCGGCAGCAGCGGCTCGACCATCGCGAAGCTGCGCACCCCAACCTCGCGCTCGGCCCCAAGATAATGCGTGGCGAGCGGCGCGAGGGCAAGCGCGGCGAGCACGGCGGCAATCGCCAACGCGCGCGCGTTCGCACGGGCGGTGAGCACAAGCCGTCGACGCGCGCGCGGAAGCACGAGCGTCCAGAGCGCCGCGATGAGCAGCGCAAAGCAGAGAAACCAGCCGTTGTAGAAGCCTGAATAGAACTGCGCGACGCACGCGACCGCGAGCGCGAAGATCCACGCGGTGCGGCACGCGACGATCGTGACGCCGGCGCGGAGCTCGGGCTCCGGCTCGAATACGCGTAGCAGCGCAAAGATCGCGAGTACGATGTAGAAGTGCGCGATGAGCTGCGCATGCATCACCTGAGACGTGCGCATCGCGGCGAAGGAGAGCACCACCGCTCCCGCGGCGGATGCGAGCGGTCGGCAGCGGAAGCCGCGCCAGAAGAGGACGAATGCGGAGGCGACGTTCAGCGTAGCAAGCGCGAGCATCCAGAGCTGGAAGGCACTGTCGGGGGCGAGTCCCGCAGCGCGCAGCGGCCAATAGAGTGGCGCGACGCCGAGCAGCACATCCGAATACGCGGCGGTGTTCGTCGCCGGGTAGAACACCGGAGGGCTCCAGAAGCGCTCGTGGCCCGGCGCTCCCAGCATCCACCGATAGCCATGCTCGAGGATGTAAGTGTTGAGGCGCGCATCGGTCCAATCGCCCTGCACTCGTTGAAATCCCGACGCCAACGTCGGGCGGAACTGCAACGCGAGACCGACGGCCCAACCGACCACGGCGGCGAGCGCGATCGATAATTTCGAGTCAGGCGACTCTGTCCGGATCCCGCCTCTCACGATTGCTGACCTTGCTGTTGTGTCTGCTTAGACATTGCCGTTCCTCGTAGGTCCCTCACTTCGCGCGGGCAAGGATAGCGCCTCGCTGGCACAATGGGCGCTTGATATTCAAACGTCCGATTCATACACTTGTTTGAATATCCCCTACGTTCCGCTGCCCGCACACCGATCTCCCCATGCCTCGCACGCGCCTCATCCTCGCCATCGTCGCCGTGTTCGCCATCGCCGGCATCGCGTACGTGATCTTTGCCCCCGCCAAGCCCCTCGTCCTCACCGGGATCGTCACCACCAACGACGTCATCGTGAGCCCGCAGGTCGGCGGCCTGGTCTCGAAGCTTCTCGTCAACGAGGGTGACTCCGTCTCAACCGGCCAGCTCCTCGCCGTCATCTCGGCCGAAGAGCTCGTGGCCGACCAGGCCTACTATGCGCACAGCGCCGCGGGGATGGCTACCGAAGTCAGGGAAACCGAAAGCGCCGTGCGCTACCAGGAGCAGCAGTTGACGCAGCAGATTCGCCAGGCCGAGGCGACGGTGGCGAGCGCGGAGGCACAGCGGGCGCAGGCGTCCGCGGATCTGGCAAACGCCCAGACCAATTACGACAGATACGCAGCGCTTCTCAAGAGCGGCGCGATCTCCCAGCAGAACGTCGACCAGCGGCGCACCGAGCTTCTCGTCGCGAAGGCAAAGTCCGAGTCGGCGGATCGCCAGGCGGACGCGCAGCGTGCCGCACTCGAGCTCGCGCGCGGGCAGGCGGAGCAGGTCTCGATGAAGCGGAGCGCGCTGGTCGGTGCGCAACAGCAGCGCGCCGCGGCCGCCGCGCAGACGGCGA
>JBBRYY010000180.1:0-4395 GCA_038237245.1 Gemmatimonadales bacterium | reverse complement strand
TCGCCGAAGGTGACGAAGCGCTCGTCGTACAGCGCCTCGCTGCTCCGGCGTCCGGCGATCGTGACCGTGCCCTTGAAGAGGCGCAGCGTGATCGTTCCCGTAACGCGCTGCTGGGTGACATTGACGAAGGCGTCGTACGACTCGCGCTCGGTAGTCCACCAGCGACCTTCGTACACGAGGTCGGCGTAGCGCGGCGCGATGAGATCCTTCGCCGAGAGGGTGCGGCGATCGAGCACGAGCTGCTCGAGCTCGGAGTGTGCGGTCTGGAGGAGGGTGCCGCCCGGCGTCTCGTAGATGCCGCGGGACTTCATTCCGATGAGGCGGTCTTCGACGAGGTCGATCCGTCCGATGGCGTGCTTGCCGCCGATCTTGTTGAGCTTTTCGACGAGGCTCACCGGACTGAGCTTCTGGCCATTGACCGAGACCGGCGTGCCGGCGTGGAATCCAATCGTGACGTCTTCGGGCGTGTTCGGCGCGCTGGCCGGATCGGCGGTGAGCAGGAAAAGATCCGCCGGCGGGACGGCGTTCGGATCCTCGAGGATCCCGCCCTCGTGCGACACGTGCCAGAGGTTACGATCGCGAGAGAAGATCTTGGTGGCGGTAGCCGAGACGGGGACGTTGTGCGCCGCGGCGTACGCGAGGGCGTCCTCGCGGCTGCGGATATCCCACTCGCGCCAGGGCGCGATGACGGGGAGCTCGGGAGCGAAGGCGGCGTAGGTGAGCTCGAAGCGAACCTGATCATTCCCCTTGCCGGTGCATCCGTGCGCGAGCGCGTCGGCACCAACCGCGCGGGCGACGTCGACCTGACGCTTCGCGATGAGCGGTCGGGCCATCGAGGTGCCGAGGAGGTATTTGCGACCGTAGATCGCACCCGCGCGAAGGGTAGGCCAGATATAGTCGGTGACGAACTCCTCGCGCATGTCCTCGACGAAGCATTCGTCGGCGCCGGAGGCGATCGCCTTCGCGCGAATCCCTTCGAGCTCATCGCCCTGCCCGATCTCGGCCGCAACGCAGATGATCTCGGCGTCGTAGCGTTCGCGAAGCCAGGGAACGATGATGGAAGTATCGAGGCCCCCAGAATAGGCGAGCGCGATTTTGCGAATCATGCCGTCTCCGCGATCGAGAATAAATATGCGTAACCGCTGCATATTTAACGGATCGACGGCCTCCGTGTCAAGCGGCGCGGCCGGAGCGGATCAGACGGGAGTCGGACCCGCCACCGATTTGAGGCGCTTGATGATCTTTTCCATGGCGGCGTTGGAGCGGCAGATGATGAGGACCGTGTCATCGCCCGCGATCGTGCCCATGACTTCGGGCCACTCCTCGGCGTCGAGGGCGACGCCGATCGGCTGCGCGCCGCCGGGGAGCGTGTGGAGGACGATCATCTCGCCGACGCCGTCGATCGCGGTGTAAAGCGGGGGGAGGAGCGCCTGGAGCGGCGGGCGCGCATCGGTGTCGTCCGACGTCATCGAATAGCGCGAGCCGCCGCCCGGCCCGGGGATGCGCGAGACGCGCATCTCACGGAGATCGCGCGAGAGGGTGGACTGGGTGACGTCCCAGCCGCGCTGGCGGAGCTGCTTGCGGAGCTCCTCCTGCCCCTCGATGGGGCGCGCATCGATGATCGAGCGAATGGTCGCCTGCCGCTCACGCTTGTTTGCCATGCGCGGAGAATAGCGTTCAGGGACGCCGGCGGCGAGTGGCCCCTCCATTCGGCCATTGACAGCCCCGTCTCGCAACTTTATGCATTCATCGTGCATAAATTTGCGATTGGGGTATTCGGCGCAAGTGGGTACGCGGGACGGGAGCTGTGCGACCTCGTCGCGCGGCATCCGGCTGCCCGCCTGGCGTTCGCAACCGCGAACGACCGCCAGGGCACGCACGCGCGCTTCGGCGGGGAGGACGTGAGCTTCATCGCGGCTGAGGACGCGAAGCTCGGCGAGGCGCAGCTGATCTTCAGCGCGCTTCCGCACGGAGCGTCGGCGCCGTGGGTGGCTGCCGCGCACGATGCCGGGGCGAAGGTGGTCGATCTCTCGGCCGACCTGCGACCGGGAAATGGAGCGAATCCGTACGCGCGCTCGACCGCCGGCGTGCCGTACGGGCTCACGGAGCTTGCGCGCACGGCGGTGCGAGAGGCGGAGATCGTTTCCAATCCCGGCTGCTATCCGACGGTGACGCTGCTGGCGCTGCTGCCGCTGGTGGTACGCGGGCTGATCGCACCTGGTGCGACGATCATCGTGAACGCGGCGAGCGGAGTGACGGGCGCCGGGATGACGCCGAAGCGGGAGCTGATGTTCGCCGAGGTGGCGGATGACTATCGGCCGTACTCGATCGGGAACAGCCACCGGCATCTCCGGGAGATGCGCGCGGTGCTGGCGTCGCTCGGCTGCGATGCCGATCTGATCTTCACGCCGCATCTGCTGCCCGTTGCGCGCGGAATTCTGGCGACGATCACGGTGCCGCTGGCCGAGCCGCTGGCGGATGTGCTGGCGCCGTGGCGGGAGCACTATGCGGGGGAGCCGTTCATCGAGGTGAGCGCGGCGATTCCGTCGCTGAAGGATGTGGTGCACCGGAATGTGGTGCGCATTACGGCGACGGTTGCCGAGGGGGTGCGCAAGCCAACGCTGGTGGTGGTGGCGGCGATCGACAATCTGGTAAAGGGGGCGGCGGGGCAGGCGCTGCAGAACGCGAATCTGCTACTGGGGCTCGAGGAGACGCTGGGGTTGCCCGTATGACGCACGAGCTCACGCGCGTGGTGAAGATCGGCGGGCGGGTGCAACGGGATGCGCGGCTCGCGGAGATTCTGGCGCGACTGTGGCTGCACGCGCCGGGAAGCTTCTGTGTGGTGCATGGCGGCGGCGAGACGATCTCGGCGCTGCAGACGCAGCTGGGCGGCGAGCCGAGATTCGTGGATGGCCGCCGGGTGACGACTGAAGGAGATATTGAAGTGCTGAGAATGGCTTTGTCGGGCGTCGCAAACAAGCAACTCGTGAATTCCCTTAGTACTGAGGGAATTCCAGCTGTTGGCATCTCGGGCGAGGATGCATCGCTCATCGTGGCCGAGGCGCTGGACGAGGAGGTGTTCGGACGGGTGGGAATGGTGGCGGAGGTCAACGACGGCATCGTGCGGGCGCTGCTCGCGGGCGGATATCTGCCGGTGATCTCGCCGGTGTCGCGCGATGGGGAATCGGAGCATGGTGGAGCGCTGAATGTGAACGCGGATGATGCGGCCGCGGCGATTGCGGCGAGCATGGACGCTGATGAGTTGCTGCTCATCTCGGATGTGCAGGGAGTTCTCGTTGATGGCGTTGCGGTATCGACGATGAGTGGAGATGAGGCGGTGCATGCGATCGAGAGCGGGATTGCGACGGAGGGGATGGCGACGAAGCTTCGCGCGGCGCTCGACGCGCTGCGGCGCGGGGTGCCAGCGGTGCGCATCGGCGGGCTCGACGCGTTGCTCGACCCGTGGCTGGGCACGACGCTCCTCGCGACGCCGCGACTCGCATGACGACGCTCCCGATCATCATGGCGCAGATCCAGTCGGCGCAGACGCCATCGGCGGCTACGTCTTCGGCGCAGGCGAAGAGCGAGGCGCTGCTTCCGGTCTACAAGCGCTTTCCCATCGAGGTCGTGCGCGGAGAGGGGACACGGCTGTTCGACACGAAGGGCTGCGGCTATCTCGACTTCACGAGCGGCATCGGCGTGAACTCGCTCGGCTACGCCGACTCGGGAATCGCGGAGGCCGCGCGTGGGGCGCTCGAGAGCGGCGTGTTGCACACGTCGAATCTGTTTCACACGGCGCCGGGGCGGGAGCTCGCGGAGGCGCTAGTCGCGCGGTCGTTCGCGTCGAGTGTGTTCTTCTGCAACTCGGGTGCGGAGGCGAACGAGGGGGCGTTCAAGTTCGTGCGGCGGTGGGGGCGCGATGTCGGTGGCGGCGACAAGCATGAGATCATTGCGCTGCGCGGGGGCTTTCACGGCAGGTTGTTCGCGACGCTCGCGGCAACGGACCGTCCGCAGTATCGCGCGCCATTCCGTCCGCTGGCTGGGGGAATCTCCATTGCGGAGCGGGATCTCGGCGAGCTCGCGCGGATGATGGATCGGAGGACGGTAGCGGCAGTGATCCTCGAGCCGGTGCAGGGCGAGGGTGGCGTGCGCGTGCTGGAGCCGGCGTTTTTGAGCGGGGTGCGCGCGCTGACGCGCGAGCGGAACGTCGCGCTGATCTTCGACGAGGTGCAATGCGGGCTCGGACGTACCGGCTGGCTGTTCGCGTACGAGCGGACGGACGTGGTGCCTGATGTGGTTACGCTCGCGAAGCCATTGGCGGGCGGGCTGCCGATGGGCGCGGTGTTGATGACGGCGGAGATTGCGGCGGCGGTGCAGGCCGGTGATCACGGGTCG
>JBBRYY010000179.1:0-4397 GCA_038237245.1 Gemmatimonadales bacterium | reverse complement strand
GGTGAGTGCCACAGTCGGCGCCGGTTTCTACTTGCCGCGTTGCCCCGACTTTCCGGATGTGTCGCGCGGCTTCACGCGAACCTGCGGAGCCTTCGACTGACGCGGGGCCCAGATCGGCGCGTTCGCCTTCGCGCCTTTCGCGAAAGTCGGCTTGGGAGCGCCCGGGGGAATCGTGTTCTTCTTCTTCATATCATCCTGCGGTGTGAGAGCGGAACCGTCGTTCCAAAGCTAGCGAGCGCGTCGCCCGCCGCTGGAATGCACCCCTCCTCTTTTCAGACGAACGCGCGGAGGACGCCGGTTCGTTCCGAAGACCCCGTTACGAGTCGGCCATCGTCACCTCGGCCCTGCCGCTCGTCGCATCGAGCAGCGCATCGCGCATCTCCTTCGCGCGCGCCACGGGGACGCGAAGCCTGAAGGTCGCGCGCTCTCCATAGTCTTCGCCGAGCGATGCGGCCTCGTGGCGCGAGAGAAGCTGCTGCACCGCCGAGATACTCTCATAGCCGACGACGACGGTCATCTGCGCATAGTCGATACGCTCTGCGCGGGGCATGGTCGCGAGCGCGAGCTGCACCGTGCCCCCGTACGCCTTCACGAGGCCGCCGGTGCCGAGGTTTGTCCCACCGTAGTAGCGCGTGACGATCGCCGCGATGTCGCCGACGCCCGAGTGCTGCAGCACCGTGAGCATCGGACGCCCCGCGGTGCCGTGCGGCTCGCCGCCGTCGCTCATGCCGATGCGGTCCGTGCTCCCTGGCGCCCCAATGAGATACGCCCAGCAGTTGTGGCTCGCGTCCGCGAACTCGGCGTTCATCTCGCGCAGGAGCTCCTGCGCATCCTCCGCGGACGACACGCGCTGTACCGTGCAGATGAAACGGCTTCGGTCGATCGTCTGCTCCGCGCGATGCCGTGCGCCCGGCACGATGTACCGCACGCGGAGCGGTCAGGGCCCCGGCTTCGGAAACGCGAAGATCCACACGAGCATGACGATCAGGATCACGATTCCACCAAAGACGATCTTGTGGTGGATCTTCCGTTTGCCGGCACTCACGGGCTCCTTGGGTAACGGTGCATCAGTGCACCTCGCGCAGGTGCGTCACGGCGAACACGCGATCGACGCGATGCTCGCGAATGTATAGTACCACCAGGTAGCGCCGCTGCGTGTTCTCTCCCCATCGCCGCCCACGGACGTAGTCGCAGGTGAGGTACTCGATCCCCGGCTCGTCGGGCTCCGGGTGCGCCTGCAGCGTGTCTCCTTCGTCGGACTGCAGGGTGTCGGTGTGCGCGCAGCCGAAGCCCTGTGCGATGAGCAGCCGTTCCGCGGCCGAATCCACTGCACCGTGCGGGATCGCACGGCGCACGCGCGCCAAGAGCTCGTGCGAGTCCGTGCTCCCGGCCACGAGTGGCGGCTCAGCCGCACACGCGGCCAACGTCGCGGCGCACACGGCGGCGGCGAACACCGCTACCGTGCGCCATCGCGCTGCCACGCGAGTTACGTCGTCTTCCGTCCAGCGGCGACGAGTGCGACACCCGCAACGACGGCGACGATCCCGGCCCACGGCGGCACGAAGCCCTTGTCTTCCTTCGAGAGCTCCACGCCGGCGATCTTCACGGAGTCCTTATCCTTCGTGTAGCTGATGCCCTTCATCGCGAGCACCACCACGCCGGCGATGATGAGGATGACGCCGATGATTCCGAGTGGTCGCATGCGGAGCTCCTGAGTATGGGGACCTTCCACCGGCCAATCGACCGGTGCCGTGCACTCTCGAATCCTAGCCTGCCGCGAGCGATTGACCGATCTCGCGGATCTGCGCGGCGTGACGGTCCTCGTGCAGCGCCGTCGCCACCATCCAGTGATACATGTTCATCGTACCCAGCACGGGATGTGCCGCCGTGACATTCTCGAGCGATACGCCATTCGCGCTTCGGAGCGCGGCGGCCATCGCGGTGCGCGACTTTTCGAGTGCCCGCATTCCCGCCTCCGCATTCAACGACCCGCTCGGCCGCAACTCAGCCGGCACGTCGATCTTCCTCGAGCGATCGATGACGCGGTCGGAATGGTCGAAGCTCGCCACCACGGAGCTCGTCTCGGCATCCGCGCCGACGCCGTTCGTGCGCGCGTCCGCCACCTTCCTAAACAAGAGCCCAGCGATCCCTTGCTCGATCAGCGCGAGATGCTCCACCACCTCGGCCACCGACCATCGTCCTTCGCCCGGTCGGGTATCGCGCACCTTCGCCGGTACCGAAGCGATGGTGTCGAGGAGGTGACGCCGATGCACGTCGAGATAGTCGAGAACCTCATGAATGCGAGGATGGAGCGTCTCGGGGTGCGTTTCGGATGATGTCATGGAAGTGGCCGTGGAAGGTGTCTCTAAAGTCGTTTCGGATCAGCGACCGTCCGGTCGCTCACTACGTTGCCGGTATTCAGCGTGCCGGCGGGCTCGAACATCACGATCTCCGCTTCTTCATCGGCGACGGGCCGATGCTCGACGCCGCGCGGCACGATGAGCATGTCGCCAGGTGCGAGAAGCACAGTGTGATCGCGAAACTCCATGCGGAAGACTCCGCGATGGACGAAGAACAGCTCATCCTCGGTCTCGTGGTGATGCCAGTCGAACTCGCCCTGAATCTTTGCAATCTTGACGTGCTGCCCATTCAGCTCGCCTATGATTCGCGGATTCCAGTGATCGTCGATCGCGGAGAATTTCTGCGCGAGACTCGTCTTGTATGGCGATCGCAAATCCGAATGCGCACTCATTCCGGCTCTCCTCCGGCCGCGGGGTCGATGTGCGACTCGATCTCGGTGTGAAAGCCCGCGAGCACACGCTCCAGCACGTCTTCGAGATCGTGTCCGTCCCTGTGCTGATAGGCGACCGCAACATGACGCGCGAGGTCGGCGAGCACGATTCCCCACACGGCGGGGTCGGGCCACACATCCGTCCGCAGCACGACGTGCTGCGCGTCGTCGGCCACCCACAGCCGCGCAATCTCGAACGACTTGACATCGTCGACGGCCGCGGGCGGCGGCGTCATCTCATCCTTCGGGTAGCTCATCCCCCTCGCGCGCGGGCCAGATTCCTGCGTTCATTCAGGTGGGCAGGATGCCCAATTTCACATTCAAACGCTAGAGACCGATCATGGCCAAACAAGACTCTTCGTCCGCGCCCGTGACGCGCGAACAGCTCGTGGCAGGACTGCAACAGGATCTCGCCCGCGAATACAAGGCGATCATTCAGTACGTGATCTTCAGCCAGAAGCTCGACACCGCCCGCTTCCAGAACATCGCAAGCGAGCTCGAGAAGCACGCGCACGAGGAGCTCGACCACGCGATCGCGATCGCGCGGCAGATCGACTACTTCGGCGCGTACCCGATCCACACCCCGGCAACGGTCGAAGTATCGGAAGAGAATGAAGCGATGCTGTGGGCCGACCTGCGTGCCGAGGACGACACGATCGACAACTACCGGCAGCGCATCAGGCAGGCGGAAGAGCTCGGCGAGTATGCGTTGGCGGAGGTGCTTCAGGAGGTCATCAAGCAGGAGCAGGACCACCAGATCGATCTCGCGTCCGCGCTCGGCGTCGTGCCGAACCCGCAGCAGCGGAGGGGCGAGGGACCAAAGAAGGGGAAGAAGTAGCGTTTTGCGGGAATCGGATCAGCGCCTGGTGGCGCGGGTCCGATTTTCTCCCGCCATGGACGCGCGGGGAACAGCCGCAAGTCGGTACGGACACTGGCCTTCATCGTCGAATCGCGTAGCTTCGATCCTGGAGAAGAGCTCCGCGCAGAGCGGGCAGCGCTACTCTGTCATCGCCAGCGTAGTGAGGGGAGTTTGACGAGCGACATTCGAGCACTCATCGAAAGAGCGGGCCGCTCCGATCCGGCGGCAGCTGACGCGCTGTTCGAGATGCTCTACGCCGAGCTGCACCGGATTGCGGAAAGCAATCTGCGTCGCGCCGGCTCGTCGATCACCCTCGGGGCGACGACGCTGCTCCACGAGGCGTATCTCAATATGGTCGACCGCGAGAACGTCGACTTTCCCGACGAGGCACGGTTCCTCGGTTACGCCTCGCGTGCGATGCGCGGACTCGTCATCGACTACACGCGGCGGCGGCGCGCGAAGAAGCGTGGCCGTGAGCTCGAGATCACGCTCGACGGCGACGAGCTCCCAGCCCAGGAATCGACGCAGGACGCGCGTGAGCTCGAATCGCTCGGCGATGCGCTCGACGAGCTGGCTGAGCTCGAGCCTTCACTGGCAGAGCTCGTCGACATGCATTTTTTCTGCGGCTTCACGCTTTCGGAGATCGCGTCCTTTCGCGGAGTTTCGGAGCGGACCGTACAGCGAGATTGGCGGAAAGCGCGGCTGCTGCTCCACCGGAATCTCTTGGAAAGCTAGGATCAGCTCGCT
>JBBRYY010000178.1:0-4410 GCA_038237245.1 Gemmatimonadales bacterium | reverse complement strand
GCACCGGGCGTGCGCTTCTCGAGCGACTTCATGAAGCCGCCCATGAAGGCGCGGAGCTCGGGGACGGTGCTGTTCTGCGTGCCGACCTCGCCGATCTCACCACCGATCGAGATCGTCACCCCTTCGGGCTCGATCGAACGCACGTACGCGGCGATCTCCGCCGCGGTCTCGTAGTTGAGCTCCTGCTGCGCGTCGAGCGTCGGCAAATGAATGTCGACGAGAGTCGACGTGTCGACATCAATGTTGTAGAAGCCGGCACTCACCGCCTCGAGCGCGAGCTGCTTCACCGCGGCGACCTCGCCCGTCGGATCGGCGGCGAACTTCTTCGCATTCACCTGGAAGTGATCGCCCTGAATGAAGACGGGGCCGCGAAAGCCTTCGCGCAGCGCGGCCGCGAGCATCACCGTGACGTACTCGGATGGGCGCTGGGCGGTGTAGGCAATCTCGGAGCGTGCGATCTCGAGGATGAACGCGCCGGCGTGCATGCGCACGGCTGTGCGGAAGATCGCGCGCGCGGTGTCGTACGACATGCCGCGCACGTTCATCGCGGGGACGGTGAATCCCTTCACATCGCCGCGCCCACGGGCGGCATAGAGCTCGTGAATGGAGGCGGGGCGCACGCCGACGGCCTGTGCCGTCTCCCAGATCATCCAGTTCGCGTGGTCCTTGGCCTGTCCCTCGCCGAAGACGGCCTCTCGCACCAGCGTGTCCATCTTCGCGGTGCGTAGCGCGTCTTCGTTGCGAACGGTGAGCCGTCCCTGCTGCACGTCGATGTCGTCACCGAATGCGCTCGCCGACGGCGTTCCCTGAGCCTGCATTACTCCTCCGAAGTCGTCGTCTCCGATGCCCCGAGCCGGGGTGGCGGAGGATGCAGGAAAGTCGCCAACCCTACAGCGCGAGGCAAGGGCGGGCATCCCCGTTTCACACGATGTCGACCGTCAGTCCATCGTACGCGGGGACGAGCCCCGGCGGGAGCGCCGCTTCGAGCTTCGCGTGGAAGTTGTCGTGCGTCAGATGCGTGAGATACGTGCGCTCCGCGCCGACGACGCGCGCCGTCTCGATGGCTTCGGGGACGCTCATGTGCGTGGGGTGCTCCTTCCAGAACAGCGCGTTGAGCACGAGCACCTTCACGCCGCGCAGCGCCTCGATCGCCGCGGGAGGGAGGAGCTTCGCATCGGTGACGTAGCCGAGCGCACCGATGCGATAGCCGAACACTGTCGTGTGCCCGTGCGGCACCGCGAGCGGTGTCACGCGCTCCCCGGCGATGTCGACGGCGACTCCCGCCTCGAGCGTCGTGAGCTCCCCCTCGGGCTTCGTGGTGCCGGGGAGGGGGCGCATCCGGTCGTCGAAGATGTAGGCGAAGCGCTGCTCCAGCGTGTGCACCGTCTCCGCCGGCCCGTACATGCGGAGCGCGGACCTGCTCCGCACCGAGAGTGCGCGCACATCGTCGATCCCGTGGATGTGATCCGCGTGCTCGTGTGTGAACAGAATCGCATCCACACGGTCGACGTGATTCGCGATCAGCTGCAGCCGAAGCTCGGGTGGCGTGTCGATGAGGATCCGCTTCCCCGCATCGGTCTCCACGAGCGCACCACTCCGCGTGCGCTTGTCGCGCGGATCGTCGCTCGCGCACACCTCGCACGCGCATCCGATCTGCGGCACACCGAAGCTCGTTCCGGTGCCGAGGAAGGTGAGCTTCACACCACCTCGACGCGGAGGAAATTTGTGGTTCCGGGCACGTCCCACGGAACGCCCGAGGTCACGACGACGCGATCGCCGGGTTTCGTGAGCCCCCGGCGCTCGATGACCGTGCGCGCGTTCGCGAACATCTCCTCGTAGCTCGCCGCGCGCGGCACGAGCTCGGGGATGACGCCCCACACGAGCGCGAGCTGGCGGTACGTCCGCTCGACGTCGGTGAGCACGAGGATCGGCACACTGGGCCGGTGCGACGCGATGATCCGCGCGGTGAAGCCGCTCTTCGTGAACACGACCACCAGCGGCGCGCCGAGCGATTTCGCGGCGGCCGTCGTCGCGGCGGCGATCGCATCCGCCGTCGCGACGTGGCCATCGACATCCCCGGGAACCTCGACGCTCACGTGCGGGAGCGGGCGCCGCTCGATCTCGAGGATGATGCGCGTCATCGCCGCGACGGCGAGCTGCGGGTAGGCGCCCGCCGCCGTCTCGGCGCTCAGCATCACGGCGTCGGTGCCATCGAGGATCGCATTCGCGACATCGCTCGCCTCGGCGCGCGTCGGACGCGGGTTCGTCACCATCGACTCGAGCATCTGCGTGGCGGTGATCACCGGGCGGCCGAGGGCGTTGCAGACGGCGATGATGCGCTTCTGCGCGATCGGCACCTCCTCGAAGGGGAGCTCGACGCCGAGGTCGCCGCGCGCGACCATCACGGCGTCGGAGGCCTCGACGATGCTGCCGATGGCCGCGAGCGCGGTGTCCTTCTCGATCTTCGCCACCACGAGCATCCCGACCGGAATCAGCAGCCGCAGCGACGAGATGTCCTCGGCCCGCCGCACGAAGGAGAGCGCGACGTAGTCGAGCTGCTGCTCGACGGCGAAGATGATGTCGGCGCAGTCCTTCTCGGTGATCGACGGCGCGGAGACCTGAACGCCGGGGAGATTGATTCCCTTGTGGCTGCGCAGCCGTCCGCCATGCACGACGCGCGCGCGTACCTTCGTGCCCGTGACATCGAGCACAACGAGATCGATGAGGCCGTCATCCATGAGGATGCGATCACCGACGTGCACATCGTGCGCGAGCGCCTCGTACGTGACGGGAACATCGCCCCCGGCCTCGTCCCCCTCGGGGGCGAGCACGATGTCGTCGCCCGTGCCGAGCTCGAGCGGCCGCGCGAGATCGCCAACGCGAATGCGCGGACCCTGCAGATCACCGAGGATCGCGACGGGACGCGTGAGCGCGGACGAGAGCGAGCGGACGAGCGCGATCGTCGCGGCGTGCTCCTCGTGCGTGCCGTGCGAGAAGTTGATGCGCGCGACATCGAGCCCGGAGGTCATCAACGATCTGATGACGGATTCCGACGAGGATGCGGGCCCGAGCGTGCACACGATCTTCGTGCGTGGTATCGGCGAGGCCAAGATCAGATCCGGTGGTGAGAGAATCGGCAGATGTATGCGGCGCCCGTGGACGCGGCGAGAGACCGTCTTAACGCCCGAGCGCCGCGGACGTCTCATCCGCAGATCACGGAAGTCACTCACAAATCTAGCGGAGAATCGTCATATGCCGACCGGACGTCGTTTCACCACCCTTGCCACGGTCATCGCCGTGGGCGCGATCGTGGGAGCAGTCGCCTGCAGCTCGGACGCGTCCGTGGCCCCTGGAAACCCGGTGGCAGACAGTGAGATCGACCAGACCGTCGCCAGCGATGTCGGCGAGAGCTTCGCGGAGAATGTGGGACAGTATCAGGAGAACGAGAGCTTCGAGGAGGGCCTGAGCGGTGGCTCATCGACGATCATGGCCGGTCTCAGCGGCGCCGGTTCGGGCCCGCGCTCGCGTACGGTCACGTGCGGCGGTCCTGATTCGAGCGGCTGGTACTCATGCATCGCGTACACGGCTCGCGGACTCACCATCACTCGCGAGCTTCGCTTCTGGAGCGGCGGCAGCTATGCACTCGGCTGGGGGACCGGCTCGGTCATCGACTCGACGAACCACCGCTGGTCGAAGAGCGGGACGTTCGAGAGTGCGGTGAAGCCCGGGAAGATGTTCTCCATCAACGAGTCGGCCGCGGCATCGATGGTCGTGACGCACTCGACGCCGGCGCTGCATACGTGGAACGGCGCGGCGAGCGCGAACGACAGCAGCACGTACTCGGTGAACAACCTCACGCGCATCTTCGCCTACACGGCGGCCGACACGGCGGCCGCGCTCACGTTCACGATGCCACGCTCGGAGAATCCGTACCCGGTGTCGGGCTCGATCTCGAGAAATCTCACGCTTCACGTCACCGCGGGCGCCTTCGACAAGACGATCACGCGCTTCGCGAAGGTGACCTTCGATGGCAGCACGATCGCGGTGCTGCAGGTTGGTGCGCTGACGTGCAGTCTGGATCTCATGACGGGCGTGGTGTCTGGCTGTCACTAGCCCTCGCTACGTGGTGCCCGCGGAACACAGGCGCTAACAGCTGGTGGGACGACAAAAAACGGAGAAGAGCAACGGACGACAAACGGAGAACTGCGGTACTCGCTCGCAGTTCTCCGTTTGTCGTCCGTTACATCCGTTTTTGTCGACCTTCAATTTGTTGTTTTTCTACTCGCTGCGAAGGCGACGCAGCGGCCAAGGCTCTACGGTGACGTGACTGCAGCGCCGAGGGTGCGGCGTTTGGATTCGAGGCCCGCGATCAGCGTGTCGAAGGACTTCTCGAAGCTTGCGAGGCCTTCG
>JBBRYY010000177.1:0-4529 GCA_038237245.1 Gemmatimonadales bacterium | reverse complement strand
GAACTTCCACCCCTTTCATCCGAAGGGGACGTGGACTCCGGTCGCCGCGGGCTCCGCGCTGATGGTGTGGGCCTACGCCGGCATCGAGTCGGCGACGGTGCCGGCCGAGGAGATGCAAACGCCGCAGCGGACGATTCGCCTCGGCACGCTGCTCGGCTACGGGCTGGCAACGCTGATCTTTCTGTTATCGGCGGTCGCGGTCATCGGTGCGCTTCCGAACGACGTGATCGCCTCGTCGGCCCGCCCGCTGGAGCTCGCGGTTCGCGAGACGCTCGGCGAGTGGCCGGCGATGGCGGTGAGCGTGGCGGCGGTTGGCGCCTCGATTGGCGTGCTCAATGGCTGGATCATGATGGCTGGACGCATTCCCTTCAGCGCCGCGCAGGACGGCCTCTTCTTCTCGGCTTTCGCGCGCATTCATCCAAAGTTCGGCACCCCGTACGTTGCCCTCATCGGCGGCTGTGTGATTTCGAGCGCGATGCTGATGCTGTACTTCATTCCCGGCAGCTCGCTGCTCGGGGTGTTCAACTTCACCGTGCTGCTGGCGAATCTCGGAACGCTCTTCCCCTACATCTACAACGCTGCGGCGGCGCTCATGCTGGCGCGACGCGACCGCGAGCGTTTCACGATGAGGGAGCAGCGCAAGACGTCGGTGCTGGCGCTGGTCTGCTTCTTTTTTCTCGTGTGGACGACGTGGGGGGTCGGGGCCCAAGTCGTGTTCTACGGATTCCTGGTACTGCTGCTGGGCACGCCACTCTATATCTGGTTCAAGACGCGAGTACCGGTGGCGGCCTGATGTCATGATCGGGAATTTGAAGCTGTCGGGACGTTGACAATTCGGAAGCGGACTTGTAAATCGAATCCCGAGTGAATTACTCGGGATTCAACACCGCTCTCCGGAACGTGCTCATATGCAGGGAACGACCCTCCGTCGCGTCCGGCTCGACAGGGCGTACGTGCTCTTTCTCGTCGTCGCGCTCGGCGTCGTCTCCACTGGTGGAAGCGCCCAGAACGACTACCACGCGCCCGCCCAAACCGACGCGCGACTGCCGGGATTCATCGTCGGCATCGTCCGCGATTCGACGGCCGGCGGGCCGCTGGCCGAGGTCGTCGTCGAGCTCAGGGGCCGCCAGAGTGAACACGCGCGAATCGGAGGCAGGGGCGAGCGTCGGACCGATACCACGAACGCCGACGGCCGCTATGCGTTCGCGAACCTGCGTCCCGGCGCGTACGACCTGACCTTCGAGCATGCGCCGCTTCCGCCGCGCGTATTGGGTGTCGCTGTACAGGATCGCGAGGTCAGAGTCGACGTCGTTATGCTCGCTTCGCCCGGGCATGTCGACTACGTCACGGAGTCACTCAATCCGGTCGTGGTGACCGCGGCGCCCAGGATGATCGGCAAGCTCCCCGACGTGCGCGGCACCGAGATCTTCGCCGGCAAGAAGACCGAGACGGTGCAGCTCGACAGCCTCACGATGAACAGCTCGCAGGATGTCTCGCGCCAGCTTTTTTCGCGTATCCCCGGCGCCCACATCACCGAGACCGCTAACAGCGGCTTTCCGTCGAACGGCATTGGTTTCCGCGGGTTGAATCCCGTGCAGTCCGTCGAGATGAACATGCGCCAGGACGGCGTGAACATCGTCGCCGATCTGTACGGCTACCCGGAGACCTACTACACGCCGCCGGCGGAAGCGCTGGAGCGAATGGATCTCGTGCGCGGAAGCTCGTCGCTGCAGTTCGGCCCGCAGTTCGGCGGTGTAATCGACTACGTCCTCCGCGACGGCACTCCCGACTCCGCGCTTTCGCTCAAGGCGCGCGAGACCGGCGGCAGCTTCGGCATGTTCAACTCGTATCTGTCTGCTGAAGGCGGCACCGGGAAGTGGACGTACTTCGCGTATGGGCAGTATCGGCATCAGAACGGATGGCGTCCGAATGCCGATGTGTCGCAGGTCTCGGCGGCGGGGAAGCTGACGTATCACGCGAACGAGAAGCTCTCGCTCGGCCTCTCGTACTCGCTGCTGCGGAACCAGATCCACATGCCCGGGGGCCTCGACAACTCGGACTTCAACGAGGATGCGCGTTCGTCGTTCCGCTCGCGTAACTGGTTCGCCAGCCCGTGGAATATCCTCGCCCTCAATGGCGCGTACGACTTCTCGGCCAACACGAAGCTGACGTCGACGCTGTCGTTCATGGCGAGCCAGCGCTATCTCGTGTGGCGCAATGAGGACGGCGGCCCAGACGCGCGCGACGAGATCGATCCGGAAACGGGCGAGTTCGCGCCGCGCGAGGTGGAGTGGGAGTACTTCACGAACGTGACGAGCGAGACGCGGCTGCTGCACACATACAATGCCTTCGGCTGGACGAACTCGATCGCGACGGGCGTGCGTCTTTTTGGCGGCGACCTGCACCGGCAGGAGGGTGGACCGGGAAGCACCGGCTCCGACTTCAACATGAATCTCGTTGGCGGTCCGTATGAGACCGACATGAAGTTCGGCAACTTCAACGGCGCGGCGTTCGCGGAGAACGAGTTCCGCATCAGCCCGAAGCTGACGTTCACGCCGGGGGCGCGCGTCGAGTTCCTGCACTCCACGGCGCGCGGGTACACCGCGGACACGGTCGCCGAGCCGCGCTCGAAGAGCCGGACGTTCGTGCTGTTCGGCGCGGGCGCGGCATATCGTGCCACGGCAACGACGGATGTCTACGCCAACGCGACGCAGGCGTATCGTCCGATCGAGTATTCGTTTCTCACGCCGTTCGCGAGCCTCACGCGCATCGATCCGAAGCTCAAGGATCCGAAGGGCCACAACCTCGACCTCGGCTGGCGCGGCACGAGCGGCGATGTGCTGACCTTCGATGTCGGCGTCTTTGATCTCGTCTACAACGACCGCATCGGGCTCATTTCAGGCATCGACTCGAGGGGCACGCCGTTCACCGAGCGCACCAACGTCGCGACGAGCAAGCACAGAGGAGTGGAGTCCTACCTCGATCTCTCGCTCACCTCGCTGCTCAACGCGTCGCAGGCGTTCGGCGCTGTGGATGTGTGGGACGCTCTCGGTTACACGCACGCGCGGTACACGGACGGTGAGTTTTCCGGGAACACGGTGGAGTTCGCGCCGTCGGTCGTGAATCGCGCCGGAGTGAAATACTCGCGCGGACACGGTTCGGTAGCCCTGCAGTGGAGCTACACGTCGAAGCAGTTCACCGATGCGAACAACAGCGTGGCGAGCGTCAACGCCGACGTCGGGATCGTGCCCGCGTACAACCTGATCGATCTCTCTGCCAAGTGGCAGCTCAATCGCACGATCGGACTCGACGTCGGCATGAACAACGTCGCCAATCAATACTATTTCACGATGCGAACAACGGAGTATCCAGGCCCTGGGATCATCCCCGGCATCGGCCGCAGCATCTATCTCGGCGCGCGGGCGGGGTTCTGACATGACCTCTACCAATTCGAGGGCACGCCGCGCGATGGCCGTCGCCATGATGGCGGGTGCGCTCACGATCATGTGGTACGGCGGCGACGCCACCGCCGCCCGGGAGGCCGTCCGCGCGGCCTCGGCCAGCGACCGCAACGCGCTCATCGCCCTTCCGGGTTCGCCCTAGCGCCTCGGAACCGCGGCTCGCCGCCCAGGAAAAGAGCAACTCCGCAGAGGCTCGCGCGTCTATAGCTTGATGACGCGCCCACTCCCGCGCTGGTTTCCCAGCTCCCTCGCGGGTCCCACACAGGGACTGTGCGCCGCGACGATGCTCTTTTTGCTGTTCGCGCACCCGTTCACCTCGCGTAGTGCGCTCATCGCGGACGTTCTCCTCGTCGTGCAGATCGCCGGCGTCGTGGCCGTCGCCGCCGTCGCCGCGCGCACCGCCTCCGGGACGCGCCGCACCATCTGTCTCGCGATCGCCATCGCCGCCTCCTTCGCCTTCCTCGGGCGCCTCTCCTGGATGGTCTTCGTCCTCCAGAACGGCATCGCCCCCGTGCGCCCGCTGCTCGAGGCGACGACCGGCGCCATCATGCAGCTCACGATCACGATCGGGCTCACCGCCGCTCTCGCGCGCCATCGGCATCGCAACTGGATGCGCTTCGAGGTGCTCATCGACGCGCTCCTCCTCAGCGTCGCCGTCTCGCTCCTCGTCGTGCAGGCCGACCTCGGCATGAGCGAGAACGCATCCGCTCCCGTGCTGCTCCGCTTCTTCGCCATCGCGTGGAACATCCTCGCCGCGGCGAACATGGTGCTCGTCACCCTGCTCCTCATCTGGCGCGGCGATGCGCTCGGCTCGCGCCTTGCCGCGGGGCTCTCGCTCGGGCTCGTCACTCTCGCGCTCGCGAACTTTCTCTACAGCCGGCTCGTGCTCCTCGACGGGATGCCGGTGCCGCGCTCGGTGTTCGGACTCTGGACGCTGACCGAGATCTTCCTCGTCTACGCGATCGCGCCGCGCCCGCAGCAGTCGCTGGCCGAGTCGCGCGAGTCGCCGATGTTCGCGAGCGAGTCGGCGAAGGTGCGCACCTTCTCGATCGTCGCGGCGATCCTCAT
>JBBRYY010000176.1:0-4543 GCA_038237245.1 Gemmatimonadales bacterium | reverse complement strand
GAGGAAGACCGGACGCTCGTACACATTGCTCGCGCGGCGTCGCATCCACGTCGCCGTATACTCGGCTGTCGACACTCGGCTACCGCGGGTGATGATAAAAGGGGCGACGATGCCTCAGCATCTTCGCCCCCGATTATTCGCGCCGGACCGAATCGTCCGGCGCCGCTCCCAACCTGCTACTGAACCGTGATCACGCCCTTCATGCCGAGCGCGAGGTGCGGCGTGCAATGGTAATCGTACGTGCCAGCCGGAAGCTTCGCGAACGAGATAACATACGACTCGTTCGGCTGAAGCAGCATGGGGCCTTCGAGCGCGCCCATCGAGTGGTCGCCCGGCATGTTCGCGCCGAGCTGCGGCTGCGCGGCTGGCGGAATCTTGGCGGGATCAAAGCCAACGCTGTGCGGGCCACCCGAAACGTTCGTGAACTTGATCGCGTCGCCCGCCTTGACCGTGATGTTCGCAGGGTCGAAGCGATATCCCTTCTCGTCGCCGAGCATCTTCACTTCGATCGTCTTGCCCGTCGCCGGTGCAGCTGCAACGGCGCCAGCGGCAGGCGCAGCGCCCGCAGCGGGAGCAGCCATCGCCGTCGTCGAGCTGTCGGTCGTCGCCGCAGGAGCAGCGGTCGTCGTCGTGGTCGTCGACGTCACAGCCGTCGAATCCGTCTTGGTGGAACTCTTGTCGCCGCCGGCGCATGCGCCGAGGACAAATACGCTCGCGAGGAGCGCGCGTCCGATAACCTGCATTCTTATAGCCTCCAGTACCGTGCCTGTATGCAATCCTAGCTCCGCACCCCGCGGAGACTCTGAATTTACCCGTCTTCACAGTGAAATTGCAAACCATCCCGGCCTCCGGCGGGTTGACGCCTCCCGGCGGTCCCGATAGCTTCAATTCCATGCACATGACCAGCCGCCACCATCACACGCATCACCACGGCCACACGGGTCGGGGCGTCGCGTGCTTGCCAGGCTGATCATCTAAGCCCAAAGCAATCCGGCGTCTTCGGCCCGTCCATCCTCGGACGGGCCCTTTTTGTGTCACCTCCAGTCGAATCAGGAAACGAAATGTCCGCGCCAACGGTCGGGAAATGCTGAGAGTCGCACTGCCGAACAAGGGAAGACTCGCGGAGGACGTCCGCGAGCTCTTCGGCGACGCAGGCCTCGAGGTCCGTGCGCGAGGCGAGCGCGCCCTCGTCGCCTCACTGGGTGGCGAGTTCGAGGCGATCCTCGTGCGCGCAAAGGACATCCCCGAGTTCGTGGCGGATGGCGCGGCGGACGTCGGCGTCACGGGGTGGGATCTCGTCTGCGAGTCCGGGCGCGAGCTCGGGATGCTCCTCGATCTCGAGTTCGGCGGATGCCGCCTGGTGGTCGCCGCGCGCGACGACAGCGGCATCGCGACGATCGACGACCTCACGGGGTCGCCGCGTGTTGCGACCGTCTTTCCGCATCTCGCACGCAGCTATTTCGATCGCATCGGGATGCCGGTGACCATCGTCCCGGTCTCCGGCGCGACGGAGATCGCCCCACACCTCGGCATCGCCGACATCATCGTCGATCTGACGTCGTCCGGCTCGACCTTGCGAGTGCACCAGCTCCACGAGGTCGCGACGGTACTGGAATCGAGCGCGAGGCTCATCTGCGCCGCCCAGCCTTCTTCCGCTGCCGTCGCCCGATCTACTGCTGAGCTTGCTGAAGCGCTGTCGAGCGTGCTGCGGGCTCGGGACAAGCGTTATGTGATGGCGAATGTGCCGAGGGAGTCGTTGGAGAAAGCGCGACGCGTGATGCCGGGGGTGAATGGGCCCACGGTGATAGACATTCTCGACGGTGGCACCTATGTCGCTGTCCACGCTGTAGTTGCGCAGTCAGCCATCTATCGGACTGTCGCGGATCTCAAGGCGCTCGGCGCTCAGGGAATCCTCGTGACGCGAATCGAGAGGCTGATGCCGTGAGCGAGCTCTTCCGTTGGCGGGGAAGCCTCGATTCGCTTTCGCCTGGCGACCGGATGGCGCTCGTCGATCGCTCCACCACATCGGACGACGCGGTGCGCGCGAGCACGGCGGCGATCGTCGCCCGGGTCCGCGCGAATGGCGACCGGGCGCTGGTGGAGCTCGGCGCCGAATTCGATGGCGCATCACTGACGGCGCTCGCGGTGCCGCGCGAGGCTCGCGTGCGCGCCCTCGCCACGATCGATGCGCCGGTGCGCGCGGCGCTCGAGCGCGCGGCGGCGAACATCGAGTCGGTGCATCGCGCCTTCCTGCCGCGCACCACGGAGCTCGAGGTCGAGCCGGGGGGCATCGTCGGGCGACGTCCCGATCCGCTCGACTCCGTCGGCGTGTACGCGCCCGGCGGGCGCGCGGCATATCCGAGTTCGGTGCTGATGGGCGTCGTCCCAGCGCGAGTCGCCGGCGTGCGGCGTATCGTCCTCTGCTCGCCGCCGGGATCCGACGGGCTCCCGTCGCAGGTGGTGCTCGCAGCCGGCGAGCTCGCAGGTGCGACCGAGGTGTACGCCGTCGGCGGCGCGGGCGCGATCGCGGCGCTCGCGTACGGCACAGAGTCCATTGCGCCGGTACGTCGCATCGTCGGCCCCGGCAACGCGTACGTCGCCGAGGCGAAGCTGCAGGTCTCGGGGATCACCGGAATCGATTCGCCGGCGGGACCGAGCGAGCTGCTCGTCATCGCCGACACAACGGCGAATGCGACGAGCGTGGCGCGCGAGCTGCTCGCGCAGGCGGAGCATGATCCGCGCGCAGCGGTGGTGGTGGTCGCGCTGAACGAGTCGTTCGCGCGAGCGATCGCCGTTGCCGTCGAAGCGCTGATTGCCGATGAGCCGCGGCACGAGATCATCGCGGAGGCGATGGCGACGCGCGGCGCGCTACTCTGGGCCGAATCGCTCGAAAGTGCGATCGCCTTCTCCAACGGCTACGCGCCGGAGCACTTGCTGCTCGCGCTCGCTAGCCCCGACGCGGTGCTCGAGCGCGTGCGCAACGCGGGCACCGTCTTCCTCGGCTCGTCGTCGTCGGTCGCATTCGGTGACTACATGACCGGTGCGAACCACGTGCTGCCGACGGGCGGGCTCGCGCGCTCGTACTCGGGACTGTCGACGCTCGACTTCGTGCGCTGGACGACGTATCAGCGTGTGTCGCGCGAAGCAGCGCAGGGGATGACACCAAGCGTGGAGGTGCTTGCGGAGCGGGAGGGACTGCCTGCGCATGCGGCGGCCGCGCGCGAGGCGGGGCATGCTTCCGGCGCGACACACAATGCGAAGGAGCAGGGAAGCGTGGCGCGCTCACCCGTGCGCGCGCGAGAGACGCTGCGGGAGCTCTCGCTCTACCGGCCGAACCGCGCCCCCTGCGCCCTCGACCTCAGCGACAACACGAATCGCTGGGGCGTGCCGCCATTCGCGGCGCTGGCGCTGCAGGAGCTCGACGCCGAGCGAGTGTCGCGCTATCCGCAGGTCTACACGCCGGAGCTGAAGATCGCGCTCGCGGAATACGCGGGCGTGCGCGCAGATGAAGTGGTGGTCGGTGGCGGCTCCGACGACGTCCTCGACTCCGCGATTCGCGCCTTCGCGGAGCCCGGCGACACGCTTGCCTACTTCGATCCGACCTTCGGGATGCTCCCGATCTGGGCGCGCATGAACGGGCTCGTCGCCGCGCCGATCGCTGCGCCGAATCCCTACGTGGTGGACATTGGCGCGCTGCTCGCGGCGCGCGCACGCGTCACCTATCTCTGCTCGCCCAACAATCCCACCGGTCTCGCGCTCTCTCGCTCGGAGATCGAGCGCGTCGTCGAGCACGCAGCCGGGATCGTCATCCTCGACGAGGCGTACGCTGAGTTTTCCGGCGACGGATGGCTCGGCGAGTCGCCGCATCATCCGCGCCTCATCGTTGCACGCACGATGTCGAAGGCGTTCGGGCTCGCGGGGCTGCGCATCGGCTACGCCACCGGTGCAGCAAGCACGGTGCTGCAGGTCGAGAAGGCGCGCGGACCATACATGGTGAGCGGCGCAGCAGAGCGCGCGGCGCTCGCGGCGCTGCGCAACGATCTCGAGTGGGTGCGCACGCACATCGCTGCCGCGCAGGAGTCACGCGCCCGATTCGCGCAGGAGCTCGACGCGGTTGGCATCTCGTACATTCCATCCGCCGCAAATTTCATCTTCGTCCCGGTGTCCGATGCGGATGCGGTCGCAACACGGATGCGCGCCGCCGGCGTCGCCGTGCGGCCGTTCGCCAAGGTGACTGGAATCGGCGATGGCGTGCGCATCACCGTCGCGCCGTGGCCAAGGATGGAGACCGCGCTACGTGCATTGCGCGATGCGGTGACGACATGAAAGTCAGCGTCTTCGACTACGGGGCAGGGAATCTCCACTCGCTGATCAAGACCCTCGCGCATGACGGCGCACGCGTCGAGATCGAGACAGATCCTGCCGCCGCCGCGCGCGCCGACGTGCTCGTGCTTCCAGGCGTCGGCGCCTTCGGCCACGCCGCCGCGCGCCTCGCCCCCGGCCTTGCCGACATGCGCAGCGCGCGCGCCGATGGCCTCCCGTG
>JBBRYY010000175.1:0-4572 GCA_038237245.1 Gemmatimonadales bacterium | reverse complement strand
TGTGTTCGGCGTCGAGCCGATGACGGCGATCGACGGCGCGCAGCTCGCGGACTACGCGATGCGTCACGGCGGCGGCGATCTGGCGACGGTGGCAGTGCTGGTGGGCGTGTATCTGCTGCTCGATGCGCGGCAGCGGGCGCACGCGCGCGAGGTGGCGGCGAGCGTGCTCGAAACGCGGCTCGCTGCTGCGAATCTCGAGCTGCTCCGCTCGCAGCTCCAGCCGCACTTTCTCTTCAATGCGCTCAACACGGTGTCGACGCTCGTGCTGAAGAGCGACATGCCCGCTGCCGATGATGCGATCGCGCGGATCTCCCGCTATCTCCGCTCGGCGCTTGCGCAGCGCGCAGATGCGACGGTGACCGTCGCAAGCGAGATCGCGGATGTGGAGCAGTATTTCGCGATCGAGCGGCTGCGCTTCGGCGAGGCGCTCGGGCTCGACGTATGTGCGACAGCGGCGGCGCGCGGGGCGTACGTGCCGTCGCACATCCTGCAACCGCTAGTGGAGAATGCCATTCGCCACGGGATGGCGCCGGTGGGCTCGGCGATGCGCGTGAAAGTGGGAGCGCAGATCGATGGCGGTCGGCTGCGCCTCCATGTCACGGATCCCGCGCAGGGCGGGGGCGTGGCGGAGGCCGGCGCGAGCACGAATGGATTCGGGCTTCGCTACGTGCGGGAGCGGCTGCAGCTGTTCTATGGCGACGAGGCGTCGGTCACGCTCGCGACCTTGCCCGGGGGCACCACGGCGACCGTCGACGTGCCGCTCGTCTACCCGGGCAAGCGGACGGGCGCGTGACGACGCATCGCGATCCGCTGCGCGTGATGATCGTCGACGACGAGCCGTACGCGCGGGAGGGGATGCGCATCCGTCTGCGCCGCGAGCCCGACGTGATGCTGATCGGCGAGTACGGCGACGTGGAGGCGGCGCTGCGCGCCATCGCGAGCGATGCACCCGATGTCTTGCTGCTCGACATCGCGATGCCGGGGTCGAACGGCTTCGCGCTACTCGAGCGTGCGCGCGGCGCGTCGATGCCGATCGTCATCTTCGTGACGGCTCACGACGAGCACGCGGTACGCGCGTTTGGCGTGCGCGCGCTCGACTATCTCTTGAAGCCGGTGGAGCAGGCGCGGCTGCGCGAGTCGCTCGATCGCGCGCGGGACCAGCTCGCGAGCACGCGCAACGAGTCGTTCGTGAAGCGGGTGCAGGCGCTGGGGCGCGAGCTCGATGCCGGCGCGCCACAGTCCGCGACCGGCGTGGCGAAGGCGAAAGGACTCGACCGCATCGCAGTGAGCGTCGACGGCTCGGTGCACTTCATCATTGCGAAGGAGATCGACTACATCGCGGCATCCGGGGACTCGGTGACGGCGCACATCGGGACGACGACGCACGTCATCCGGAAATCGATGAACGAATTGCTCGAGCTGCTCGATGCGAGCCGATTCGCACGTATCCATCGGTCGACGATCGTGAATATCGCGCGGATCGTGCGGGTCGAGCCGTATCTGCACGGGGAGTACATTCTGGTGGTGCAGGGCGGGGCCAAGCTCAAGGTCAGCCGGGGGTACCGTGCGGCGTTGGCAGAGCAGCTGGGGTTGGGCTGAGTTGGCGGCGGCTCACGCGGGGAGACGCCATCGGTTGAAACTCGAAAAGTACTTTGCCGTATAAAGCGAGAGACGCTCTCTTTCGCGCTCGACCTTCACCAACAGGCACATGCCCCTCTACAAAGCCGCCACCGCCCTCCGCATCGGCGGCGACGCGCTCCTCGCCAATCCACTCCGCACGCTGCTCTCCACGCTCGGCGTGATCATCGGCGTCGCCTCCTTCGTCGCCGTGCTCTCACTCGGCGACGGGATGCAGGCCGCCGCGCGCGCGCAGCTCGAGCACCTCACCGATGTGCAGACCGTGTCCGTCGCACCGAGGACGTATCAGGAGGTCGATGGCGAACGCATTCCGGTGCACGGCTATCCGGTCTTCACGCCGGCCGACGCGGAAGACGTCGCCACCTTCACGCACGCGAGCGGCGTCTCGCTCTTCGAGAAGGCCGCAGTGATGGTCGACTACCCGCACAACGGCAAACGGCGCGCGACTTCGGTGTCCGGGGTGCTCTCCCGCGCCGATGAGTTTCATCACATGACGCTCACCGAAGGGAGATTCTTTACCGATGTCGAGGCGCAGCATGGACTCGCCGTCGTCATCCTCAGCCAGAAGCTCGCGCGCGAGCTCGTCATGGGCGCAGACCCGCGACGGCTCATCAATCAGCCGGTGCGCGTGAACGGCGTGGCGATGGAGGTGATCGGTGTGCTCGCGGCGTACGCTGGGGAAGTCGGCTACGATGCCTACGTCCCCTTCCAGACCGGGCGGAAGATCTTCCCTGCGTCGGATCCGCCGCGCCCGTCGACGATCCTCCTCCGTGCCGCATCGGTGGAGAAGGTCGATGAGCTGAAGGCGGCGGCCGAGGACTGGGCGGCGCGCCACTATGCACGACTGGCGAAGATGGACATCCATACGCAGAAGGCGCGCGTCGAGCAAGCGGAGCAGGGGATACTGATCTTCAAGCTGTTCATGGCCGCCCTCACCGGAATTTCTCTGCTCGTGGGCGGGATCGGGATCATGAACGTGTTACTTGCGAGTGTGACGGAGCGGACGCGCGAGATCGGCGTGCGGAAGGCGATCGGCGCACAGCGCCGCGACGTGATGCTGCAGTTTCTCACGGAATCCGTCGCGATCTCTGGCGCGGGGAGCGCGATCGGCGTGCTGCTCGGGCTGATCGCCGCGTTCGGCGTGACGGCGATCATCAGGGTGGAGGCGAATGCGCCGTTCTTTCGCGCGGGCTTTTCGTGGATGACGATCGTCGTCGCAGTGGGAAGCGCACTTTTCATCGGGCTCGTGTTCGGGACGTACCCCGCGCTGCGCGCCGCACGAATGAGCCCGATCGAGGCGATCCGGCACGAATAGCCGCTCGCGGAGCTCGCGCGAGCAGACGCTACTTCTTCCCTCGCCGTTGCCCCGCATCGCGCAGTGATTCGCGCAGCAGCGTCCTCGCCGACCAGCGCGACACCTCCTCGGCGTCGACCTCGGAGAGTCCGCGCAGGTCGCGGAGGACGATCAGCGCTTCGATCCCCATGCAGGTCGCGAGCGCCGAGACGAGGCGTTCGTAGCGTTTCTTGCCGAGCTTCTTCTTCACGGGGGCGAGCGCGAGGGCGATCCACTCGATGCGTCGGTAGCCGCGCTTCGGGACGGTGGCGTCGGCGCCTGATGGCGCGGCGGGCGCAGTGACGGTGAGGCGGATCATGGTGCGGAGGAGCTGCTCGTTGCCGGCCGCGCTGCGCTGCATCGCCTGCACTGCGCGATCAAGCCGCCCCTCGATGTCTGCGACGTCGCGACCAGTCCCCCTCTCGCCTTCGATCGCCTGGACCATGATCCCGCGCACGCCCTCGAGCGCCGCCTCCGCGAGCAGCTGCTCCTGCGAGGGGAAGTAGCGGTACGCCGTGCGGCGGGAGACGCTCGCCGCATCTGCGACCTCGGCGACGGTGGGTTGCGCCCCGCTCGTGAGCAGGCGCACGGCCGCTGCGAGGAGCGCGGTGCGGGTACGCCCCTTTTGCTGAACCCGCTCGGTGGAGGCTCTTGCAGTTGCCATGGGAGAAAAGTATACTACTTTTGCCTTATGACACAAGAGTGTCATAAGGCCCTTTGTGTGCCACGAGCTCCGGAGCCCCCATGTCTGCAACCAGGACCGCCATCGTCGCCGCGATTCTCTCTCTCGCGCCCACCACGTATTATCCCACCCTTCTCGCACAGGAGACGCGCCTCATGAGCGCAGATCATATCCTTGCCAGCGCCGACGCCGAAGCGGAGATCCGCGCGATCATCGCCGACCAGGCCGCGGCGTGGAACCGCCACGACGCGAAGGCGTGGGCCGCGGCCTTCGTGCCGTCGGCCGAGTTCATCAACATCCTCGGCACACCGTTCAGCGGACAGCCGGCCATCGAGGAGATCACGACGCGCATCTTCGCGACGATCTTCAAGGATTCGCACGACTCGGTGTCGGTACAGAAGATCGTGTGGGTGATGCCGGAGCTGGCGATCGCGCACTACGAGCACGCGGTATCCGGCTACACGGCGCTTCCGCCGGGAATTCAGGCGAGCGAGATGGGCGCCGACGGGAAGGGCGTGCTCAGAACGCGCATGGTGTACGTGCTGAAGAAGGGCGCGGACGCGAAGTGGCAGATCGTAAACGGGCAGAACACCGCGATCCTTCCGGAGCTCAAGGGGCCGTCGCGGTGATCATGATGCGCGCGCATACGCGGCCCTTCGCTATCGTCCTCGTTCTCCTTCTCGTCGCCGCCGGACCCGCGCCGTCACGACCGACGATCGCCGTGATTCCCGTGGTGCTGCACAACATGTCGGCGAGTCCCGACATGCCCGAAGACTCGGCGACGATCGTCCAGCTCACCGAGCAGGCGCGCCTTCGTCTCGCGGGATGCGGCTATCCCGTCGCCCCGGGTTCGGCGTCATCGCTCACCGAGGAGCACCCGGGAGCATCGTACCTCTGGGAGCATCCGGACGTCGTCGCC